>NZ_KB913021.1 GCF_000383975.1 Natronorubrum tibetense GA33 | reverse complement strand
CGTGTTCCTGAGTCCTCAATTCAATACTTCAAACACTCACTGATTCAATGACTCAATGAATCTATGAGTCAGCGACTCTTCGCTCTCCATAACACCAAGCAACTCAATGAATCTATGAGTCAGCGACTCTTCACTCTCCATAACACCAAGCAACTCAATGAATCTATGAGTCAGCGACTCTTCACTCTCCATAACACCAAGCAACTCAATGAATCTATGAGTTAGCGACTCTTCACTCTCCATAACACCAAGCAACTCAATGAATCTATGAGTTAGCGACTCTTCACTCTCCATAACACCAAGCAACTCAATGAATCATGGACTCTTTGATTCTTAACTTCCAGAAGTCAATACTTCATTGAACCTTGACTCTGTGACTCATTGACTCAGTCATCAACCGAGGACAGACATTTGGAATGGCTCGACAGATGGGTTGATGTTACGTTCTCTCTCCGAAAGCTGCGTTGAGTTGGTCTCGCATGAACTCTCGTCGGACTCGACGAGAACGCGAGTCAGACAGGTAATTTTGCATCACTACCTGAGGATCGCTACTACCTTGCTCTGCAGCGATTTCGTCGACACCTTCGAGAACGCCTTCGAGGACTGCTGTATAGGTATCATACCAGAATCGACGACAGAGCTGTGGACTTGGTCGTTCACCCTCGATCCGCTCGGGGAGATCTGCTTCCAATGCAAGATTTTGGAACCAATTCCGGATTGTATCTCGGGTCACGTACGGCGTTTCTCCCTGAGGGGAGGGAAACAAGTATCCAGTCCACGTATCGTCTTCCGCTAGCTCGTCGATTCGGGAGTCGAGCACGTCCATTCCGTACAGGAGAGACACCTCACCGGGCCCGTTCTTGCGGCTCTCGAACGTGATGAAGCGGATGTCGTCTTCGGGAACGTCACGGTGGAACTGCGATACATGGAGTGCGGCGACCTCACTCGCTCGAAGTCCCCAGCCAGCTAACGCCACCACGAGCAGCTGTTCTCGCGTTGTCTCCGACGCCTGCATCAGTTTCCGAATCTGATTCGCTGAAAGCGAAGGTGTGGGTGAATCTTCGACTTCCCACTTGAATTCGTCGTAGAGGCCGCTCGCAGGGTTCATCGAGGCGACCCGTCGACCGACCAGATGCTGATACCAGGCGTCGACGACGCGCCGCACACGCTGGAGGGTCTGGGCGCTGTATTCGCGTTTAGTTCCCTCATTCAACCAGTCGAATGCTGCATAGCACGCGTCAACGGCTTCGTAGTCTGGATTCTCTTGATCTCGTTGAATCGGTGTAAGGAGGTCATCTGTCCCGTTTGCCTCTCGATAAGCACGGACGTAGAGGTTCAGTCGCGTTCGGAGCGCGTCGACGGACGACGTCGCAAGGCTATATCGTGATTTCCGCCGGTTGAGGAACTGTTCGAGGGCGTCGATTGTTCCATTATCCATTGTTGCCCATGTGTAGCCCTCTTCATCATCACCGAGCTCGAGGTCCTCGTTCCAGAACTCCCCGAATGAGCGATCGTGATGCCGACGGAGAGCCGCGAGGAATGACCGCGCATCGTGATCCCGAAACCACTGGTGGGTCGGCTTCTCGTCTCTCGGATCGATACCCTCTGCTTCGAGACAGGGGGCAATCTTGTCCCAGTACAGGTCCGTGAAGTCCTTGAGCGAGCACGAGGTCCATCGGACACCATCGAATGATGGCACCCGCTCAGCGTCGGTCTTGCCCTCCTGCTCGGCATCCGATCGACTCATTGTAGCGATCTCTGGGGGATTTGATCGTCTGAAATTGGATTGGTGCAGAATTCGGTTAGAAGCCTAGTCGCGGCCCAGTATGGCGATTCTAAGAGTGGCATATTCGAGTCGTTCAGCGTTTCAATCGGATTCCTTATCAGTGTGTGGGTTGGGCAGACCAATTCAGTTTGCTAAACCCACGATAGATTTGGCGATAAAATGCGCCATACGAATAAACCGTATACTGCGATATGATTCTCTCAAAAATTCCGACTGGAATCGCGAAGGTGATATGCATTCTACCTATTCTGAGGAAAACCGTGCCGAGAGGATTCAATGGGCATGTTATCACTTTCACTCTGTTTCGCTAATATTTAACTATCAAGCATTCGTACCTATCCTTGTCTCCCACTAGAACCCACCTGGAGATAGAATACAGATGATTCCAGACGACATAATACACCGCGCGGATGCCGTCATCCGCAGTCGAGTCGTGACTACACCGTACCTATCGAGTTTAATGGGCAACTGCTAAAATGCCGATTCCTGAAAGCAAATTTAACGACTGGCATGGTACCGGAGCTGACAAGGGATCGGCTGATGCACGGGATAAGACTCGCCGTGCCCTGATGAGCGAACGCTCCCCCCTGGAACAAGCGGACGAAGATTACGAAGTCTATTTACAGGGCTCATATGCGAACACAACTCACACACGGGGATCGAGCGACGTAGACGTCGTCGCGAAAATCACGTCCGCATGGCGCTCTGACCTTGAGGAGCTAACCGATGAGGAGGAGGAACGATACAACGAAGACCACGATGACGCCGATTATGACCACCGTGATTTCTACGATGACGTGTTGACGGCACTCAGGATCAAGTTTGGTCGTTCAGCTGTCACTCCCGGTAATAAGGCAATCAAAATCGACAAGGAGACTACATCATTACTTGATGTCGACGTTGATGTGGTCGCGTGCGGTGAATACCGTGTTTACCAGACGTATCCCGAAGGCGGCGATGAGGACGCGGAAATCGACAAGGGAATGCACTTCATGCCGCAGAACGGCAACGATCGTGTAATCAACTTCCCTACGATTCACCGCGAGAACGGACGGGAAATGCATTCGAACTACAAGGAGACCGTCCGTATATTCAAGAACGCACGCTATTACTACAACAACCATTTCGATACTCTTTGGACGATTAATGCTCACTCGTACGGGATCGAGTGTCTCATCTACAACGTTCCAGAGAGTATCCTAAAGCGGACCAGCCGGTCAGATCGATTCGATGAAACGCTATCGTACTTAGACAATACGGACTTTTCGACCTTTGATCAGGTTTCCGAAATGGAATCTCTATTTGGCGATAGCAACACGCAGTGGAGTACTGACGAAGCAGACGAACTCATAACCCGTCTCCAAGAAATGTGGGACGACTGGTACAGCAAACGGAAGAATGCACAACTTTTCCACTGACCAACCGAATCGCCATCAGCGATACATCGTAATCGGTATCGCTACTGCAGTAATTTACCTTGGAGGAATCAGCGTTTTTGGTCCTGTACTCGGACTTTCGATGGGCGTTGTCTCATCCGCACTCTACTTCGGTTTCACGAGATATCTCTGGAAGTGGGAGTGGTTACACGATAAGGGATTGGTCGCTGTTCCGAACTTGAATGGTACATGGGAAGGACATCTGTACACTTCCGTCGACGCGGACCTCATCCCCGACGAGCAGATCGTCGACAAGGGACGTCAGATTGAGGGACTGACAAAACAGGAAACCAGTATTGAGATTAAACAGACCTGGGATAAGATACGTGTATCATTGGATGGGCCAGAATCCCCCTCACATAGCCGAGCAGCGACGATTTTGGTCAAAGAAAAAGCCTGGCCGACACTCTCGTATAACTACTGGAATGATGGGAGTACCACCAACGAAGAGCTTGACCCACATTACGGGACTGCTATTTTAGAATACGATGAGCACGAAGACAAACTCGAAGGAAAGTACTACAACCGCCCTGATCAGCGGGGAACCCATGGGATACTGGAACTGTACAGAGTGAACTGAGCATTCACTCCGATTTCACGAAGTACATTTCTCCGTAGTTCTCACGGCCAGGACCTGTGTAATAGAATCCCTCTAGTACTGTTTCGTCAGAGTCTGTCTTTAAAGCTAAGTCCGCAGTTCCGTAGTGTCTTGTCATCGAAGACGCTGAATCTGGGTCTGGATCGTTCTCATACTGGTAATTAAGGCTCGGCCAACGCCCATCTTCAGTCAATACGGTTGCGCCAGTACTGTCTGACTCGGAATTGTCGGTCTCCAGGTGGATGCTAATTTTCCGCCATGTCTGAGTGATTCGTAGCGTCGCTGCGACCCGCTGCATTCCGCGTTGGGTCGTTCGACGCGTGAAGCGCCTCATCCAGAATGACGCCCTCATACGAGGTTTTCACATATCCCGTCCACTCGCCGCTGAAATCAGGAACTTTTGACGCTCCTGTTACGCGGGCGATTCTTGTTTTCCAGATGAACCGACTAAACGTCGCTGTAAGAAGAGTAAATCCCACTCCCCAGGAGATCGATACCTGCGACTGCCGGTATGACTGCACTGAGCATTGTTGAAAGCCATCCCACGGCAAGGGCAGCTGCATAGGCTGCGAATCCAAGAATGCCGTATACAGTCGGCCTATTGTCGTTGTCTGTTGAGTAGGTATGCATCCCTACTAATCCTCTTCATAGAAGCGTCTGGCCTCGGTGACGAATGCTCTGGCGTGTTCGACATCCCACTGGGTCGTCTCGTCACCAAACAACGGTTGCATCCCATGCTGTACAGTATAGTCCGGGAACTCTTCTGCAGCGTCGGCTTCGAGTTCGTCGAGAATTCCTTCCACTCGATCGCGAATGTCATCCTTTGCGATTGTGGCAGTCTCGACGTTTGAGAGGAGACACTCGATGAAGTATGACGCAGCGTTTTCTTTCTCAATAGCGCCGTTCTCTGCGAGTGTATTCCTGAAGTTCTTGAAAATACGAACCGTTGGTTTGTAGTTCCCGTTTGTATATTCGTTGTACCTGATGCCCATGATCCGATGACGGCGTGGGAAATTGATGATCTTCGTCCCGTCTGGAGTCCAGAATACAATTCCTTTCATATGGTTTCCTGGCTGGCGTGACCAAAATCGTCGATACTGGAGACAGGGAACGACATCGGCTCCAAGGGGCAACTCATCACTGTCCACTTCGATTGCCTTCTCACCACGTTCGACGTTGCGTGTCCCGTATTGGGCTTGGAGGGTTCGATACACGCCTTCGGCATGCTCCTCGAACATTTGCTGTGGATTTCGACCAGGGGCATGGCTGGCGGCGTGATCAGGGACGTGAGAAAAATCCGCATGGAAGGTGTCTGTCCGAATGACAAGAATGTCTACGTCACCGGAATTGTACACCATGGTCGTGTTCCGGTACGAACCTTGAAGGAGGGTGGCGAATTCTAACCCTTCACTGACACCCTGGAGGCCACCTTCTTCTAGATCATCCCGGAGTTCGCGGTTGGTATCTCGAGCTTCTTCTTGATTTGCAGTTTCTGAATGTGTCCAACGGTTCAGTTTTGCACGAGATATCATCTGTTGTGTAGTCCGATGTGCCTGGTTGTTATCATACTCCCGAATGTCTGCCCAGCGATACATATTTACAATCCACTTGAGTTCGCTAGTCTGTGTCAATTACACGAGCGAAGTCTATCGATTCTCTCTACGAGGAATGCAAGGATTTCGACCTTGTGCTCGTGCCGGATGCGCCGATGGCGAGTGCCCTGAACCGGCGTCTTGATCAACCTCACTTCGGGCCATTCGCGATCACACCACGGCGCCTGGCTGCCCGACGCCGAGAACAGGCCGAAGACCGACTCGCGTTCCTCGAAATCATTCAGACGACTGACCTCAACTGGAAGGAGACATCCTATGCGGTCGGGAACATCCTACAGTGCTGGGAGTATCAGGGGACGGCTGACGCTATTCTGGACTACGAGCAGTTCGCGACGACGGCAACGCACACCGCTGTCGACTGCATAGCAGAGATGGACACGACGTCTAAACGTCTCACTGAGTACAGTATTGAAGCCGACACGTCGGTCGCTGTCGTCGGCTTCAAGCAATTTACCGAACTCGAACGCTCGATCCTTCCCCCAGACTACGAGACGGTCGACCCGTTCACCGAGGAGTCATTCGATCATCCACCCTTCCGAATTCTCGACTCACCGGCTGCAATCGTCGACGCGGTCCTCGATACGGTCACACCGGAGAACGCCGACGACGTGGCTGTCGTCCTCGATGCAGTTAGTCAGTATTCCTCGCTCATTGAGTCGGCGCTGGAAGCTGCAGAGAGTCCATATTACGGTGGTCCGGGGTTCAATGACGATGCTCGTCACCGAGCATTCCTGCAACTCCTTCGAAGTGCCCACGCTGGCCGGGATACGCGAGTAGGAGACGTTCGACCACTCCTGACCCAGCTCGGGATGCCCGTCGACATTGAGCACGACGAGAAGCGTCTCTACGACCTTGATCGTCCGGAAGTAGACTGGATCCTTGAGTTCCGTGATGAGATTCGTTCCCGCACATTCGAGGAGGCCATCGACGAATACGAAGCAGTCACGGACGCCTCTATCGACGCCTTCAGAGAGGAACTCGCGACGCTCGGCCTCCTTGACGACGCCGTCACCGAACCGGCAGTTGACCGTCTCGAGTTCTATCTACAGTCGTACGAAGTGCCTGTGGATCGGGAGAACGAAGGTGTCCTATTGGCAGATGCAAAATCGGCTGCTCACGTCGACCGCGCCGTCGTGTTCTATCTCGCCCTTGACGAAGGTTGGACACATTCGTCGCCTCGCCGCCCGTGGGTCGACCGAGATCAGGAGTTCGAGCGGAACATCCGGCAGTTCCAACTCCTCCTGCAGAACGGCGTCGACCAGTACTACCTCGTGCAGGACACCGCCGGTGGAACGTCCGTCACCCCGTGCCTATACTTTGAGGAACTGTTCGACGAGGAGTTCGACCGATTCAGTGATTTGGACTCACTGCAGCATTCACGAGCGTCTCGAACGACACAGGACGGATTCGAAAAAGAACCACTCGATGTCTCCCCCGAGGAAGTCACCGCACTCAGCCAGTCGAGCCTGAACTCCTACGTCAACTCACCCCGCGATTACTTCTTCAGCCGACTCGTCGACAACCCGGACAAGGATCACTTTAGGGAAGGGAACCTGTTCCACGACTTCGCGGAGTTCTATGTCTCGCATCCGGACGCCATCACGTCTGATACACTCGACGATGTAGCCGCAGCCATTCTCGACGAAGTCGACCCGTTCCTCCGGGGCGTCGACCGGGAAGTCCGACTCACCAAGTACCGTGTCGGTCTCCAGACCATCGTTAAATTCCTGAATGCAAACTCTCCTCACGGTGACGCCCTGGTGACGCCTGACGGTGGTCGGGGAGAGAACTTCTTCGCCGAGTATTACGACCGCCCCATCGATGCGTCGCACACCGAACGCTGGTTCGAGAACACTGATCTCGGGTTGAAGGGCAAGATCGACCTCGTTCACAGCCCGACCCGACTCCTCGACTACAAGAGTGGCTCAAAGAAGTCAGCATACTCGATTGTAAAGCATTCAGCGCTTGATCCACCGAGCGACAAACCGAACTTCCAGGCATTGCTGTATCTCGCTCACCAGCGGACTGAGCATCCGGATGAAGAACTGCAATTCACGTTCTTCCACTTCCTCGAAACGCTTGACGATGTGGTGACTGGGGATAGTTCTCTCGAAGATTGTTTGACGACAGTAACGTATTATCCAGTTACGTACAAAGGATATATCGCGAGACAAGACACCTTCACCGAACTACAGGAAGACGCCGCGAATGACTGTAACAAGACCTTCTCCCAGGTGGAATATGAAGAGTACCTGGCTTTCTTGGATGTACACGAGTTCCCGGAGACGAGGGACAAGGGTGAACTCATGGAATCCGCGTTTGCGCGCCTCTTGACGGAACAGATGAAGGAGAGTGTTGGTGATTACAAGTACGTAAAGAAGGGCTGTAAGCAGGCACTGAGACACCTCCTTCGGATTCGCAATCAGAACTATTTTACTGGCGACGTGGACGCCTTCGAGCAGTTCGTCCGAGATCGCCTTTCGGAGTTGAACACTCGTCGTGCCGGTGATGAGCGCCTCCCGGTTCAGGGACTCGGCGGCGATCCAAACTATCGGTACGTGGACAACCGAGACTGCATCCTGGAGGGTGGTTCGCGATGACCGCGCCGAACGACCAACAGCAAGACCTAATCGACAGCAAACAGGGAATCCACGTCGTCGACGCCGGCGCAGGGACTGGAAAGACGTTCACCGTCACCCGTCGCTACGCCGAAATCGTCGACCAAGACCACGTCGAACCTGAGGATGTCCTCCTCGTGACGTTCACCAACAACGCGGCGACGGAGATGAAGGACCGAATCGTCGCCCACTGTGACTATGGTATGCGTGAACTCTCGGACGCACCGATCCAGACGTTCCACAGCCTCTGTCACGACATCCTCATGAAACACGGTTTCGAGGCACCGACGCTCCTCGGCATCGACGACCGCATCACGGGGTCCACACGCGTCCTCGAAGACGAGAACGTCGAGAAGGCGCAGTTCCGCGAGTTCATCCGTCGGTTCAGCGACGACCATTCCGAGTACAACGACTTCTTCCGCGCTCTCGAGGAACCAGTCGAACTCCTCGGGTTACTCAATCAGCTTGCGGCGAAAGGTGTCTTCCCGACGGCTGATGGCTGGTATCGCAACGGCGAGCGGTATTTGGACGGCGACTTCAAGGCGTTCCGAGAGATCTTCGACGAACTGAATCAGCCCCGAAACGACGGGAACAAGCAGTCCAAGCTTCGCTCGAAACTTGGAGGCTACGGGAACGACAAGTGCTACCTTCCAGACGCACCTGACAAAGAGACGATTCGCGGGGGGTGGGGTGAGAAGCAGGTTCCTGCGGCAGTCGCACGGCTGGTGTTTGACGAACAGCGAGAGGACCTCAAGAACTTCGTTCACGACGTCTACCACGAGTACCTTGAGTTCGCGCTCAGTCGGAACTATCTTAACTTCAGCTTCCTCCAACTGTTCGCGTTCGTCCTGCTCTGTGACGACCACCGACTCCGTGACGATGTCGCGTTCGAGTACGTAATGATCGACGAGTTCCAGGACTCTAGTGAGATCCAGTTCAAACTCGCTCTTCTGCTCGCGAACACGAACAACGTCTGCGTCGTTGGCGACTGGAAACAGAGCATCTACTCATTCCAGTATGCCACCGTCGAGAACATTACTGAGTTCGAATCTCGCCTGGATCGGTTCGTCAACGAACTCAACGAGGATCACGAGCGAGTATCGTGGGCGACCCGCCCGATCATCGATATCGAGCTCGTCGAGAACTACCGGTCGACGCAGGACATTCTCGACTTCTCCGAGCACAGTCTATTGACGCCCGCGGCGAGCACGGACGACGTCGACGAGACGGCCGTGCAAGATAGAATTGTGTCGCTCTCCTCGAACGCATCGCACGAGAACTCTCAGATAGAGGCGATTCAACACGAAGACGAACACGAAGCCGTTCTGACCAAGATTCAGGAGATTGTCGGGAACGACGCGTATCAGGTCGAGGAGGACGGGGAACTTCGTCTACCAGAGTACGGTGACATCGCCGTCCTCACTCGGACTCGTGACTTCGGCCGAGAACTCCTCTCTGTCGCCGAGGCGTATGGGCTGCCGATGGCGTACGAAGGTGGTATCGAGTTGTTCCGGTCTGACCCGGCGAAGCTTCTCCTGGCGTGGCTGCGAATTCTCGAATCCGACGCGGAGCGAGGATGGGCAGTCGTGCTTGAGGAAGCTGGCTACACGCTCGACGAGATCAAACACGTCCTCGATAGTGAGGAGTATCCCGCCAATATGCAGGCGTTCAAGTCGGAGCTTGCGTCACTGGAGACGGTCGGTGGGGTTGCCCAGCGCGTGTTCTCCCAGTACGACTATGACGGGGCCTATGCCGACGTGCTGCTGACGAAGATTCAGTCCGTCCATAGCGCGACGACATTGACACGGGGTGACCTCATCCGATTCATCGAACGCGGCATCGAGGACGGTAGCACCCACGAGGTCCACGCGAGCGCCGGTATGAATTCGGTGACGGTCCAGACCATCCACGCGGCCAAGGGACTCGAGCACCCCATTGTCGTGCTCGCGAACATGAACTCCCATTGCTTCCCACCGTCAGGCGGGAACAGTAATGCGATCACGTTCGACGATCCGATCGGGATACGTCAGCGAAAACTCTACGCCGACGATCATGGGTATCCTCACATTCACGACAACTGGCGGGCCGACGTCCTTCGAAAGTGCCTGCCGCGTGGATACGATGAGGAACGACGCTTGCTCTACGTCGCGATGACGCGGGCTGAGAGCCATCTCGTGTTCGCTGCAGGCGAGAGCCCGAACACGTTCATTGAAGAGCTCCCGGTTGACCTCGAGGAGCTGGAACCCAACGTTCAGGAAGACGATATCGACGAGACGACGCAGGCACACTTGCAGATTTCCGTGCCAACGCCGGACGGCCCGGTCGGACACTCGCCGCACACGCTCATGCGCGACGATGTGTTCGAGGACGTCGACGACGGAAGAGGGACCGCGTTCGGAACGCAGACCCACGAGTTCGCTGAGCGGTACGTACTGGAAGGAGACGTCGAGCCCTCGAACGACGACGAACGTCACATCAGGTCGTTCATCGACTCGCTCGATGGTGAGCTGCGAGTTGAGGAGGATGCGTATCTGCCACTTACTGTCGATGGCGAGCAGGTCACCATCTCAGGAATCGTCGACCTCGTTCATATTCGTCCCGATACCGTCGGGATCATCGACTTTAAAACTGACCTCGGGCGGCACGCCGAGGATGAGTATCGGAAGCAACTCAGTGTGTACTATCACGTGCTGAATGAGTGGTTCTCTAGTCGAGAGGTGACCACAGGGATCTTCTATACTGCACAAGGGAACCGTGTTGATACTGATCCACTCTCGAAAGCGGACCTAGTCGCACTGATTGGTCAAGAACAGCGTTCGGAAGTCAGCGTTGTCGAGTAGTCTTACCGCAAATCCAGATATCCCCTAAACAACGTCTTCGAACATGATTGGACTTTGTTCGGGGACAAATTGGTCGACGGCAACGGATTCTTCAGAGCAGGGAAGAACATCTGCGCACTCAGCACTGATCGAGGTGAACTGAGGCTGTTTGATACTCGTCTGGAGCCATGCAAGCGTTTATACGCTAGAAGAGTCAAGATTAGGTTGACCAATGAGTCTTGATGAGGCGGTTGACGAAGCGCTCGCGACGTACAATATGTCGCGCAGCCAGGAGGCCGAAGAAACGGGCCGAACAGTCGCCACACTCCAAGACTAACGACACTCCTTAGTCGAGATTCCGAATCTTTTCAGCGAACTCTGCTTTCGATAGCCCTGGCGTTTCCTTCAGGTCTGGATACCCTGCGCGTTCGACGGCCTCTTCGACGAACTCGATCCAGAGGTCTTCATGCTGCTCCGCATAGACGATTTTCGCCTCACTCGGGTACATATCCAGCTCGTATGCGGTCAAGTCGATTTCGACAGCGTGTTTCCGCTCAAGCGTTCTCGCGCCGAAGCGGTACAGGTGCTTGAAGAGGACGTTCTTCCGTCGAATGGTCAACAGCCGCTTCGACTTGTTGATGTACTCATTAACCCACTCCCGCCAGTCGTACGTCTCTGGATCGACTTCTATAGACGTTTGCGGCATGGAGAAGTTCGGATTCAGACGCCGGAGGTAGAACTGGACCAGTGCGACAGCCGTCCGGTGGTTGGCGTTCGGAAGTGCATGTTTCAGAATCAGGTTCGAGGCAAGCCGCCCTGCAACGGCTGTTGCTGATCCCTCCCACGACGTCCGATCGAGTACGTCCGGCAGCGCGTCGACGTCGATCTTCTTGTACGCCTCGACAGGAACACCTTCTTCCTCCTCATTCTGAGCGATGAGGGCGCGGTAGATCTCGAGCAGCCGAACGACGATGGTGCTGTTGTCCTCGCTCATCTTCGCGAGTGACTCATTCAGGTTGAAATCGATTTCACGAACGGGCCCACCGCCGACGCGGGACGTATAGATGACGTAGAATTCTTCGTCGATATCGTATGCTTGGACCTTCACTGCGACGTCGTTATCGTAATCGACGATCTGCGAGACGATTTCACCAGGGTCCGGATGTACGAAGTCAAGAGAGAATTGCTTGTCACCGGGATGGTGATAGTAGACGTGGCCCATCTGCGTACACAGTACTCATCTGCGCTTATTAATCAAGTTCACGAGCGAATTGTCTCGTCGTGTGCTATTCTTTCTCGACTCGGAGGAAGTTCAGCATGCATTCCTGCGGAAGGATCCCACCGTGGTAATAGCGGGCGTCGGTAAGCCCACTTTTGCTGTTGTACTGTCGAGGTTTGGCGAGCAATCGAACTGACGTTTTCAGATATTCTGTCCCGGGTGTCTGACCCGTGACTCGGACGCCTGTTCCGGCATCCTCGATGTCGTCTCCAGCGATTCGCCGATATTTGACCTCTCCATCTCCGTCGTAGCTAGAAATCGATTCCATTGTAGTCCCCTTCGGGAGCAGGACGAATCCGTGATCCGTCACGACGTAGATTCGATCCCAGTTTTCGTTCTCTAGCTTTTCTGTAATCAGATCGTAAAGTTCGTCGATGTAACTGGTGAAGTGACTCTCTGGATTGTCGAGTTCATTCTCACCGATGTCGTCGATGTCCTTGTCGTAGTAGGCGATTTGGTGGTGTTGCCACCCGGAATCGCGATCGTCCGGTACGTCCCATCCCTCTCGTTCAAGGACTTTTACTCGGTTTCCTTTGTTGTCGAGACGCTGGCCACCTCGTTCGACAGAGAGCTTCCCGTTCCGGAGTTTGACACGGAACCTGTGGGCTCGCCCCGGTGTGAGTGCAGCCATCCCGAACTTGGTCTCCGATGGAAGTGTGCTAACTCTGGTTTCTTCGGCGATCGAATAGTCCTCTCGAAGGCGGTTGGCCAGCTCCCGAGCGAGGTCTAATCGCAGCGCATCAATCAAAAACAGGGCGACTGTTTCCCCTGTTGCGAGATCCTGCTCGTTGTCAGTCCACCACTCGTAGGCAGCGTCTTTCCCCGCCAGAGGCGATCCAGTCCTGAACGAACTGACTACTGCCTCGCTCATCTCCTCAAGATAGTTCATATACCGCGTCTCTAAGAGCTCGGCGCGAATCTCAGGGAGCGACTCCGTCGCCGGGTGAGAGTTGAGGAGTCTCTCTTGCTCGGGTTCACCTGTGATCTCGAGTTCCAACACCCCATAGTCGATCTTCCAAGTTCCGTCTTCTTGATCGGCATACTGGTCGAAGGGGTCGAATGACTGGGACCGCTCTTCCCAGGCTGCAAACCGCAATTCCAACTCGGCTACTTGTTCGGCTTGTTCCCAGAGCGTCGTCCAGGGAATATCGTCCGGATACACTCCAAGAGCTTCTTGGCGTTCGTTCGCCCTTTCGATACATTCCGTATACCTCCCCTCTTCTAACGATTCGAGCCACGCATCCCACAGAGCTGCATCAAGCGCTCCATCAACCGGACAGGCCGCGAACTCCCACGCATCGTCGGATGATTCGATTACGTCTCCCCAGTAGCTCTCGCTCAGATAGCGCTCTGCCAACCGCTTGCTCTGTCGGGAATCGACAATTCGTTTGAGTGGGTTGATATCGCCGAGGGTGCTACCCACGTTTCCATATCCCTCGGGGAAAGCGTCGACATCCTTTCCCTCGGCGACGAGCCAACGGGCAACGGCCCACTTCCAGACGACGTCCTCGATCTCCTCTGGTGTTTCAGCATTGTCTGCGGGAGCGACGTGCCTGTCTTTTAGCGACTTTTGCACTCGGGCAATCGTTTCATCATCCTTGTCGATTTCTGGCCATCCACCCTCGAGGAGGTGTTCTAAAATCTGGCCCTCTCCCTTTGTGATTATCTCACCGATCAGGTCCCCGTAGCGTGGAATTCCACCGCTTGCGAACTGAGTTTTGATTACATTCGCCGCAGTTTCGCGGTCAGACTCCGTCCCTCGCTCAACATCATAGATATCCCAGGGATTGACCTCATACAGCTCGGCAGTTAGCTGTTCGATCGTGAGTTCGATTTCACCGCCAGTTTCACGGATGTCTCTGAACCAGTCACGATTCTCCTTCGCTTGCGGGATGTACCAGACGTGGGGAGTCTCCGGTTCGTCGATTGCGTTTCTTCTCAATTCGAGAGGGAACTGTTCTGCCTCCGAGAACCCTACGCCGATCCGGTCTGCAGCAGCACGGACGACCTCTCGGAGATGTCCTCCGTCGTCCCACCAGACGACTCGAACAGCTGTCGCGTAGTCGTCAGTAAATTCATCTTCTAGATGAGCTTTCGCCTGGTCTTCGAGTGTCGTCGTCGGTTGCGATTTCATCGGTCTCCCTCCTCTGTATCGATAACCACAATAGTACCGTCACCTGGTTCGGTCACATCTGCCCAGAGCTCGTCGACAGATGGTCCGTCGTCATCTTGGTCATCATCGTCTTCATCATCGTCGTCATCATCGTCCGTTGACTGGAGCTTTGCATCGGCCTGTTTCACCAACGCTTCTGCTCGAGACGGTGTGACGAGGTCTGGTCCACTTAGCGCACGCTTCACCTGCTTCGTGATGAACGCCTCAGAATGTTCTGAGTTGAGTTCCTCGTACCGAGATTCGAGCTGGTTGTAGAGTGGACCATCTGGTTGATCCTCAAGTAGTCCTCGTGCCTCCTCAAGCTGGCTAGCTTCGCTGACTGCGTTCCCGGATGCGATATCGGATTCGGAGATGTCAGCCGCGGATTCAGCGATCTCATCGAGTTCTCTGAGTGACTCGAAATTCACTCCTGGAATCGTCTCGGTGACGGTGTCGATTTCCACGATTATGTCTTGATCCAGTAACGCTTGCTCGACCGCTGAACAGAGCTCCGAGATCGAATCCGCTTCAGGTGCGGTTCCCGTGAGAAGGTGGTAGAGTTCACTAATCTGTGAGGTACGGAAGTCCTGAGCCTCTGTCTGGTGCTTAGTCAGGCTCTCCTTGGATGGGATGCGCGACCCATCGACGGCGTCCTCCATCTTGTAGGTAATCGCAGCATCTGGGTACAGTGATCGCATCGTCTCGAGTGTACTGTTGAACTCATCCCAGAGCGGCTCCTCGCCCTCGAATAATGGTTCAGCTTTGTGGAACCACTCTGCCTGCGTTGGTACTGGCGATTCTGTCAGTACTGCATCGTCAAGTTCGCCACCTGCCATCCCTGGTTCTAATACGTCACGGAGCGCATCCAGTGTGATTTCTTCGTCAAACTCGAGATCCACACGAGCACAGATGTTCCGAATACCCGAACTATTCTTTTCTGCCCATGATGCGAGATTGGAGAGCCAAGCGGTCGGATCGTTCCCTTGTGGAGCGAATCCTCGGAGAGACTGATAGACCGCTTTTAGATTGCTACTTCCCTCAATGTCCACGGGATCGAATCCAATATCGATGTCACGGATATCGGAAAGACGTCGCATCACGCGACCGATTTCGCCCGGGTCTTCGATACGGACCCCATCACGTCTGATCTCGATTTTGTTTGCTGCGGCAAGCGTGATCAGAAGCGCCGCCAGTGCCTCGCGTGGCGTCCCGAGATATTTCCCCCGTCGACCAGCGATTTCTTCGAGGACAGTCTCTCCACTCACTAATTCCTCTCCAGCGTAATCGTTGAGGAACTCTTCAGCCCACCCGTCACTAATCTCTCTCGGAACTGTCTTGACCCCGAGCATTTCTGCGTCGTCGCTTGAGAACGGCCACGTACCATTCCCGTTGAAGAACTCGAAGAGGGTCCGAGCGTCGTCAACCTCCTGCAGCCGTGTATCGAGTGTTTTCCTGTTCTCGAATTTCTCTCTGACAGCATCAGCGAGCACACTATCGATGTTGCTTAGATACGTCCCTCGCGTCGTGTTATGGTCCGGCGTATAGAGCTTCGCGCCATAGAGGAGTTCCTCGATCTCGTCTTCGACGGTCTCCTCCTCCTGTTGTTGCTCGATACGGAGTTCTGCGCTAGCCCCCGGCTCCAATAACTTATCCAACGCAATCAGATGCCGAATACTCTCGCGAAGGCCCTCTGAAAGCTCAATAACGATAAGGACGTCTTCAACGCCTTGGTCACCAACGTTCGCCTCCTGCCATCTTGTTCGTGACTCTTCTATTGTATCCGGGTCAGCCGCTAGTACCCTGGCAACTACACCATCGAAACGAGGTTCCGGTGAGGAGTCGACTTGGTCTAATACAGTGTAGCGGAACGTATACGGGGCGTCGGAAATCCCATCGATATTCCGCGTTCGGAGTGAATCATCCGCGGTCAACCGACCACGATCCGCCTCCCGAAGAAGGTCCTCAATATTGTACCGAACTTGATGTTGAGGAAGCCCTGCTGCCTCCCGGTGAATCTGATCCCAGAACTCGACAATCTCCTTCGACAGGATTCTATACGTCTGCGGTTGGACACTCTCGTCGGTTCGAACGAAGTTGTCCTCCATCAGCGCTTTGAGGGCTTCCTCAACATCGCTTTCGAGCTGATCGATGTCAGTATCTACTGAGCTAACCAGCAGCCGTGTGATGTTCTCCTTCGTTGTTGGGACGGCGTCGACCTGGCCAAGGAGATAGAGAACTTTCGCGACACTCACCCCCATCTCGTCAGTCGTGTTCTCGACTTTCTGGATCTGGTCCTTTGCCCACCCCGGAATGTCCGTTGTTTCGCGCTCAATCAAGTCATAGATTTCATCCCACGCAACGACCGCTCCAGGCTCTTTCTGGGACCAATCAAAGCTGGTGAAGAGAGAACGAACGAGAATCAGCAGCGCTCGTCCCTGAACATACTCTCTGTCCACTTCCAAGTCTTCTTTCTTGAGACTCTGCATTACCTCACGGAGCAACCAGAGGTCGTGTTCACGGAAGGGATACGCCTCTACGGGCTCACCGACGTCGGTGTATTCTGAAGCGTCGGCAAGTTCTAACTCGAAGTCAGGAGCCCGTTCGAGCAGATCGTGTACCGTGTTCGCCCCGGAATCTGACTTTCGGAGCCACCGCTTTCTGACTATGATCTCGGTATCGGCACCCCGGAGCGGAATTTCGTTCGTGTACCACGCCTCAGGATCGACCTCTCCCATGAAATCCTGCTGCATGTCCCGCAGCGACCACTGTCCTGTCCCCAAAATTGGGGGATTAATGTCGGCGATGAGTGTGTCGACCGTCTCCAGGAACTCTCGATAGCGGTGTTGCTGGTCACCGACGTAAATGGCGACTTCGTCGAGCCCGATGAGGAACTCGTACGTTTCGCCTGATTCCTGTAGGTAGCGCTTCGTTCGGTCCAGCCGTTCTACGAGCTCATCAGGTGTGAACGCCTCAGTACTGATCCGTCCCGTGGCTTGCTCGATTGATTCTCTGACGCCATCTTTCGTTGCATAGGGCGTGCCGTCAGTCTCGTCCATCTCGGGAAGTGCTTCATAGAGCCATGGACGGAGCGCAGCCTTGTCTTGTGCTGCTTCCTCTATCGACATTCCATCGTGTTCTACAGAGCGTACGGCTTCCCAGAGCCCATGCTCGATCTCTAGTGTCCACGCCCACTCGAGTAGCCAGAGTGGGTCAGTCGGGTAGTTGAGCTGATTCCCCAGCTCCTCGTAGATCAGGAGAGAGAGCGTTGAGTCACGAACCTTGTCCCGGTCGAGGAGGTTCATGAACAGGGGGACCAGGTGATCGATGTGGGACGAATTGAGCCGGTCTCTGAATTCCTTGAACCCAGAGAATTGGCTCGACAGCTTCGGAGCGACCGTTTCGAGCCCCTCGATCTCGCCGGTCGCGATTCCGATCAGCTTCAGAAGGTGCGTTTTCCCGGATCCGAAGGTGGCATGGACATACCGGAAGCGTGGCTGTGATCCTGTACTGTTGACGACTTCTCCAAGTTCTGTGAGTACTTTTCGAGCGCTATCAGTCTCGTAGAACTCGTCGATGTCGCGTTCGGCTTGGCCGACTTCGTTGACTTTCTGTACTTCTTCGAGTTCTCGCGTCGGCGAGCGAGCAAACAGTGATTCAAGTGTCGTATCAGTCATCGAGATACACCTCCGTGATTTTCTCGTCGATTCTGTGGGCTGGGTAGTAGTGGCGCGCGTCCTCGTTGAAGAAGCTCAATTTCCCGCCTCTAATCGAACCAGGGAACGGGATTCCGATTGTAGTATTCACGTTTCGGCGGTCCATCTCATCGAGCAGCTCTGAGGCGCGGGTGAACGGATAGAGGCTTCCGAGGTTCACCAGCAGAAGGATATGCTGCTGCGCGTTCTCGCCTTTGAGTTGTCCTTCGACGAGTTTCCCGATGAGTTCGTCAGCCAAACTCGTTTCGAGTGTCTCCGTTACTGCGTTCGTGGTGGTCCGCTCAAGAGGCCCGAGATCGAGTGTGGTTTCGAAAACACGCGTCTCGGGCATCAGGTGATCGAGCCGAACACACTCGACTGTGAGTTCGTTGCCGGCCTGGTTCTCGATGCCAGCCCAGTTCGTCAGTGTATCTGGTGTTTCGGGGTCTGCCCACTGAACTAACCGTTCCGTAACCCGGTGTTCAACAGATGGTTCGACTGGCACCATGACGAAGGGATTTCGAATTCCCCGCCGTTCGCCACTTGCGAAGTCGACCAATTCCTCGGTGAATCTCTTGAGCGGGTTTCGCGTCGACGTCATTTGATAATCACACCTCCATCGATCTGTTCAATCGTCGGCTTCCTCGACTTCACGAGACGCTCAAATTGGCCCTTGAGTGCAGATTCATCGCCGAATAGCACACCTACGCCTTCGATTTCCTCGGGTCGAGTCCCACCGACCAACTGCTCTACAGTCTCGTACTTTTCTCGATACGTGTCGACTCGGTCCTCAGTGAGGCTATCCCAATCCGTCGTTGAGGATACCGTCCCGAGCGCTCGTTTCAATGTACGCTCGTCGTGAGTTCCTGGTTCCCGGTTCGTTAACGCACTAATACAGACTTGGATGCTTTCGTGGGTATCTCTGAAGTGCCGAAGTGGGCGGAGATATCCGGACTGGAATCCATCGTGAACGCTGTGCTCAGGGAGCTGTAGGGGCGGGATCAGCCATTGGTGTCCCTCGAGTTCCGTCACTAGTGATTTCGCGTTGGTTTCAGCCACTTGAGCCGACCAATCCTCTTCAAGCGCCGAGATTGCGGTCAACCGGGCATCTAGTGACTGATCGAAGGACTGCCAACCCTCCTGCGTCCACCACTCCCGACCAGACTCGTTTTCGAGCTGTTGGCTCAGCTGGTCAAGTGCGTCGTAGAACGACTGGCTAAGCCAGTCAATCTCCAGCTCTCTGAATCGCAGTAGCCCGTCGAGTTGTAACAGGTAGGATTCTCTGGAGTCCCATCGATCCTCAACCGCAGTCAACCACTCTTCGTCACTCGCCACTTGATCGATTATCTCTTCCCAGTCCGTATCGTCAGCAGCGATTGCGTCGGCGCGAGATTCTGCGCTATCCGCCAGTTCAGAGAGCGCATTGCTGAATGACGCAACCAGAGAGACGAGTGCATCGCTCTCTAATTCCGTCTCTGTACTGACTTCTGTCGTCTCTGCAAGCGTGCGCGCTTGCCTCTTGACCGACTCGTTCAACTCTTCGAGGGCGACGATTCCCTCGTCGACCGTTTGAATCGGATCGATGATTCCAGCATCGATGAACTGTTCCTTGAGAGACGTCGACGACGGTGCCGTACGCAGCTTGATCTCCATCTGCTGAGAGAGCGTCAGCAGTTCATCCGCGGAGAGAGCCTCTCCGTCTTCTGCAATGGGACGGAACTCTCCTGCGCGACACAGCCCCCAAAGGACCGCCGTTACTGCCGGTTTGACCTCTCCGTAGAACGGCGTCTCCTCGGTGATGTTTTCGAAGAGCGCTGGCAGACCCATCTCGTTGTCATGGTCGACCAGCGTTCGACCGACGGCGCCTCGAATCTCTTTCGCAATCGTCCCCATCGTGGACACCTCCGCATCTGGTGTTGGGACATCGATCTTCTGTGCCCACTCCGGGTACTCCTCGTCGTCGTTGAGTCGCTTTAGCTCCGAGAGGTAACTCTGGTCTACCTCGAGCATGACGGGATGGAAGAACAAGGGATAGGCACGGTTGATGCACTCTTTGACCGCAGAATCGAGACCACGCGGTTCCTGAGATTCAACCTTGTACGAGCCATCTTTGAGCGCGCTCGCGAGCTTACTTTTCACCCTATCCGCTGCATCGTCGACGTCTCGGGCTATCGTATCGGGTGTCTCCGTTTCGGCAGTCGCTTCGTGGAACGACCACCACTCGATGAGCTGGCTTCGGAGATTCTCCAATCCATCCTCCTTAACCGACCAGTAGATCGTTCCCTCGTTGATTTTCTTAGAGTCGACATCAGGTCGCACGCCCCGGATAACCACAGTGGCTTCGAGGGAACTCTCGTGTTCGTCCGCCCCATCTAGTGGTTGTCCATCGATGGAGAAGTTGTACGAGATGGGGTAGTTGTCACCGTCCCCACCGTAGGGAACCGACGTTGGGAGATTCAGACGAGGGCTGATGTCCGCCCAGAGTTCATTGTCGAAAGCCGTGATAATCTCATCCCAATCTGGGTTCTTGCGGTTCTTGCGTGCCTCTTCGATAATCTCTCGTTCCTCTCGATCCGTGATTCGAAGGAGAGGACCGTCCTCGGCCGTGTTCGGCCTGATGTACTTGTCGAGGTTCTCCAGTGAATTCTGGACCTGATTCCGGACGGTCGTTCGCGGCTGCCCGTTGAGGTCGTCCATCACCGCCACCGCGATGTTGGCATCGTTCTGTGGGACTGAATCGGGCACGTACGAGAGGAGCAAGACCGCTTTTGCGACCTTGAGGTCGAAATCAGTTGTGTCTTCGTCGGCTTCGATCTCCTCCAGGACTTCGATCTCGTTGGGGATGATGTCCTCAAGCTCGTACTGAATCAGGTCATAGAAGTCGACGAGGCTGATGAGGGACAGCTCGTCTTTGCTTTCGTCGCGCATCCATCGGTCTCGGAGTCCGGCAACGATGGCGAGAATCGCTCTCGCTGTCCCAGAGAAGATCGACTTCGTCGAGTCGGCCAACTCGTTCCGAAGGTTCGAGAGTATCTCCAGGAAGAGCGCCGGCTGGTAGGGTAGGAGCGGGTAGAACTGCACGAACTCATTTTCCTTGACTCGATTGAGAGGTGGCTCCGTGTTCTGCCCGACCTCTGAGTAGACGAACGTAGATGTCGGATGTACCCGCGCCGTTAGTGCTTCTGACTCAACCCAGTCTGCTCCCTCTTCGGTCTTCTCGAGGAGGCGACGCTGAACGATTTCCCCGACGTGATGACTTGGCAGGTGATACTGGTGGGGGAACCGGTCTTTGAGAATCCCGAAGTCGAGTTGCTTCGCGGCAAGTCCTGGTCGGACGTCCTCGATTTGGGACTGCGCCGTCGCGACCATCTGGATGTTCCCCTCGCCGATCGTATCGATACTCTCCGCGAGCGCGTTGAGTTCCGAGAGACGCTGGTAGTCACCACCGATGAAGAGCGTCACCTCATCGACGAGGAGGACGATCTTTACCGGCTTCTCAGACTCCGCCTCAAGGTCTTGCCGATACGACTCGACGGCTTCGACAGCCATCCGCTGCCCGATGTCCTGGCGTTGGATGTCCGCCAACCCATCTGCAGTTCCTGTCTCTCGTTCGACGAGCTCCTCGAGAACGAGATCAGAGAGGGTTCGGTACTGTTGGACGTCGTCCCACGAGTACTGATCCGCGTTGGGAACGCCTTCGTCTTTGAGGACCTCTTTCGTGAGTTCGTCACGCTGATCCCACGTTCCCTGATTCTGGTACCACTCCTCGAAGAATGCGACGTCGAGTCGGTTCGAGAGGCCTCGCGCCTGATAGACTGCTTGGAGGATGATCTCGCTGAAGCTCTGTTCGCGAACACTCTGATACTTCAGGAGGTTGATCGGGAGGGGGACGAGACGGTACTCGTCGAGCATCGAGGACCAGGTATCGAAGAGGTCGCTGTAGGCGCTATCTGAATCCAGCCGATTCCAGACTTCCTCTCTGTCTTCCTCTGCGAGGTCCGCAGACGCGGTGAGGAGGTTGAGGACGGTCAACAGGTGACTCTTCCCGCTGCCGTAGTACCCGTAGAGCCAGTGATTGGCTCCCTTCCGCATCTCCTCGTCGTGGCCGTGAATTCGAGTAAAGAAGTCACGAAGGAAGGTCTCTGAGGCATCTGTGATGTGGTAGGTGTCGAGGTAGTGGCGGTAGAGCTGGTCACGATGAGCGGCTCTGTCTTCGTCCTCCTCGAACTTCCGGTCGATACGAATGGACTCCTCGAAGGTCGCGTCCTGCTTCTCGAACAGGTCGTCCATGGGCGTCATGCCGATCCCTCCGCGAGCATCGTGTAGAAGTCGTCGATGGGTTCGAACCAGACGCGACTCCGAGCTTCGTGGTGTGTCCAGCCCTCATATCCAGCCAGACGCTTGCTTTGCGGTTCCCAGTACTCTTCGGACTGGAACAGGTAGAGCCAGCCAATCGGCTTCGTGAGCCACCCGTCGCCGTTCTGGGCCCAGGAGTAGTAGGCCGCGACCTGGAGGGGCACGTCGCCGACCTTTGGCGGTTGACCCATGGTCTCGGTCTTCCCTTCGAGCACACCGATATCACGAAGGGCAGACCGAAGTCCCTGCACCCATCGTTTCTGTGTTGATTCCGAGTACTCTAGCGGTTCGCCAGCCTTGTCGCGGAAGTCGTCGAGGATGTTGAGAACAGTATCCGTCTCGAAGTTGAGTGCGGAGGGTCCTTGTTTCATCAGTCGGCGGAGGTACTCGTGGACGACATAGCGGGCCAGCCCGTCGTGGTTGACGAGATAGAGGAAGAGGACCTGTGCCTGATCGCGTTCGTTTCGACACTGGTCTATAATCGTCGGAAGCACCGGGACCGATGGAAGCCCTTCACCCGCTGACTGAAGTCGTGCCCGAATAGCGATAAGTGGCTTTTCAGCGCTGTTCCGACTGCTTCGGTTCGCGACTCGCTCGTCGTACCAGATCTCCTTGACCGACGTCCAATCGAGTTCGTCCGCGTAGAGAGATGCGATATCGTGCGTTCTCTCGGCTTGGAGTCCGCAATGAGTCAAATCCGTAGTGATCTTCGATTTGGGGAGTCTCCCAACGAGAGATGGGAGCCACGAATCCAACTCCCCGTTTCGACCTGTAGCCATACTATGACGAGACCGTGGTATCTACTTAGAAGTTCTTGTGAGAGATTTGGGCACAGTTACGTGCGTTCATGTAAAGCTGGCCAATTCAACCCGCTAATATACAGAAATCCTCCAGTAGATGGTTAAATGGCCTGCGGCAAGAAATTCCTGCCGCAGTGCCGCCCTGAATTGGTCCCCGCTGACGCTTCGGCCCTCCAAACACGAAGCGTCAATCGATGTGTTGCGCACAACAATAATATATTTGACGGAGATACGACTGAGAGATTGAATAGTCGCGGCTTGATGTAGACCAATCGTCAACCTCGATACCGGTGGACTCGTGAGTAGAAGGTGGGAAGTTTGATGTAGGTTCATTTTGAGGTAGAAGTCAGAGCAACGGATATCATGTCAAACCATTCTCCTCCCGTGACCAAGGCTCAATTGGATAAAGCAGAACGTGAGCATTTAGAGAGCATTGTTACTGAACTTCGAGACACAGTAGAGTCAGACATCCAATATCAGCTTGAACACGGGTTTGAACTGAATAATAGGGATGGTGGTGGTGAGCTGTCTGGAGATGCTAAGGATAAGCGCAAATCACTTGTAAAGGCTGTCGAGCGAGAGGAGGATGATGGCGTCTGGAAAAAAAAGTTTGAGCGATATGTAATGGGGGTAGGATATACGATAATAAACCGTCTAACTGCAATTCGGTGTATGGAAGTACGGGGATTTATTCATCGACCGGTAACACAGTTTGGGGATTCAGGTACAACGCCCGCTGCGGAGAAACTTGAAAATGAGAAGTATCTAGGTCCTGATGAGGCGAAAGTACAAGCATATATCAACGTTTGCAAGGACTTAGCAGACGAAATTGAGATTTTGTTTGACACGGATTCTCCTTACAGCATCATTGATCCTGATGTCGACACCTTCGAGAAAGTTTGTCGGAAGCTTGATGAAGTACCTGAAGAGGTCTGGCGTGCTGATGATGTTCTTGGTTGGATCTATGAATATTACAATTCCTCCAAACTAGAGGAACTGCGCCGAAAAGGCGACTATCAGGGATTGGACCCAGATGATGTCCCTGCAGCTAATCAATTCTATACTCCTCATTGGGTTGTAAGGATGCTAACTGACAACAGTCTTTCTAAAATGTATCTAGAGTCGAGAGGGGATTTGATATCAACAATCAAAAGTCAGGAGGCGTTGTCGCCTGATGAGCGAAAAAAACGCAACCCATCAATATCGAAGTCTCCCTCCCTTGCAGATTTCAGTACATATCTGGTTCCAACAGAAGAACCAGAGTCTACACCTAAGATTAGATCGCCTGAGGATCTCCGTGTTATTGATCCCGCTTGTGGAAGTGGTCACTTCCTACTTTATGCATTTGACATACTTGAGCGAATCTGGCGTGAAGAGTATCCTGATCTTGACCGTGCAGCAATACCAGAAAAAATACTTAGACACAATCTCTTCGGGGTTGATTTGGATTTACGTGCATGCCAGCTAGCTACATTTAATTTGTATCTCAAAGCTCGTAGCCGAGCAGAAGAAGGAGGGTTAGATGAATTTCAGATGCCTAGTGTTGGAATAGTCTGCGCTGACGCTAATATTGCGAATATTGAGTCTGCACCCGAAGTCTTTGATGAAATTGCCGGTGACCAACCGGACGTCCGTGAAGCTCTGGAAGAAATCTTAGATGCATTTGAAGAGGTGCATGGACTTGGTTCGCTACTTGATGTTAGGGGTACGCTGGAAGAAGAATTCACAATGGAGGAACAGCCAACAATTACGGAGTCAATCAATGGACCTGGAAGTCTTACAAAATTCTTAGAAAATCTTCATTCAAACGTAGCTAAACGCCGAGACGATGACTCGTTCATTGCAAGAGATCTAAAGAGCTTTCTCCGAACGCTGGTCATCCTATCCCAAGATTACGATGTTGCCCTAATGAATCCTCCTTACGGATCAGGGAACCGAATGCCAGATGCTGTCCACAAGTACGTGGAAGAGCATTACAAATACAAACCAGAATTCTATATCAATTTCTTTGAGGTATGCGACAATATCGTGAAAGAGAATGGTCGGATTGGAATGATTGTCCCCCGAACATTCATGTTCAAACGGACATTTGAGGATTTCCGTGAAGATTTCATTGGAGATCGGGGTTCCTTTGATTTCCTTGCGGAGTATGGCATCGGCGTGCTTGATAAGGCCACAGTTCGGACCGCTGGAACAGTTGTCAGAACAAAACAAACTCAAGATGCTTCGGCTGATTTCTATAGACTCCATGACGTGAACAAAGGAAATAAGGAGTCAAAATTCCTTGAATCCGCGTTCTCAAATCCTGTCGATAATTCGGGAATTCAACGTAGATATCGCCGAGATATCAAAGAATTCTCGATGGTTCCCGGTGCTCCCTTATCTTATTGGGTACCCGAGGAAATCCGGTCAATATATGAATTAAACTCGTCATTTGACGCTAGTAACGCACAAACAGATCGAGAAAGTTTAGGGGTAGTCAAGCAGGGATTGGCAACAGCCAACAATGCTCGTTACCTCCGACAATTCTGGGAAACCTCGGAGGATGGTTGGGTTCCGTTTGCAAAAGGTGGTAGTGATGCTTGGATACTTCCTCGGGTCACCCGAATGGTGTGGTGGGGCGAAAATGGTAGAGATGTAAAGAGATATGACGGGTCATATCCACGAAGTGAAGAATATTACTTTAAAAATGCATTAACATATACTAATATAAAAGAGGGTGGGAAACGGTTCGGATATCTTCATGAATCCTCTATATTTGGGACTGCTGGCCAAGCGTTTTTACCGGATAGAGC
Source organism: Natronorubrum tibetense GA33 (assembly GCF_000383975.1). Lineage (NCBI taxonomy): Archaea > Methanobacteriati > Methanobacteriota > Halobacteria > Halobacteriales > Natrialbaceae > Natronorubrum > Natronorubrum tibetense. Next base: position 140,106 of record NZ_KB913021.1, on the reverse strand, counting down.
GATTTGGGAAGCCTTAGCATATTCAAATAGTAACTTGGCCACCTATCTAATGCTCACTCTTACCACGGGGCGTCACTGGCAAGTAGGGGAGGTCTCGAAAATGCCGTGGGATAAGGAACTTGAACAAGTTGATCGTCTGGGTGAGCTAGCCCAGGAAGTCCTTGGTCTGTTATTAAGCCTTCGTGAGTACGATTTTATCTCTCCATACTATACTGGACCATTATTACTCAATTTGTTGGGCCAAGAAGAACCATTGTATGCCAAACACCATCCTCATCGAGAGTTAAAAAATGAAATGTCCATTACTAATCCAGAACTTAATGACAGGGACAAAACCATTTCTGAGTTGGGGATTTCTGCAGCAAAGTACGAATCAAAAATCAAGAAGAAGATTCATGAAAAGGCGTCCCAAATTGATGAAATCTTGTTTGAGCACTTCGAAATAAATGAAGAACGCAGAGATGAAATCCTCAGAGAAATAGCAATTAGGACAAATGAAGATCCAAGAGAGGTACCCAGCTATAATCCAGATGCGATAACAGAACCTGGTGAGGATTTTGAAGAGTTAATAAAGGATCTATTGTTACATATCACACTCAAAATCGTTCGTGAGGACGATGACGGTATAGTCCCCCTCGGAGATCGGGAAATCTCTGAGGACCCACTTATTACTCGTATTGAAGAAGAGTTTGTTCAAATATTTGGAGAGGGAGCTGAGGACAGACTTGCAGAAATTGATCAAATATTGGGTGACAAACAACCTGACGCAGGAGCCTATCCGAATGTCGGGAATTGGCTAATAAATGACCTTTTCGATTATCACCTTAGAAGATTCAATAACCGTCCAATTCTGTGGCGGCTTACAACTGAACGACTTGTCTCGGATCCAGCGGTCGAAGGCTTTGGCTGTCTTATTGATTATCACCAGCTTGACTCAGGCATTTTTGACAGGATCGAGTCAAGATATCTCGAACCCCTAAAAACAGAATACCGCAAACAAAGAAATGTCGCTGATCAGCGGCGGACTGACAGCAATCTAACGACGACAGAACAGGCAGAAGCCGCAGAAAGTTATGAGCAGTATGAGAGTGCACTTGCCCAAATAAACGAGTTTCAGGAGGCCGCTCTTGAATTAGGTTCTTCCCATCTTCCAGGACGGAGTGAGGACATTGCATCAGTGGCAGCTAAGTTGAAGCCACAAGTTGTAAAATTCCGAAAAAGAACCGCTAATCGGCTTGAAACGCTTGATGAACTTGTCAAGCAGATGGATCCTGACGAATTTGAAGACCATTTCAGCCCAACATTCCTCGAACGAGTAAACGAGAACAGAGAGGAATGGCTTGATGCACTTAGAGATCTAGAAACCGCGTGTGAAGCTTACAGCCAAGGTCAAGAGCCACCCGTCGAAGCTCATCTCTATGATCTTTTCCCTTATTTCGATGATCTAGTTGGTTCAACTCACTACGGAAGCAATGGGATCTTCTTCATAAACTATTATTTCAGCAAGGGAGAGAAATTCCTTGACGCTGGTGAGCCCCGTGAGGGTCTTGAAGGTCAAGCTCGCCTTTTGGCAGAACTAGCCGCTGAGACCAACAAGGATGTCGAATTAGGGGAAGAAATCAAAGAGGGATGTAATGAGATCTCAAAGGCACTACCGTCGGATTGGGAGGAACGGGCCTCTCAAGAGGTGCTATCCTCGGGGTATTCGCCAATCAAAAAACACGGAGTCATGATCAATATTCAACCGTTCGCAGAACATCGACTCGTTCCTGAAGTTGTTGAAGATAAAGTTCTGTAGTGAATTGAGACGATAGCAACTCCCCATACGTACAACACTGCTCGGCAACAACCCAGGGAACGATTTAAAACCGCACTACCAAAATATACTGATTAGATGAGAGCTGCCATATTTACGGAAGGCTCGACGACGACAAGCGAGTCTACGAATTCGTACTCTGACTACTTTGAGGGGTCTTTCCTATCTGTGAACACTCTCGCAGACGAGCTCTCAGACTATTGTGACACTGAGATTCACGTCCTATCCGAAATCTATGGCTATGTTGAGGGAGAAAACGCGGTGGAGTCAAAACCGACTGTTGATCAAACTAAGTCCACAGAACAATTTGAGGACTCTCTACTTTCTCAGGTTGGTGAACTCGATGTGATCGTTCTTCTCTTTACTACAGATGTGTTCAAGCAGATAATCACTCCAAACTGGAAGACAATAGTAGAGCAAGCGAAACCGGACTCGATATGGTGCATTGGAACCTCCCGCAGTGCTTTGAATTCAGTCGACCTCGAATCGTTGGAGAGCCAGCATCCCGTTCTCGTCTACCAACGTCGGGGTGTTGCACGCGTCGGAACAGAAACCCGAGAGGAACTGATAGACCATGTCCGTGCTCGATTAAATGACTAGGGACTTCGAATCCGGTGACCGCATCAGACTCAACGGTGACCCAGCAGAAGTCATCCGTACCTACGAAGTCGGGAATCTTCCCTACCTTCGTGTCTACGTTGAGGGTGGCGGTGCGAAAACGGTCTGTCTCGACCACGTCTCCACCGAACCACGCAGTGATGCACTCGATACCCTCGACGATCAGGTGACAGACCTCCACCCCCGACACGAAGCAGTCTCGTCGGAGTGGTTTGACCTCCGAACCGAGGCGCTCCAGCTCAAAATGGCCCACGAGCAGGGGCAGCTCCTGAGCATCTCGAACTCGCTCGTCCGCCTCGAACCATACCAGCTCGCCTGCGTGAATCAGGTGATGCAGAAGCTCCGCCAGCGAGCACTCATCGCCGACGACGTCGGTCTCGGGAAGACCATCGAGGCAGGCCTCATCCTCAAAGAACTCGAAGCCCGCAATCGAGCTAACAGCGTCCTCTTCCTCGTTCCCGCACACCTCCAGAAAAAGTGGATTCGGGATATGGAGCGCTTCTTCGACATCGACCTCACGGTTGCGGACCGCCAGTGGGTCGACGCCGAGCGTCGACGACTCGGCGAGGAGGCGAACATCTGGGACCAGGAGGGCCAGCGTCTAGTCACCAGCATGGCGTTCCTCCGTCAAGACGAGTTCCAGTCCGAGATCGAGAACGCCTTCTGGGACGTCGCCGTCATCGACGAAGCGCACAAGGCCAGCAAGCGGGGCGAGTCTCCCAGCAAGACCTCGCTTATGGCCGAGCGCGTCGCCAATCACTGTGAATCCCTACTGTTGCTAAGTGCGACACCGCACGACGGTAAGGGAGAGGCGTTCCGATCCCTTATCAGCTACATCGATCCATTCCTCGTCGCCGAGGACCAGGACCTCACTCGGGAGACGGTGAACCGCGTCATGATCCGGCGCGGAAAGGAGACCATCTACGACGATAACGGGGAGCGCATCTTCCCCGAACGAGATGTCCAAACGGCCACCGTCTCGATGTCTCCTGCAGAGGAGCAACTGTACGAGCGCGTAACTGAGTACGTCCGTGAGGTCTACAACAGATCTGATCAACTGAACGAGCCCGCCGTCGGATTCGCGATGGCGCTCATGCAAAAGCGGCTTGTAAGCAGCGTAGGCGCGATTCGAGAGACACTCCGACGACGCCTTCACGGGCTGCTTGAACCCGACGAGCGGGGCCTCTCGACCGATGCGACGGCCTACCTCGAAGGCGAGGATTTGGAGGACTCTGACCGTGAACAGGCGGAGCAGGAACTCGAACGTCTCACGGTCGCCCAGGGTGATGAGGCGCTCCAGAAGGAGATCGACACGCTGCAGGAACTCGTCGCCATGGCTGAGGACCTCCCAGTCGACACCAAAGCCCGGAAGGTCAAACGCTACATCGAACAGCTCTTCGAGGAGCATCCGGACGAGAAGCTCATTCTGTTCACTGAGTACCGCGATACGTTAGACTATCTCCTCGATCTCTTCGCCGACGAACCGTGGGCAGACGAGATTCTGACCATCCACGGAGATGTGAGCAAAGACGAGCGAACCCGCATTGAGGACGAATTCAACTACGGGAAGTCGCGACTACTGATGGCGACCGATGCGGCCAGCGAGGGGATCGACCTCCAGCACAGCTGCCACATCATGATCAACTACGAACTCCCGTGGAATCCGAACCGCCTCGAACAGCGGATTGGTCGAATCCATCGCTACGGCCAGGACAAGGAGGTAAAGGTGTGGAACTTCCAGTTCGATGGCACTCGGGAATCCGAGATTTTCGAGCTCCTCCAAGACAAGGTCGAGGAGATTAGATCGAAAGTTGGTGCGACGGCAGATGTCCTCGGGATGCTGGACGACGTCAATATCGACTCTCTCTTGATGAAATCCGTCCAGAACCAGGAACCAGCCTCAGCCACCAAAGAGGAACTCGAGGAGCTGATGGAAGAGCGTGAACAGACGCTCCTTGAGTGGTACGAACGAAGTCTCATCGATTGCAGTACGTTCGACGCTGAGAGTCGACAGGAGATTCAGTCGATCGTCGACGACTCGGAGGACGTCTTCGGAAGTGAACAGGAGATCCGGGAGTTCTTCACCCGAGCGATCGAGGCGTTCGAGGGGTCAGTCGAGAAACGTGGAAACCAGTTGTACGAGGCAGAAGTCCCACCAGAAGTAACTGACAGCGGTCAGCCTGAGACGATGGGCCCATTCACCTTCAGTCGAGATTTCGCCATCGATCACGACGGAATCGAGTACCTCTCCCCGGATGCGGACGTTCTGCAGGCCCTCCGTGATTTGGTTCTCCAGCACGGGCAACACGCAGGGAAGGCCGGAATGAAGCTGCTGCCGTTTGTGGACCAGCCCGGCATCACATTCGTCTACAAAGTCGCCTTCGAAGATGCAACCGGCAAGACGATTCGTGAGCAACTCATTCCCGTCTACGTCGACCTCGCTGGACTCGACGCCCAGCGTTCACTCGGTGAGCGAGTCCTCGATGCAGATACGATTCACGCTCGTCCGGATGAGAGTACGGTCTCTCGGCTACTCAAGCAACGAGGTGACCTCGAGGACGCCGCCGAGAGGTACATCAGTAGTATGGTCGCCGACATCCGCGAAGATCTGCTCGAAACCCGTCAGCAGGACGTTCAGAAAGAACTCTCTGACTTGGAAGCCTATGAGCAAGCAGAACGAGATCGGATACAGTCGTTCATCGATTCGTACGAACAAAAAGCCACAACAGGGTCGGATATGCGCATCGCGATTCGGAACCAGAAACAACGTCTTGAGCAGTTAGAAACCCGGATCGAGTCCCGAAAGGCAGAGCTACGGAAGCGAGAGCAGGTCATCTCCCTTGCGCCAGATATTGAGGCGTACTGTCTGACTCTTCCCGTATAGGTGAGAATGACGGTTGAGTGGCTCCGATTCCTTTTTCGAATGGAAAACCAAGTTCAATTACCAGGAGCCCCTGACATCTATGTCTTCGGCGTCAAGCACTCTGATTTCACGTTAGTCGATTCGATCCCCGACATCCTGCCAGCGGACGTCAGTGCGGTATCTCATGAACGCACTCGTCAAGAGATGGCATTAGTACGAGAGGCGTTCTCGACTAGTTCGTTCAGACATCGGATTTCACTCCTCAAATGCAGTCCGGAGCTCTGACCCTGGAGAGCCAAAGATCTCGTCGAATTCGTCTGGCTGCGTCTCCGCAAACGTTTGGAGGTCCTCTTTTGATGTAATTCCGTATTCAAGAGCGAGATAATCTTTGGTCGCTGCACCGATGTGAGGTAGTTGCGCGAGATCATCCTCGTATTCCAGCTGATGGTTCTCTAACCACTCGTGAGCTTGTGTGAGCGCATCAGCAGGCGTTAGTTCATCTTCTGGTCCGGCCTCGATTGAGTAGCCCTTTCGATACCAAGCGGTTCGGCCGGCGTCTGGGGCGTTACACGAGACAGTCGTAGTCTCGTCTGGTGCAGGACTAATCGTAAGATTGAATCGTCCTGCAGAGACCCACCGGATGCGGTTCGACGATGACTCCACAAGTTCCCATCCTGTGAATGAGTCGCCGGGAGTGAGATCTGCAAGCGGTCCTGTGTCTCCGAACGAACTGCCGGTTGAGAACCCATCGAGATGGTTCGTCGCGATACTGGAGACGACATCGCTGTCGACACCGGTCTCTTTGGCGATGTCCATTGGGTCTGCTGTTCCGAGAAAGTCCTCCACCGTGGTGTAGTCCGCATCGGCAAAGGCGACGAGTCGCTCGCGGTTCATGAGGCTCTCGTGATGGAGTCGATCGTCAATACCAGTTTCTGTAAGATGATGGAGATAGTCGCGGGCGGCCGAGTCAGCAAATCGGACGTGCCCTGTCTCTATCGTTCTCTGTTTGAGTGCGTCAATGAGCGTCGAGAGCGAATACGATGTCGTGAAGAGGGCATTCCACTCCTCTTCGTCGTCATCGAACAGCTCGAGATCGGTTCCCGGTTTGAAGTAAGGAGGCCGTTGCGTGTCCGCAAATTTGAGCAGCGAAATGAGCGTCATTCTCAGTAATACCTGACAAACTCTTGGATAAATAGATACATGTTGCTCGTAGAATTCGCAGGCCCTGCGCAGAGAAAGGATATTATTCTGCCCTTTCACTCTCTATTCAAGGGATAATCAATGCCGTTTCTGGCGCTACATCGAGGTGAGGAAGTAATTCCAAATCAGGTTCAGCGAGAAGATCCGCTTGAATGTCCGAAATGCGGCGATGCGTTGAAAATTCGCCGATCCCATCACCGGTCAGGGTCGTTCGTGGCGCGGCATTTCTACCACGCTACCGAGGAAGAGGCGGACTGTGGGGGCGAATCACCTCCACATCTGCGGATGAAGTCGATCGCGTACTCGAAGCTCACAACGGAGTATCCAGAAGCGACAATTGGGTTAGAACAACCGCTCGGAGATCGCCGAGCAGATATCCTCGTTAAGTTCTCATCCCCCCAGTTTCCCGAGGGTCGGGGCATCGGCGTTGAGGTTCAGCATCGTCACGAAGACAAGGACATTGAGGCAGTCACCGAGGAATACCTCGCTCAGGAATACAGCATCCTATGGCTAGATCGGGACGACTTCTCTGGCTTTGACGTCGACCTCTCCGGTATCCTTACAGTCTGGCCACATAGCGTCCAACACGACTTCTCAGACGGCTATCATGGAATCATTCACTGGCTCCGCCAACCCAAACCGGCGAATCCCTCGGTTGAGGTCGTGTTCCCGGAGGAGTATCTAGCTGATATCAGTGATCTTCTTCGTCGCTCGTGGGAGTATGGGAAGTTCGAGTATGGTGGAAAGTCAGACTGGAGTGATCTGGGATTCTGGTGGTTGAGTGCATCATATGACCCGTTCCAGAAATGGGTCAAGCTTGTCGAGACGCCGGACGGTCGTACAATGCTCCAGTTGGGGAAACAGGTGCGCGGGACAGAGCATGTTCTCGCACCGGTTCAGACAAATCATGGACGAAACCGTGGAAAAGTCCATAGCTTGGCGTACGAGGTCGAATCGGCCGAGGTCACGTCTAGTGGATGGCAGGACGTTAAGAAGGTCTGGCTTGAGAGCGGTCTCCAGAATACGTCCGTGCTGTTGAAGCTCGTTGGGACGCCGAGTGGGGATCTGGCGCTGTCGCTGGGAAAATTCAGGCACCACAGTGACACGAAGGAGTTCATCACGGTTTCGACCGAACACGAGCACAACCTGAAGGAGAGTCTCCACGAACTCGCGAATCTACTCGGCTGAGATGTACTTGAGATTAGAGACTAGGTGATCTTCGACCGCGACTTTTGTTTAAGTAGGTGGGGTTAAGAGTCAATAACATGGACGAACACGATTTTAAGATGGATGAGAGCGATTTGGAGGTCGGTCCTGCGCCGACGGAACCCGAAGCCTCGATGATTACTGACGACTACCAGATTCGGCTTGCAGACGGTTGGACAGAGGAGTCCTTTGAGCGCGGGACGTATGGGTCGAAGGACACGCCCGGCGTCGAAGCACGGTTCGCTGCGGCCGAGAACACCGAGATTCATATTGATCCCGTGGAGTATGAAGTGATCGGCCGTCGACGACGTATCCAAGGCCTCGAAGCCGACTTCGAGTCGCGCCTACACAGCGATGACGTCGCCGCTGAAGCTAACGAGGCAGGTGGACGAGTCTACGAGCCCTGTCTGTTCGCGGTTCGTGCGTACTACGCGCCAATCAGCTCCCCAGAAATCTCGACGTACACGCTCACGACCGACGCAGACGACGCTATTGCAGCAGCCTGCTGGCTCTCGCATGCGACCGACCCAATGAGTCTCGGGCAGGCGATTGAGCGGGTAATGCAGGCACAATCTGGCGGCGACCCCGACCACTACGGCATCGACTATCCGACTGACGAGGAACGCGTCGAGGACGTACTTGTTGCGGATCCGAATCGGTGTTTCTACTCTGGGAAAACAACCCGGAGCCATCTGCTTCGTCTTCCGTTCCGATACGCACCACTTCTTGAGGGTTACCCGGAGAACGCCGAGGCGTTGCCCGCAGTTCCACCACGAGCCGCCGGGTTTGAGGTGGCAGTTTCACACACCGAGTGGAGTGAACGGTCGCTCTCAGAGGAGTCGCTCGAAGCACCGATGAAACGAGTAAAGGGCGGAGTTTACCAGCTACCAAGCCATGTCGCAAAACAGGCCGACGGGTTCCCAGTTGAGGCGATCGGATTCTCGCAGCGGTAGCTCCATAACTCCATCCAGTTGATTGGAATCGGCGGCCGATGCTCAGGCGAGAACAACGTTCACGACCTTACAGTCTGGTTATCTCCTCCGTAGTCAAGGTACAGCACTCGGTTCATACCGTCCGGAGCGCTTCCTTCATGTATGGGCCTCGAAGAGACGATTGATTACCTCGCAGAGGAATTTGACCTCGAGCGAAATGATCACGTCCGAGAGGTCGGTCAGTCGGTTGTAGAGCTCTACGACTGATCAAAACAGTTCTCTGGGCTCTGTAGTTTCGGTACACGGCTGCTGATTTCACGGATATCGGACGCATCGGCGGAGGTTGTAGACGGTAGCTTTGAGCAACATTTCACGGAACTCCAGCCACCAGCTCCGCGCACGCTCGGCACAGCCGTGCGTGCGCTTGATTTTTGAGATCAAAGATGGCCAGCTGAGGACCCCTATCGAATACTGGGCGCGGCCATCAGTATCCAGATCAATGGAATCAGTTCGGATAGCCCGATATTAGTATACATTCAGGAGTTTCGAAGTGCGTTGCATCATTTTGCACTCAAATTGTATATGAGAATATGAATTTCATTACTCGCTGTATATTCACACAGGGATAGAAGAATGTCTTCTAAAACAATTTATTTCTAGAAACATTTAAGAAATACAGAAGATATATGCCCTATCCCGACAGGCTAGCGTTTGGTAATAAATGAGCGACTCGAGGAACCGAAATCGAAAATTCTCACGAACAGGTTGCAGTCGATACAATCCGTTGAACAGTGGCTTCACCGCAAATCTGCACAGCGAGATAGGCCAATACAGATCTAGTAGAGGTCGGGTCTCTCAATGACGACAAGAGATCGTCCTACTAATGAACAACAGAATCCCAATGCTCTTCGACAGCGAGTAGTACGTAGCGGATTCGCTTCGTTCCTTATCCTCTCACTTGTCGCTGTAGATCCCGTTTTGGCTCAAGACAGCGTCGTGTGTGACGCTGAAGGTTTGCCAGACATGATCTCTGGATTCTTCCAGATTACGACTGCGCTCGGAATTATGGGATTGGTTGTGGTCTGGCAGGCTGATTCACTCGTCGAGATGTTCACGATGAACATCGAGCAGAAAAAGAGCCTCAAACAGCACAAGCGGACGGCGATGAAGTCTGCAGTTATCCTCGTGATCCTCGGACCGCTGTATACGGTTGCTGGATCGGCGATGGGGCTTCCACTCGCGGAGTGTGTCGACCTCGTCCCGTGGTAACTCAACGCTACACTCTGGATCGTCTCTGATTCACTCCGCTCGTGCATCACATTCGTCCTCACATGGTTGCGGTGCTCGCTCTCGTTGCCGTCACGCTCGCGTTTGCAGGGGTGACTGCCGTGAGTGCCGACTCTCCACCACGACCGGGCACTGACGACAGTGAGTTTGACGTCAACGAGACGGCGACACTCTGGTCGAAAGCTCCGAATGAGTGTCTCAGTGACGCCGAGTACGAGGAACGATACGATGAACAGCGAACGGCCATGCAGGAACTCGGCAACTGCACGGATATCACGTTCAAAGAACCTCCAGATACCGCGGAACGCTGGACGGCATACGATTACGAGTCACTCGAGGGTGGAAATGCAGAGACTTCGATCTATCCTACCCATGCAGAGCTAACAGATTCTGTCCTTATCGCCGATGCACACGCGACGACGTTCTCGATCCAGCCGTCGACGAGAACACACATAGACGAAAATAGGACCGTTCACTACATCGCACCGGAAGGCGAACTCAGTGGATTCGTCGATTATCGCGTTCGCCTCGACAGCAACTCGTCGATCCAGAACCACGAAATCGACGAAGTTCGCCTCTTACACGATGGCGACGTGGTCGAGACCACAGGAGGGACACACACTCCGACATTCGAATATGCGTTCGATCGTGGTGGCCCGGCAACACTCACACTCGAGGCGGATATCAGCGCTCGAGTCGAACGCGATCGTGGCAACGAGACGGAGGTCATCACCGACCAAGTGACCGTCTCTCAGGACCTCGATGTGGAGGTTTACGATCTGCGGGCGTCGATCTACCACGCATCGTATCCAAACGGCGACAGCGGTGTTGCCATCTATCAGACCCAGCCGTGGCATGGGTACACGCTTTCGGATGATGGTGAGGCGAACGTCCGTGGTGTGTGGCGATACTACACGGCTCGAGACACCAACTGGGACGATCTCATACACTCAAGCCGGGATGGCCAAGAGACGACACACTCCGACGCTCTACCCGTATACGTCCACGCGTATCCATCCGAGCTAGGCCCGCGTTCAGAACCTATCCGCGATGGTCCCAACATTCTTGAGATCTGGGGGTCAGAGAGTTCGTCTCCAGAACCCTCGATTCACGAGAACGTCGACATCGACGTCGTCTCCGAGTCCTATACCCGTTCTTCCGGTCTTGCTCTCCGGTACGATGGCATCGATCGAGATGCTATCAGGGTCGACGGGATTGTTCGCGGTGTCTCAGCAGAAATCGTTGAACCCGATGGAGGGTCGGAACGGGAGATACGCGAGAGTGACCTCTCTGTCGAAATCATCGAATCGAATGCGACTGCAGTGACGTTGCAGATCGAGCTTCGTGATGCTGAGACGGGGGCGCCGATCATGCTCGAGAGTCCGTTCGACAATCCTCGATTCTCACTGATTGGCGCTGCTTCGCGTGAGGGCTACATCACAATCGGCGATCAGGTGGTGCGGACGAACGCAGCTGGCATCGCAGAGATAACTGTTCACCAGCCGGGCATCTACACCGCAGAGTACCATCCCGGTTCGTGGCGCTCGCACAATCCAGCCTATATCGGTGATACAGTCACAGAAACGTGGCATCCGTTAGCCACCCCAACAGGCTGGTTCACACTGTTAGTCGATCTTATCCGGTATGCGATTCCCTTTGCTGTCGCACTATACGCAGCGAAGCGGATCGGCTCTTTCTTGAAAATGAGAGATACGTTATGACAATTCAACAGACACCACTCGATAGACGCACCGTTCTCGGAAGCATACTCGTCGGGATCACTACTGGACTTGCTGGTTGTTCTGCGTTGAGTGATTCTGATGACGCCCCATCAACAGACTCCGGTGGAGAGATTATCCAGAGCGTCGCGGTCGAAGGGGTCGAACTCGTGGTTGAACTCGAACGGGATGCAGTTGACCAACTGAACCTCATCGATCCCTCTGGCGAGTTGTTTGCCCACCAAATGATTGAATCGGGGGTGTCTCGAACAATGCTCGAGATCGGGACGGACTATCCTGTTGGCGAATACGAACTTATCGGGCTTGCAGACGAGGAAACCGTTGAGACGACGTCAGTTACGCTCGAACCGGATCTCGAGTTAACAGAACTCCGGTTGGCCAGGGATTACCCTGAGGAGATGTACGAAGGTGCGAGAGACTCCAGTACGGAAGCAGAGGCGATACTTACTGTGACGAATCGGGGAACTGGGCCGACCGCAGCTACCGCGCTTCGGTTCGAAGGTGATGTCCCCTTCCCGTCACATGAGAGCTACGATGAGGCGGGTGAGAGTGGGATCCACGATCCGGAGAGCGACTTTGGAGCGGATGCAGAGTCAATAGCTCTTCCTGCAGGTGAAACAGTACTGATCTACAGCAACACACTCCCCTTTTCGCCAGCGAGCACACGGTCGAAGTGTGACTCGATCGGACGGGATGGACAGTTCACCGTCCGCCTCTCTACAAGCCATGCTACAGATCACTCCCTTGACTACGTTATCCACTATCTCGGTACCGGTCCTGATGATTGTGAGATCGAAATTGAGGGGCCATTGTAATGTCGTGGTCACTCTCGGATATCGGGATCAAGTGGTTCGAAGATGCAGTTGACAAACTCATCGAATGGTTTCAGGAGGGATTGGCAGATGGATATGATGCCGTCACGGCACAGGTTTTTGGCACGCCAACACCGGAGACGGATGGTGCATTCGTGTTCGGTCAGCCGTCGAACACACCGTGGGAAGAGATCCACGGCAATCTTGTTGCGGGGGAGATCATGCTCGTCTCCCTGTTGTTGCTCGTGATGTGTGTCCAGGGCAGACATACGATCCGAATCTTCAATATCGGCAGTGCGTACGAGACGCGAAAGGCAAAGCGCAGTGCCTGGACAGGTGCGTTCCTGATCGTAACGTGGTACTGGGTCGCTGTGTTAGCGCTCTATCTCGTCGACGGCTTCACCATTGCCCTTATTCCAGACATTTCGACAGTGACTGCCACAATGATTGAATTGCTCCGCTTAACCGTTTCAAACCCAGCGCTTGCTCTCTTCCTCACTGGAGTTGGAGCTATTGCCATGTGGATCTTGCAGGCACTGTTTTTCCTTCGCGAAATTCTGTTGTACATCTTGATCTATGCGATGCCAATCGGTATCGCATTGGCCTATGGGAATCTTCCCGTCGTCTCTCACATCGCCCGCACGGTCTGTATGAAGTTCGTGCCGCTTGCGATCATGCCGCTTCCGGTGGCACTGCTGTTCAAGGGATATGAACTGCTGTTCAGCGAGGGAACTGACTCGGCGTTGATTCCAGATAGTTCGTTCCTGAGCTACCTCATCGCGGTTACGCTGCCACTCCTTTCGATCCTCATCGTCTGGAAGCTGTTCAAGTACGCCAGTCCGATGACGACGAAGATCATCGGAGCGACGACCAAGGGCGCAGTAACAGCTGGCGCAGCCGTTGGGGCCGGTGTTGTTGCAGGCCCTGCTGCAGCAGCCACGACTGCGGCGTGGGGACCGAAAGCGGCCGCTGGCTATACGGCTGCGTCGAAGATGCGCCAAGGCGGTGGCTCATCCCAACAGTCTGGAAACTCGAGCGGCAGCGGAGGACGAACAGACCACGATAACGTTGCGACAGATGCGTACGGCCAGGAAGGCGTCCCGGCGTACCGTCGCACCGAGAACGATCCGGGGTATTACTGAATGACACGAGATCACGATGCAGCTGGCCGTCGAATCATGGACGAACTGGGTGAAGAGAGTCGCATACCGATCTTGAATATCGAGGAGGGGGACGTCTACGTACTCCTTGGCTTCCCGATCGCTGGCCTCCTCTTTGGTGGCCTCACGGGACTCGATGGTGCGATCTTACCGTTCGTCTTACTCGGTGTCGTCCTTGGTGGGTCGATCGTCTACGCGTCACCCAACCATCTCCCGGCGTCGACGTGGCTGGGAGACGTCTACCGCCACTACTGCAAGCGCCCTCGATTTACGTACAGTACGGAGGCCACGGCCGAGTCCACCGAAGCGAGTACCGAAGGCGGGCTCGTGAGCTATACGCCGTTCAAACCGGACGAGCGAACACAGGATCTCACGAACATCAGGCGAGCGTGGCCTGGTGCCGGAGCAATCGAGCGCTCCGATGGTGCGATGGAGGCCTACCTCGAGATCGATCCCGGGAACATGGACTTCGCGATGTCCGGTGACTGGGCGCAGATCCAGCAACTCGGCGAGGAGTTCGCGAATAAGGAACTCGACTTCACGCTCAAATTCCACGCCACAACGCGATCGTTCCCAGTCGAGAAGCTGATCGAGCGAATCGATGGGCGGCTTACCGACAGTGACGTCAAGCAAAACCCGATCTTCAAAGAGTTACTCGAGGAGTATCGCGAGCAACGTCCACGAGACCTCGAGGGAACCCAACAAGTTCGGTATTTCATCGGCGTCGAAGTCGACCCCTTCGAGGTCTACGACCGGTATCAGGACGAACAATCCCCTGCAGAGAAGCTCACCGCGTTTCCGGTGGTCGGTTTCCTGTTCAACCCGTTCGTGACCCGTCGCAACGACATGACCGATGCGGAGATCCGGGCAGCCATGTTCGAGAAACTCGAGAACCGTTGTCATGGTCTCCAGACGGAGTTCATCCAGAAGGCAGCAGGGTGGTCGGCTCATCGGCTGACGACGGTCGAACTGTTCGTCCTTTCGATGGACTTCTGGAACGGCGAGGAACACGAGTATGGAGATGGAGCCGATGCGATCCGTGATCGTCCGGTCGTCGATCATCAACGGAGGATCGATCAATGATCGAGGCACTCCCTGATCCAGGGACACAGGCTGGGCTTTCCCTCTATATCGGTGCAACGGCATTGCTCACGCTTCTCGCGAAGGTGGGGTGGGATCGTTGGCGAGCCGAGGACGTCGAAGAAGTCGAACTCGCAGATCTCCTCGAGGAGACGACCGTGGAAGACGGCCTCGAGGAAGGGCAGATCCTCGACGACATCGCCGAACATCACCAACACGTCGTCGCGCCGGCGGCGATCGAGTGGGATACACGTACTGCTCGTGTCGGTGATCAGTGGACGTCCACACTCTACATCGCCGATTACCCGGATTACCCGAAAGACGGCTATCTGACCGAACTCTTCGAGCTCACGGACGTCGAGTTCGATCTGACGGTCCATATCACCCCGAAGAGTCAGCAGCAGGCTCGAGACGAACTCCAGCGAGTGGCCGACGACCTCCAGGCCGATGCTGACCTCGAGCGTACTGTCCGTGGGAGCTATCTTCAGGAGCGAGCCAACGAGGCGCTGTCGACGTACAAGAGCGTTGAGAACGGGAGCCGGGTGTTCGAGCAAGGCATGTTCATTACGGTTCGAGCGGAGTCACGTGACGAGCTTCGTGACGCCGTCCGGACAGTTCGGAGCCGGCTTCGTGAGCAACCCGCTGGGCTCTCGCCGAAGACAGCAATTTGCAAACAAGACCTCGCCATCCAGGCTGCAGCCCCAATCGGTCCCAACCCGTTCGGCCGGGAGGCCACAGCACTCGGTGGTGCGGTCGGTGCGTTGCTCGCGTCGCCACACAACGCCACAATCCTTGAGGACGGCGGCGTCGAGTTTGGCGTTCATTGGAAGAACCAGAGCCCTGTTGTCATCGACCCGTTCGCTCGAGAGAATGGCTATGCGATGTTCACGATCGGTGACCCAGGCTCTGGGAAATCGTTCGGCTCGAAGCAGAACTTCATCCGCTCGATCGAACAAAGCGAGGACCGTATCGGGATCATCCTCGAGCCGTTGAACAACTGGGCCGGCGTAGCCGAAGCACTCGGTGGCGAACGAATCACGATCGGCGGCGATATGGGACTGAACCCGCTCGAGATCAAGCCGACTCCCGAGCGCGTTCAGAGGGCAATGGGCAAGGACGCCAGCCCGTA
Source organism: Natronorubrum tibetense GA33 (assembly GCF_000383975.1). Classification (NCBI taxonomy): domain Archaea; kingdom Methanobacteriati; phylum Methanobacteriota; class Halobacteria; order Halobacteriales; family Natrialbaceae; genus Natronorubrum; species Natronorubrum tibetense. The sequence goes on along the minus strand of NZ_KB913021.1, from coordinate 124,264 downwards.
TCGCGAAAAGCTCGATAGCGTGATGAGCTTCCTCTCGAACTACTTCGCGCTCCGGGGAATCACACTCGGTGACCGCCGGACAACGTTGGAGACCGCGATCGAGCGTGCCTATTCACGCAACGGAATCACCGACGATATCGCGACTCATCACAACGAGAGCCCGACGATGCGGGATGTCCTCGATATCCTTGAGGAGATGGTCGAGACGCCGACGGAGTACGTCGTGCGGACTGACGAGGAAGCGTCGAAGATTGGTGAAGACGCGACGTGGCTCATCGATCAGCTTCGACCGTTCGCGGAAGACGGCCGGTATGAGAATCTGGGTCGAGAGACCGAATTTGACATCCGCGACGAGAAAGTGATCTATCTCGACCTCGCCCAGCAGGAGGGCAGTCTCGGTGGGAGCACGAGTCTCGTCATGCAGTTGCTGATCTCGCTAGTCTACGAGCGTGCGAAAGAGACGGACAAAGAGGTCGTCTTCGTCATCGACGAGGCACGCTACATCATGCAGGACGCGGCGAGTCTCGAGTACCTCGAGATTGTCTTCCGCCACCACCGACATCACAACCTCTCGATCCGACTCGTCACCCAGACCGTCGACGAGTTCTTCCAGCATCCAGAGTCCGAGGCGATCATCGACCAGTGTGCGATCAAGCAGTTCCACCACCTCGACGGGATGGATCGTGAGTGGGCCAACGAGTTCGGCCTCAACTCGGCACAGATGCGCTTCGTCCAGGAAGCCGTTCCTGGCAACGATCGGACGGGCTATTCGGAGGCGCTCGTCGGTGTCGACGGTGAGTGGCGAGGAATCGAAGTCCGAGCGATGGAGGACGAGACAGCTGTGATCGACTTCGATCCGAAATCTCAGTCACAGACTGAGTTGCCAGGCCGTTCAGCAGACACATCCACAGAGCTATCTATGAAGACTGACCCAACAACCTCACGCCAGGTCTCAACTCCACCACAGACTGATGGCGGTAAACACGGAGGTGAATCGAACCATGAGTAACAACGAGTATCTGAAAGTGACCCCGACGTCGGGACCACTCCGTCGGTCGGATATTCCAGCCGCTCTTGAGAGCCTTCATAAACTGTCGAACCCAGCGGCAGAGAGTTTCTGGAGCCGGGTGAGTCCTAGAGTGGACACAGCTCCACCGACGTTCGAATTCCTCGCCGTCTCTGCAGGCCCTGATGCACCAGTAGAGTTCTACTATGGGGTCAACCAGGAAGAACACCTCAACACGCTTGAAAAGCGCCTCCGGTCGATTTACCCAACCACATTCACGGTTATGCGAACGGAACTCGATCTCGAGGCGGTTCTCACACCTGAACCCGACTTGGCGGGGGAAGATCTCGAGTCTGAGGAACAGGGAGCGTTGAATCGAGAGAATCCTCGAACTGATTCGGGAGAGAGTGATTTGGAAGGTTTCGATGAAGGTGAAATAGAAGACGAAACCCCGAAGCCCTCACCACTGGGGGTCGAGTGGCTCGGTAAAACTGGCCGCAAAAAAGACTGGATGACGACCATCGCGCCGTTTGTCGTCGACGAACCCGATGAGGAATACGAATCAGAGCGACCACCGCTTTCGGCCGTTGTTGAGGTTCTCCATGAGATGACCGCACCCACTGTCTATCAGATTCTCTGGCAGTGCAAACCTGACTGGCGGGATGATGCTGAAATCCGAAAAATGGATCTCAAGGAGGGACGCGATACCTGGGCTGAAGACCTCATCGGCTCGTGGCTCGAGCCTGTCGATGCAGATCCTGCAGATCGAGAGCTGTCTCAGGAGACCAAAAGCCGTATTCAGAGAATCGACGGCAAACACCCACGTCGAACGTTCACCGTCAATGCTCGAGCCGTTGCAATGGCTCCTGACGACGATGTTGAGATCCGGGCAGAACTCGAGCAGCTGAAGGCAGCACTCGATCCACTCGATGGCCCGTTTTACGAACTCCGCGGCCGGCGTATCCGAGAGAAAGGATTCCTTTCGAGGCAGAAAGAAAAACGAGCTCAACGCCATCTCGAGCGAGTTCTCAACGGAGAGATGATCGCCGGTAGCGGGAAGAATCGGCCAGATTTCGTGTTCAATGCGGACGAACTCGCGAACGTGATCGTTGTTCCGAGCGCCGATGACTTGACCGTTGAGGGCTCTCGAGGTGCGCGTTCAGAGCAGCGCAGTCGCAATCCACTGCCACGACCGAATCCTGATTTGATGGCACAGTTCCGTGAGGGGATGGCGATCGGATATGCACTTGATGAAAATGGTACCATCCAACCAGACCCGATACGGATTCCGCCAAATCTCTTAACGAGACACTACGGCCGATTTGCATCAACTGGGGGTGGAAAGTCGAAAGCCATCATCAATGATGCGCTGTCTCTCAGAGAGACGACAGGTGGGCCGGTTATTATCGTCGATCCGAAAGGCGACGGGATGTGTGCGAACTATCTTCGTTGTCACTACGAACGGTTCAGCGGATTGGACAACACCTATCAGTTCTGCGTTCCGGACACCCTCCCTGCTTTCTCTTTCTTCGATATTCGTTCGACACTTGAAGCTGGGTGGAGGCGCGAGGATGCGATCCAAGACAAGGTCGATCACTTCCACGACATCATGCGGATGGTTATGGGTCGCAAACAGTATGAACAGGCGTTCGTCGCCAACGAGATTCTCAGCTACCTCATCAAGGCGCTCTTCGACGAGGAATACGGTAGTGACGCCTTCGGCCTCGATGATCTCTTTGCGGCTGCACTCCAGATGCAACGCGAGCGGATAGTTCCTCCTGTGGCTGCCGAGAACCAAAATGTCGAGGAGTCGCTTACGCGCCACTTCGAGAAAGATGATCGGCAATTCCAGGTGTCGATGGACGCCGTCGGGAATCGCCTCGATAAACTCAGAGAAGACGCGCACCTGCGACGTATCTTCAGTCACGTTCCGGAACAGGGCGATCACGGCGACTACGTCGACAACCGATTCGACTTCCGCGAGTTCCTCGACGAAGATGCCACGATCTTGTTCGACTTAGGTGATCTCCGGCCGGAGGCTCAGCGAGCAATTACACTCCTCCTGTTGAGCAATCTCTGGGACGCGGTGCGGGTGCGTCGACGTGATGGGGAGACAGACTACGAGAATCTCACCAACCTCATCATCGAGGAGGCAGCCCCCGTCGCCTCGACGAAACTCGTTTCCGAGCAACTGCTTCCCCAGGGTCGGTCGTTCGGCCTGAGCATGGGACTGGTGATGCAGTTCCCCGGACAGGTCAGGAATCGAAGCGAGCGTGCCTACGACGAGGTCCTCAACAACATCAAAACGAAGCTTATCGGGAACATCTCCATCGAGCGCGACCTCGCCGAGTCGCTGGCCCACGAAGACCTGAGTCCGACTGACCTCCGAAATCGGATCAACACGCTCCCCAGTGGGGAATGGATCGCGCAACTCCCGAGTCCGTCATTCGGGGAGACGGGTCCAGCCCCGTTTTCGGTGAAGCCGCTCCCGATAGCAGCCGGCCATCCAGAGAGCGGCTCGTCGCTCTCTGTCGAACAGGAGGACCACTTCGAGACCGTGGCCCTCCCTCGGCTGTCGGAGCAAACACAGAGCCAGTACGGACTTGCTGAGACCTCTAGCGAATCAGAGGCAGCCGACAATGAAGGATGGGGAAGTAGGCCGAACGATGCACGGTCGATATCCGCAGAATCGGCTAGCCCTGTGGACTCGACGCAGTCGTCGTTCATCGGACAGGCAACCAGTGGTTCAGTAGCCGACGACGAGGGAGAGAACAAAGCGGACACCACCAACTTACTGTTTGGAGATCCCGAGTCAACTGCGTCAGAAGAGCCAACCGGTGAAGAGGTGGAGACAGCTGTCGACGAGAACGGATCATCGCCATTACAGTCGCCAGTACAGGCTGGTGGTGTAACCGTCCCAGATGACGAGCTTCGACGACGCGGACTCACTCATGACGACGTCCGATTCCTGACTCGCATCCTCGACGTGATGAATGGTGACGCCCCGGACCACACACTCTTGGATTCGATGAGTGCGTTCAAGAACGACTTTGACGACCTGGACGTGCAACGGCTCGTCGATCAAGACCTGCTGGAGGAAGGACGAGCGTGCGGTCGGAAGTACTACACCGTACTCCCGGCAGGGCGGGAACTGCTCGGCCAGAAGCTCAAGGTCGGCCCTGGTCAGGGGGATATCGGTGAGAAGACGCCGCACAAGGTCGGTGTGAAGCTGCTCGGACTGTGGTTAGAAGCCCGCGACGATGTCGAGAAGGTCGAACCATACTACGAGTACGATGAGGATACGGTGTTCGACGTTGCCGGTCTCGATACTGACGGAGAACTCGTGTGGGTCGGTGAAGCCGAACTCGCGAGCAACAACAAACACGCGCCGGTCGACGACTACGACAAGCAGAGTCGGGTGGACGCAAACGCTGTCTGGGCGTTCAACAGACGTGAGACCGCCGTCGAGGTGTTAGACCATCTCGCAGAGGCCGACCGAATAGAAAGCAGTGTGAGCGGCCGTGCAGCCCGATCGTTCTCCGACATTCGAGAGGCCGTTGAATCGTTCGATGCAGCTGGGCTGACGACGATTCGGAGCTTCAACAAACTTGATCAGGAGTTCAATTCATGACGTGGCGCCAGGCGACTCCCGAGGAGATCTACAGGTACTACGCCGAGGAGTTCCCCCCGTACCGTGACGAACTCCCGTCGTTCATTACAGCGAAGGGGCCAAAACAGTACGCGCTTGCGTTTCGAGAACCCCACCCGGTACGGAAAGATGGAGTCCCAGACAAGGACTTTATCCGACGGGATACGTGGCAGACGAACGTCTCAGGTGAGCGGATCACGGCGGCGTTCCACGACTTCGATGACGTCCTCGAGTTCATCCGCCATCCAGCACGAAACGATCCACTCGATCGGAGTGACTTCGCGCTCGCAGATCCCGACTTGCTTGACAAACCAGACCCGTGTCCTGATGCGGTCTACTACGCCCTCGATCACTGGGAACGGCCGTGGGTGCTCCTCGTCGATATCGACGCGAAAACGATAGCCCGAAAACGGGCAGCGCAAGCGAGATTGGATGAGGAATCTATGGGGGATAGCGAGGAGCTGCTCGATACCGCGGGAATTCTCGAAGCAGACCCAGCAGGCTACCCGTATTCTTTCGAGGATATAGAACGGGCCATCGAGTACGGCTTCGAGGTGCGAGAGATCTTCGAGGACGACTTCAACGCCGAAGACACGATGGTAGTGTACAGCGGCCAGGGCGTTCACGTCTATCTCCTCGATACTGATCCCGCTCATCGGTACGACGCCAAGAGTCGAGAAGTGCTGAACGACCTTCTGCAAGACACCTACGAGATACCCATCGATCCCGTGGTTACCGCCGATCGTCGGAGGGTCGCCCGGCTACCCTACTCGTTGCACGCTGACGTCTGTAGTATCGTCACGCCGATCGAGAGCCCGGACTTCGACGTTCGGTCTGCGACACCGGAGGTGCTCCAGTCATGACTCAGTCGACGCCTGTCAAGGACGAGCGTACCGCCTATCGCGTTGCGACGCTCCCGCTGGAATACGGCACGACGCGGATCAACCAGCTGTTCACGCGGGGCTACAATCGCTACATCGTCGACGACGAAGATCAACCAGAAGACCTGTTGAACGACCTCGAGCGATTCGGGACAGCCGCGTTCAAAGAAGACATCAGAGCCAATGCCGCAGAAGAGCCCTTCGTCGATGAACCGGGAACACTCGCCGTGCTCGCGACGTTGAGTGCGATCTGCGTCAAGGCACACCCGAAGTTCGAGCACGCTCCATCGCGAAAGGTGCAGGTCCTCTACGATATTCGCGAACTCTACGTCAACAATCTCGCCTCTCTCCTTCGAGAGTTCGGCGATGGGAGTCTTCAACAGGATATAGCAGAGGTGCTGTACGCGAAAGCCCCCGGAGAGGATGGTCCGCACCCCGGTCGTGTTTGTACGGGAGTCAAAGAAATGCCCGAGTTCGGTGGTGGGTTGTACCTCGAAATCCCGATGGCTGCGGCGTCGAGGAACTGCCTCGTTCACGCCGACACTGAGACAGGAGAGGATGGGGAACTGCTCACTCGCGTTAAGAACAACCACCTCTACGTACCAGTCGGCGATTTCGATACGAAGTATCGCGAGTACGCCAGACGCGCGTTCAAAAAGCTCCTGCGAGTCCAAGAAGAGAACCTCTCGGAAGACCAGCTCACGTGGCTGACGACAAATGAATCGGCCATCACAGAGCGTATCGACCGCTTCATCGAGACAGGACACCACGAACGAATCTGGCGAGACTGGGACCCCGGTGAGCGAACTATCCGTGTGCTACGGGACGCGATTCGAGACGCTCCAGACGAAGTCACCACGCTGGGAGAGTTCCACTCGGCGAAGGAGCTGTTTGAAGCAGTGGAAGCGTACGATCCGGAAGCGAACTGGAAGCGGGACGTATGTAATCGCATCTCGAGTCCCCGGAGTCTTGGAAATCTCCTTGCATCCCAGCGCGACCACCGGAGCCTCACTATCCGGCAGCACGGAAATACGAACCACTATCGGATTCAGGAGTCTTCGCGAGGCGTCCAGCCACTCACCGTCGAGTCAATCGAAGACCTGTTTGAACTCCCCTGTATGGCGAACATGGCCGAACGCCTCCACGAGAAGAAACCAGTCCGAAAAGACCTGTACAACTTCGCCCGGATGGTGATGTGGCTGCCACAGTACCTGGATAGTGACCTCGAGACGATTGTCGCGGATCTCAAGAGCGTCTTCTCGCGGTGGCCCTGGTACGACGAACAGGTTACTGACTACCAGATTCGCTATGAGTTCTCGAACACGATCGGTGGCGACACCCCGCTTCCGATGAACTGCGACAACGACGATATGCAGCGATACTGTATCGGGCAGGAGCAGTGCCCATACTCCATCTGGGGAAGTCTCCCATTCCCAGACGAGATGTACGACCAACTGGATGAGGTAGGATCTACGGGAGAGGAGTTCTAGCTCGGCTGGAAACCACTTTTGGTGGTATTGTATTCCTGTACGAGCGAGAGGCGTGGCGGCAGGCTGTCCATCGTGCAGGACACTATTCGAATTTCCCCTTCATTTCCTCCTCGAGGTCGTCGTGCCACTGCTTCCCGACGACGGCTTTAAGCGTTGATTCCTTCCAGAGTTCGTAGAGTTGTTGGTGATTCTTAATTTTGTGTTCCAGCAAGAGGTACTCTGCCGTTCGTTCACTGACGCCAGTAAACTCGGTCAAGTCTTGCTCAAACTCGACCAGATGAGTTTCCATCCAGCCTACCGCGTACCCGACCGCTTCCTCGACTGTGTCCATTTCACGCTTCAGCACACGCTCTTCTTTCTTGCTCTGCTGCGGGTTATGCTCGCCTGCCGGCGGGAGAATACCACGAACCTCGTAAGTTCGCGGCTGGTCACCACCGCGCGTGGGAACCGCTTTGATGACAACGGAGTAATCCGATGGTGATGTCCACGAGATCCGATCGGGGGTATGACGGCGGATGTTCCACCCTTCAACATCATCGACCACATCCGCTTCGGTAAGATCTGGCGGCGACTCGACCTCTGTACCAGACTTAAATCCGACGGGAGTAGCCTGCTCACGTGCAGTCTCGATGAGTTGTTCTGCTTGTGATTCACCGATTCCAAGCGTATTCGACAGTTCACCCGGACTGGCAACTGCGACTTTCATTGGATCGTCGAAGCCGTAATCTTCGAGCTTGTGACGTAAATCACTCGACGAAGTTAGTCCGTCGATGTTTGACATACTGGGACGTGCCTAGCACGGACATATCGTTTTTTCGGACAGTCAACGTGTTTCTCGCGCCCTACACAACTTTCAGAGTGGTATCGGTTGGACGATAGACTTCGCCTTTATTCTGCAGTGATTCAATGGTAGATGACGCCCTCTCCTTATCCATCTCAAATCGGTCTCGCATCACCAACAACACATCTTGCTCAGGTGCTCCAGCAGCATCGGGATACTGCTCACCGACGCGTCTGATTATGCCCTTGATGTTCTCTGAAGTAGCTGGCTCATCCTCGTCGACCGCGTCGTCTATATCGACTGGGTCGCCTAGATTGCTCTTGGCGTAGGGGTTCGGATTCTGTGGCTTCCCCCGCTCAAGCATATCCTCACAGAGGCTCACAATTCTATTTGCAGCGGTCGAGTCACCGTCTGAATATTGGTCACGCAAGCGTTCGACGTACGACTCCCAATCCAAATCGCTCACATCCTCCCACTCCCACGGCATCAGAACGTCGAGGAACATATGTCCTCGCCGGTGACGATGTTCGTCACATACCGGGACTAAATTGGTGGGCTCACCAGACCCCCCGTATCGCGGGGGAACTATCCGATGAACTGCATCAGCGGACTTGTCGCAGGCAATACACTCTCCATCATGCTGGTTGAAGACAACCTCCCGGGTCTCGTCGGTGATTTTGTCGTATTCGTCGTCTGGGACAGCTTCGTATCCACGCGGACGAACCCATTGTTCCTGAGACATGGAAAACCGTTCACCACATTCTGGACACCACTTTTGTCCCCCCTCTCGCCACGACTTACAATTTGGCCAAGACTGCTTCTGACGGTCCCCGAGATCCAGTTCTTGCGGGCTTAGCAGATTGCCGCACTCACATTTGTAGTACTCATGTTCGGTTCGACGAAGGCCATGACCTTCGGCGTTCAGTATGATGAAGACAAGATGGTTGTGGTGCCTTCCCCCAGACTGCTTGTACGTCCCAAGTAGCATCTACCTTAGAGCTACAGTCCAGCACGGATTAATCATGCTCTATATACAGATTCAGGAATCCAATGACCAAGATAGGAGAGAATCTAGTGAAACCCGCAATTCACTTTTGGTCGGTCTCGAACGTGAACTTCTCAGACTAATCAAAAATGAGTCTTCAGTGATAGGAGATCACTCCCAACCATCGTCTGTTTCATCGCCGAAAGCACGAAACGGATGAGGGCCTCAAAGAGGACTGGCCGTTGTCTTGGACCAGCCGATCAGGCGGTTCTTTTTCGTCTTCTATGAGTGAACTGCCATATATATTATATTTTAATAGAAGAGGCGGTCCGAAGAGGTTATAATTTCCGTCATGCGCTTTTCAGACCCCATATCGTCTATATTCAAACGATGTGGGTAGATCTTCCACGAGCTGCAGCAAACCATCGTCAACTGCTGGAATTGGTCGTTGGCGAGTGCGACCAAGATGTGATACTGATTCTTTCAAATTCGAGGTTCTCACCACCTCGTCAAGCACAATTACTCCGGATAGCCGCGTTTGAAGATCGTCGAGGACATTTTTACTTCCTAGGAACCGCCCGACGAGCCTATTGTTGGATCTAAGCCTGTTTCGTCATCCTCTGCACCTCGATAATTGTCCAAAGGAAGGCTAGGGTACACTAGTGCAAACGCCGCTGGCTCTCTCCGGCCGAGGGGCCATCAGACGACAAGAGTCCATGGCAAATATATCAGATATCACTCATTGGATAATGATGCGATTTGCAGTGGAGTTTGTCACCCCCGAGAGGAGCGAGGGGCTATCACGCCCACTCAACAACCATGTCTTCAGAACACGAGCAACAGCGATCACGACCAACTGGCGAGCAAACTAAACAACCGAGCGAAGAACCGTGGGCAGATCTCGAGCTGACGCTCCCACATACCAGAAGTCCGACTGCCATCGTCTCACTCGTCGAGTGTGCACTCGTCGAACTCACCCATGAAGAAGTTGGTGCGGAGTTCGTCTCGACTAGTGTTGCAGGAGTGAAGCGGACACAGTTCATCGCCGTCGACGACGTCGGTGAGGAATTCAAGAAGCGGTATCTCGACGAACGACTCGGTTGGCACGAAGCAACAGTTAGCCGCAAAGCAGTTCGCGACGAGCTGGTCAATCGCCTCTCACAGCGGTCGTCACTGATCGATGAGGTAGGTCAGAATGACGTCGTCACCGCTCAAGATAGATTCCAGGTGAAACCAGTTCGGGAACTTCGAGTTCAAAAATAGATTCTTAACCAACACGAACCCAATTATCACGCCTGTTGTTGGTTAAGTCTAATTGATGATAGAGGCATTCCAGTCTACACTACGGTGGGAACGATTCCTCGAAGCAAAACCGACACCGACAGCCACACAAGGACGAGCATGTCCAACAGCGAGTCCCCAGATGATGTCCCTCGTTCGAGGACGCGTTTCGCGGTGACGATGTCGAACACCGCGTCTACGAGACAATCCCCAGACTCGTGATCCGATGACACCGAGTGTTATTACCAGGCGAGCTAATCGTGACGACGCCGACGCTGCTGTCGGTATTTGTCCGAACAGGCCAATTGACGCCTGCTGAGGCACTCACCGTCCTCGAGGACATCAGCATCACTCGAAGTTGGAACGCGAACAGCTACGTCCGCGGCACGCTCATTACTTAAAAGATGCCTAGCGGCAAAACCCTCATACCACTGTGATCGGAAGCGACACACAAGTGACGTCCTACAACGACTCCTCAGCGACGGTCGACAAAGAAGTCCGCCGACTGTACGAGCGGTATCAGGCGGCCGAGAGCGACGCCAAACGTCACGAGATCGCCCTCGAGATGGGGAAGCTTGACGGACGCCGCCACGCAGACATTTACGCAGCGCTCGAAGACGAGTGACTCAACAGGCTTCTCAGTGCCTCCTTAGCTATCGACGGCTGTTTTACTATCCAGTGACGAGCCCCCGTAACCAAATGACCATCACGACGTGTTTTGGCTTGGTCCATGATCTAATCGACAGTCAAGCCATGAACCGTGTGGGACGAACAGGACACCCTCGATAGCCTGTTTTTCTGCGCTAGAAGGCGTGCAGCGCGCGTTAGCGTGCTCAATGTGATTTGCATGGCCAAACCTGACCTCAACGACGACACGAGTGCCGACTACGAACAGTTCGAGGCCGAACTCCTCGCCCAAGATCAAGACGCTGTCCGCGTTGGGACGGCGGACATGGACGATTCGGAGGCCCGTAACCTGGTCAATGACCTCCTCGACGCGGGCATCGTCATCCCAATCGCTGAAAAGCGCGTGCTCGTCCACGACCCCAGTAGTGAAGCGTTCAAATCAATTACCCAACTCGCCGTCTTCCACAAAGGCTGGACAGTTGCTTGCAACGCCGGCGAGGAGACGGCCTGATGCAGCAGACACTCTCCGGGTGTGCCTTCTGCGAGGCGCTACCCGGTGCTGAAGCTGGTGAGGCACACACGTGGGGGAAAGAAGAGCGGGTCACGCATCAGATCTGTGTCGACTGTGCAATTCAGGCGCGACCCGATCCCGATGAGCGCAATTACCACGCCTGCGACGGGTGTGGACTCGTCGTTGACACGCTCGCGGCGCTCACGCGGTTTCGCGTCGAACTGGGCCACCTGGAAGATCCCATACAGCTCTGTCCTCGTTGTAGCCCCGGTGGACCATCCACGTATTGGACGCGCGACCTCGAGGAGCACCTAGTCACGACGGCGGTTGAGTGACCCCAAATCGTTGGAGTTCCGTGATAACGATAGTCAAGAAGCGCTGTGCCATACGTATCAAACCAAGCAACGGAGACATCATCCGGGACTTCCTCTCGGTCGCATTCCTCCTCGAGGAGTACTTTCGAATGAAGGACCTCCTTTCCAGTCAGCCGTTGTTTTCCCTCTCGCTCACCCACCTGAATTCGTTTTTCGCGCCTGAAGGGTGAGGCGCGACCATGTGTGCCTCGAGATCACTAATGAGTACAGATCAGTCACTCCAGAGCGGATCGCATCGAGACGACCAATCCCAGACGGACACGAGCGACCGGGATCGCAGTTATCCAGGTGACATTGCCCACCTCAACGGACATGAACTCATAGCTATTGACGAGTGGCTTCCTGGAACTGAGCCATCACCGTATGAGATCGACCTCACAGAAGGCTATGAATACCGCACACGCTACTGGCGCTGCAGAAAATGCGGCCAAGAACGCAATCGTCGAGAGGAATTCACCAACCCTTGTGTAGACACCCAACCACCGACTGCACTCGAGGCAGGCGGCTACTCTGTCGATGAACCACGAACCCGTCGCGCGCTGAGCGAGGATATGGACGTTCGTTTCGCCAGCGTGGGGCCAACCTACGAGGTCGTCAGCGGGAGTGGGAACACCTACATGGTTGACGTCGAAGCGGAGACGTGTACTTGTCCGGATTGGGAACAACGCCAGCCCTCCGGTGGTTGCAAGCATCTCAGACGCGTCGATCTCGAGATACGAACTGGGATCACTCCCGCCCCGGATGGGACATTCAACCGGTGACTGTGGGTTAAACCGGTCGTCCACTCGAGATAGTTTGTCGCCCCCAGAGGAGTGCGGGGGTTCGACTGAAGCCACCGCAGACACTCATGCGAACAAACAACGTAGCACCAGCGTCGCCAGACGCTGAGACGACATGGCCCCTGAAGCGAGGTATTGCCAGATGACCAGGTATAACGAGTGTCGGCTACCGACCTGTACGAGACTCACCCGCGATCGGGCAGGGTACGCTGGCCGGTTCTGTTCGGACAGCTGTGAAATCCGCTATGAGCATTTGCAGGCAGACGCTCGAGACGCAGCTCAAGAGGATGCGTACTGATGCTCGAACAAATTGATCATCGAGGCAAGCGCTTCACGATCGAGGACGACATTGACGACAAACGGAGAATCGAACGCGGACGGCGGGCAGTTGCCCTCGAACGACAGGCCCAGCGAGAACTCCGAGAACTCGAGCGGGCGAAAGCGGTCGCTGGTCCAGCCGGGATGAATCCCGACGTCGAGGTGCTCGACTGATGACGCCAGAGGTGCCCTGATACCTGCACTGTCGCCTTCCGTTCTCTGGATCCCCCTCCTCTGGCCGAGATGGACTCGGGTGTGAGACTGTCCCGTTGCTCGATATCCCTCGACCACTCGAGACTCCGTCTCGCTTGCTTCCGCTGCGCGCCTCTTTTCACTTGGGGTTTACGGGGTCGGGGGACGACCGGGTCAGCCTTACTCTTTCTGAGCCCGCCAGGCTATCGGCTGAGTCGCTGCGTGTCAAGTCCGGTTGAACCGTGTTTCTCTGCGGCCCGCCACGCTCACCGCTGCCGCCCGCCGCGTCGCTCGCACATAGTCCGGATAGATTGACCGCAACACTCTTTACTGATTCGCTGTAAACTGTAAATATCTATTTGCCCATGTCACGCACGTCAAACCGAACCAACGGCGACGTCATCCGCGACTTCCTCTCGGTCGCGGACCTCCTTGAGGAGCCACAGCTCGCCCAACTGTACGCGCATCTCGCCCGAGAGGAGGAAGCAACCGTTCAGGAACTCATGAACGAACTCGACCTCGCGCAGGGAACGGCCTACACCTATGTGAACCGGCTGGTCGACGCCGGCGTCATCGAGGCGACCACCGACGAGCAACCCCGGGTGTACGTCGCTCGCGACATCAATCTGACCGTCACAGCAGTTGATGACGCTCGCGAGTACACGATCACGCCCGCGCTCATCGACGCCATCGCCCGTCGCACGACCGACGACGACATCGATACCTACATCGACCGCCACGGTATCGCCGGACTCGCAACGGCACTCACCTACACCGTCGACCGGGAACGTGGCGAGGTCACCCACCGGCTGATGGCCCGTGATCTCGACATCTCGCCGCTCGCCGCCGAGATCATCCTGCAGGCGCTTCGCCCCGTCGTCCACGAGCACTTCGATATCGAGGAGGCAGGCGCGTCGGTCGCGGATATCGAGGGTGTCGACCGGGACATCGCCGGCAACGACGCGTGAGCGCCATCCATATAGCTGATACCGGTCTGTTCGTCGCGATGGGGAACCCGTCGAACCGTCGGTATCAGGTCGTCCGAACGTTTGCACGCCGGAACGACATGACGTTCGTCCTCCCGGAACGTGTCTACGACGAACTGACCGTCAACGCGCCCGACATCGAGACACCGCCGGTCGACACGGCAATCGACGAAGGGTGGGCCCGAGTCGCAGCCCCGTTGGGATACACGAACGCACTAGTCTCCCGGACGATGGACGGCGTGCAGCGATACATCGCGAACGCTGATGACCGCCCTGCCGACGAGATCGAACGTGCGGATCCAGCGCTGGCAGGGGTCGCCGCTCAAGCGTTCGTCGACGAGACCGCTGACTATGCTTACATCTACACGACGGATAGTCTCGCTGGAGAAGGGGCTGAAAATGTCTTCGCCAGTGAGGGCTACGGCGATTCAGTCACGTACGTGAACGGCTTCCGCTTCGTCGAAGATCTTCTCGAGTAGGCTGCTCCTCGTTGGGTCCGTATACCGGTCACTGCGGAGCAAAATTCGATATCAGCCCGCCAGCGATGGCCGTTACCGTCTCGAAAAGCCCTCGGCCGCTCGGTATCCCGCGACCCACGCTGCGCTCCTCGTACCTGCGGTGCTTGCGGAGTCGGGGGACGACCGAGACAGCCTCGCCCTTTCTGATTCCACCAGGATATCGGCTGTCTCACTGAGCGTCGAACCCGGTTAAACAGGTTCTTTGTTACGGCACGCCCCGCTCGCCGCTTCCGCCCTCCGCATCGCTCGCGACCGACCATTCCGGGCATGCGGCGAGCAAGCTCGCCGTTCCGGGCTAAAATGAATCTGGTCTCGACGCCAGCATTAAGCGCGTTTTCGGTTGCGCCCCTCGCGGGCTTTCGCGTTCCAGCGCTTTGGGCCGCTCCACGCGGCGAGTCATACCACGACTCGCCGTGCTCACGACCGTCGCGCTGGACACGGACCCGCAGTCCGGGCCGGACGCGAGAAACGGCTTAAAGCTGGCCGCTCGCTCCGGGCGGGTCGGCGCGCGGTTCTGGTTGGATGACCTCCCCGAGGCGCTCTCGCTCGCGCCCCAGGGGGCGCTCACGAAGGCGCGAGCGAGAGCGCACAAATGGTTCTGTCGGTCGTTGTCGTCGGAAAACCGTGATGTAGGAGCATCGCGGTGTCGGGCGCTGAGCGCCTTCGGAATTTTGGAGAATTCCAATGTCAAGTAAGAACGTTACCAGTGAAGTAGTTTCGGTCGATGAACAAGCATTCGAAAAAGCGAACGAAGCGGTGGTCGATGAGGACGGCTTCAAAGTCGTCGATGAGACACCGGAGTTCCAGGCAACGGTGCAGATGGAGGTGCAGGCGAAGGTAGATGCCAACCACCCAGACGGGATGGTCGACACCAGTGACGAGCGGATCTACGGTGCGACTCTTGAACAGGAAGAGCGCATTCGGGCGCGAGAGGCGGAGCTGGAGCGCATCAGTGCCAGGGCAGAGATAGGGATGCAAGAAGGTCGGGAGAAGCGGACGCGAGATATCGCGGCGAAGCGGAGCGCTGAGCGACGTGTTGAGTTCCAGAAACGGGCGGCGAGCGTGGACCCGTGGGCGGATCCGGACCGAGACGATCCTCGTGCAGAACTGACGCAGGAGCAGTTGGCAGTGGTGAACAAGCAGTCAATGCGGCTGGCCGAGAAGCTGGATGGCTGGTCGCGAGCAGCGATTGGTCGGCGAATGGGTGAAGCCGTCGTCGATGGAAAAGACCTGATGAGTGCAGTCGTCGGGGTGTTCGAGGAGTTGCAGACGGCGCCGGGACAGGTGGTTCCCATCGGGATGCTCGAGAACATCAATCGGAAAGAAGTGAGCATCGAGGGGACTGTGACGCAGTTGTGGGAGCCGTCGAGTTCAGCTATTTCCCAAGTGGGACTCATCGAAGACGAAAGTGGACGGACGAAGTTCACCAGCTGGGTTGCGAGCGACCAACCCTGGATTGAGGAGGGAGAACACGTTCGGATTCACGGAGTGGCGAAGAACTGGTACAACGGGCGCGTCTCGGTGGCTCTAACCGGCTGGACGGAGGTGCATTTCCCCGAGCGCGGTCGGTGGTGGGAGTAACCGATCGTCGCACCCTTCTTTTTTGCTACGTGCCAGGACCGACCCAAGCCCCACCTCCCCACCCTCCGCTCCGTGCTCGCTTCGCTGCGCGCGCAGCCACAACCGGACTACGCTCCGGAAGTGACGTAGCGAGGGGTGAGGGCACTGTCGAAAGGGAATGTGTTTGTCTACCTCTGGGGGCGGAGGTACACAACAGCGTGCCCTAGCAACGATGACTGATGGAACGACTCTCACGACCGTGAACGCCTTCGCATTCACCTCCGCGAAGGTCAACGAACGACCAATTCCACGGTCGTCGAAGCACAGTCAACCGCCAAACTGAGCCCTTAGGAAGACCTACCGCCGACGCACCTGCAGGAGAGGTTCTCGGTCATGGATCTTGCGGGACACCTAACACCACCAGACGCTGAGTGGGTTCGACGGGTCGGGACACAGGATGTTCACTACGTCCGCGAACGCGCCTCATAACGGTCTCGAGCGTTCTGGTGAGGTCAAGAGGGCAAGCAAGACAAAGAGCGGCCATAGCTCGTCGGCCATCTCAGTCTCGGAGGTGGGAGTCTTCGACCCGGACAAGTTGGAGGGACGGGAACGGTGCAAAGGGGATTTCCTCCTCAACGAGCTCGTCGAGTGGGATTGCAGCCTCCCGGTCGCCCCATCTCGGGATGTGCTCTTCAAGCACATCGAGTGGAGTAACTACGATGACCTCGTCGTCATCTGGGTACTTCGGTGTCTTGTCGGCCAGTGTGTCTCCGTCCTCGAACTCCCATCCGGTGAGTTCGAGTCCCGGAATGTTCACGACGACTAGGGCGATCGGTTCGTCGGCCTCTGTATCGTGGACGATATCGCCGTAGATGAAATCCGGGTCTCCCTCCTCGTCGTCCAGTTCGAGTTCCAGGGCCATATCAAGTGACCGTTGGAGTGGTTCCTCTCGACCCGGTGGCTGCCATTGTTCTTCGTCGGTACGTCCGTCGGGTGGTCTGCCGCCTTTGCGTGGCATTAGTTGGTCACCATGAATCCGTCAAGTACAGTTTGCGAGCTGTGCAGCGCCTCGACTCTCCAGTTGATGGTTTCAGTCAACCGTTCGGGGTCGTGGTCGCCGTTTGGTTGCCTAATTTTGTCTAGGATGGTCTTCTTCCCGGAGAACGCAACGACCTCGTCAGGGACGTGGAGGAGATGCTCGTGAGAGACCCGACCGTTCAGGTAGATTCGATCCGGCCCGAGCGTCTCGACCAAGGCCTCCAAGTCATCCCAGAGGTTGAACTTCGAGTCGTACTCAGTCCCATCGAAAGCACACGACTTCGTGCCGAAGACCTCGAACAGTTCCCGGCAGTGTTCGTAGTGCCAGGGCTCCCATCCCACGATGATCGGGTAGAGTTCGACATCGAGCCCTGCATCCTCGACCATCCGGTAGAGTGCCTTCTGGCCCTCGACGGACCGCCTGATCTCGTTCAGTAACTCCCGACGGCCCATCTCGTCGCTTTCCATAACCCAGCGGTCGCCTGGAAAGTAGACATCCACGATCCCGTCCAGTTCTTGTAGCCGCTCGAACTCGTCCTCGGGCGTCCGACCGACCAGGAACTTGTTCTGCTCCATCGAGTTGATGATGAGCGTCTGATCAGGATGCATGAACGCCTCTCGTGGCTGATTCACGAACCATGTGGATCGGCGGAACGGTGCTTGGAGGGCCGGAAACTCCTCGACGTTGTAGCCGAAGAGGCGTCTGTCGGTAGAAGCTCCGGGCTTAGTCTTCGGTACAAACTCGTGCGGGAATCGGTCGCCGGGCATGTCGGATCTCTCAGGCGCGATTGTGTTTCGGTGGCGCCTGTCGTGACACTACTCACCGCACAGGGATAAATCTTGTTCATATTTCTTCGCACAAGATCCTATTCTTAGGCCAGCCAAAACACATACTGTTCAGTAAATCATAATTCATTCCACATACGAAGCATATAACGAAGGTCTTTAGCCTAAACCGCAGATAGAGGAGACTATGACCGAACGAGTCCATATTATCCCGGTTGGATTCGACTTCGAGCGTCTCATCTACCCAATTTCGCAGGGACAGATGGAGGCCGATCGAGTCGTACTCATCACGCACGAGGGCGATCCAGACGACGAGGCAACGAGCAAGGCCGCGCAACTCGCATCGAATATGACTCGCCGATTGGAAGACTCGTTCAAACTGATTGACGTCGAGGTTCAGCGCGAATCCATCGAAATCGAGGGCATGTTCGACTATGAGACCCTCTATCCGATGGCGTACGACTACATCCTCGACGAACTGAAGGCTAATAACGAGGTCTTCATCAACATCTCTTCGATGCCTCGCACGGTCGCCTTCGCGTTCGCTACTGCGGCCGACTCGATAATCGCCGAGTTCCAAGAGGATATGGACGAGGTTCGAGACCAGCTCCACACCTACTACGTCTCGCCGGAGGAGTATCTCGTGCACCGGATGATGGAGGTTCTGGAGAACGCTGCAGACACGCTTGATGACCTGAAGCAGTACGAGGACCTGACCGTGCACAGCCAGTACGAGGAAATCGTACAGCTCCTCGACCGAATCAATGAGAGTGGTGTTACGGAAGGTGCTCGAGATCTCGACGGACAGATGTACGTCGAGTTCCCGTCGTCGCCTGGCAGTGACGTCGAGAATTTCGAGGAGACAATTTTGAATTTCCTCTTTGGTAAGGATCCGATCTCGTCGACATCAGCGCTTGCCGAACAGCTGGCCGAAGAAGAGGGGGAGGAGTACGACGAGTCGTTCCGCAGCCGCGTCCAGTACAATGTCTCGAAACTCGACGAGAAGGGGTATGTAGACCGCGAGAAAGAGGGGAACCGCCTCGAAACGCAGCTCTCGACGATGGGGCGGATGTGGGTGGAAACTCACCGGAGATGAACTGGTTCCTCGCATGACGGGCACTCCGCTTAGACCGCTCGGTGGCCGTCCCTCTCGTATTCGATGAGGAGCATACCTGCGGGTATCTCGGTCACGCAGGTCGGACAGATTCCGAGGGTCGGGCGGTCAGTAGACATCGGGGATGGAGCGCTGGAGCGTGTGACATTATATTTCAGGCTCCAAATCGATATTGATCATAAAGGTGCAAAAAGTCGAGCCAACTGAGGTGAAAGAGAAACCCGAAATATAATCCCGAGTGAATTCATAGATATTTCTGAATGACTGTTGGGGCGGTCTGTGAGGATGGGCACATCCGTGTGATCGAGGCAGAGCACGAGGATATCGAGCACG
This sequence comes from Natronorubrum tibetense GA33, assembly GCF_000383975.1. NCBI lineage: Archaea > Methanobacteriati > Methanobacteriota > Halobacteria > Halobacteriales > Natrialbaceae > Natronorubrum > Natronorubrum tibetense. Next base: position 105,055 of record NZ_KB913021.1, on the reverse strand, counting down.
ACCCGTACTGTCGGAAGTGTGGTAATCAATTGCACAGTGTCTGTCCCAATTGCAACAACGCCCCTGTCAAGCTGGACGGTTACACTCGGGATAACGGGTCTCCCCACTGGCGAGTACAGGAGTACTGCCACAACTGCGGAGAGGCGTATCCGTGGGGTCCGTCACGGTTCATGGAAGTCACTCGGGAGGTTGCCAAACGACTCCCCGAACCACAGGATTCCAGACCCAGTGGCCGAGTCTACTCGAATCCCCAGCGACAGTTCCTGAAGGAGACGAAGTACGGGTCAGAGGTCATCAGGCATGTTCAAGAGGGGGACCAATGCTATCGACACAGTCTCTGGCACTCGGCCCTCACCTGCTACATCCATGCCTTCGAGTGGACCGCGATTGCCTATCTGGAGCTCACGACCGATGTGGACATCATCGAAGAGGAACAAAACGGCAACTACTACAACTTCGCTGGTGGCCGGAACTCATACTACCGGCTAAAAGTATTTTAAACGAGGAACAACATTGATCGATTATGAACTCTCTCGACAACGTCTCTATTGAAGACCTCCGCCAGGTCTTGGCGGAGGTCGAGGGGAAGAAGCCGACACAGCGGCTAATGGCGGCAATCAATTATCTCGAAGAAGACGGTGCGACGTTAGAAGAGGTCGCTGAACGGTATGGATATACTGCTGCCTGGCTCTCGCAGTGGCTTGACCGACTCGAACGGCTCGCCGACGAGCCGTTCGAGGAGGTCGTCTACGACGAACACCGGTCGGGAAGACCCTCAGAGCTCTCCGACGAAGAGTACGAGCAGTTCGTTGAAGTGCTCCACAAATCACCAGAGGAAATTGGGCTTGACGCGCCTGCGTGGTCTGTTCCACTCGCTCGTCATTATCTCGTTGAGGAGTTCGGTGTCGAGTACTGCGAACGACACATCCGACGACTGATGTCTGAGGCCGGGCTGTCCTGGAAGACAGCCCGGCCGGAGTTCCACAAGTCCGACGAACGAGCTCAGGAAGCGTGGAAAGACGGGTTCAAAAAAAGCTCGACAACTTGGACGACGAATACACGCTCCTGACCATTGATCAGACGCGTCAGGTGCTCTCAACGCTGATCTACGCGTGGTTTCCAGAAGGAGAGCGCCCGTCACTCCCGGTGACGGGCGCGTGGGACAGTATCAAACTCCTTGGGGCGGTCAGCGACAGCGGCGAGACGTTCTTTTTGCCGTGTGAGGAAAATTTCAACAGCGACACCACAATTCGGTTTCTCGATGCTCTCCAAACCGAGTTCGGCGACAAGATCTGCGTCGTCTTGGACAACGCTTCCTATTTCACGGCGAACAAGGTGCAGGAATACGCCGAAAGAACCCCGATCGAACTGTGCTACCTTCCACGGGGTTCACCGGAGCTGAACCCCGTGGAAGAGTGCTGGCGACGTCTCAACCAAGCACTGGGCAACCGCCTGTTCGACACACTGGATAAACTTCAAGGGGCTGCACTGACCGCGCTTGACACCATTGAACCGCCGAGCGTCTTTACGTACTTATGTCCTTGAGTATCAATCCTCAACGAACTGACCGAACACGCGGAGCTCGACCAGAAGACCATCTCGAAGATCGAGAGCATGAATCGTGCCGAGCGCCGATGGATGGCCCATCACAAATCAGGCCAGACGCTCCAAGACGATGTAGACCAGATTCGGAGTCGGCTCTCAGAGTTCGTCGAGAAGTTATTCCCGACCGACACAGTCCGGCAGCACGTTGAGGACTCGGAATAAGACCTATACTCGAACAGTCTGAGTTCCTTCTCTTGTCGATCTTATCGCAGGCGCCGAGGTTCTCATCGACTCCTTGTGTAAGCACTTCAATCCTGCATATAGTCTATTGTCCCCTCAATGGGTGAGGGGGTCGCCGTACCGGCGAATCTCAAAAAATTGGTGAGAAAACATGTCGACGAGAGATATCTACGAAACAAGCTTCGACGAGGACATCCAGACGAACTCCAGCACGAACTCATGTCCCGAGTGCAATGGCCGGGTCACTACCAACTCGGTCGAAACCATCTGTGAGGACTGTGGACTCGTTATTGACGAACAACGAATCGACCACGGCCCTGAATGGAGAACTCACGATCAGGACCAGCGAAAGCGGACGGGTGCGCCACTTACAGCAGCACGTCATGACCGAGGACTTTCGACCGAGATCGGTCGCTGGAAAGATGCGAACGGGAACAAACTCTCCGGACGAAAGCGCCAGCGACTATCCCGAATGCGGCGTGAACAGACTCGTGGTCGGTTCCAGTCGAAAGCCGAGCGAAACCTCGCACACGGGCTGGGTGAAGTTCGAAGAATTGCGAGCGTCCTCGAGCTCTCAGATTCGGTTCGTGACCAGGCGTGTCAGCTGTTCCGGAGCGCCCAGAACGAAGACCTGCTTCGAGGTCGATCGATCGAGGCGGTAGCTGCTGCAAGCATCTACGGAACCTGTCGCTGTAACGGCCACTCGCGGTTACTCGACGACGTCGTCGACGCGGCACGCGTTGACCAGTCGAGAGTCACGAATGCGTACAAGACGTTGAATACAGAACTCGGACTTCCGACCCAGCCTGTCCGCCCCAGCGAATTTATCCCTCGTCTCGCGTCAGAACTCGATGTTCCAGCGTACCTCCGACAGCGAGCTCGGAGGTTGGCTGAACAGGCGGAATCGACAGGAGTAGCGTCGGGCGTCAAACCATCAGGATTCGCAGCCGCCTGTCTGTATAAGGCGGGTCGTGAAGAGGGACGATGGCTGACGCAGGCGGAAGTGGCGGAGGTGGCGAGCGTCACTGCAACGACCATCCGGTCGCATCAAGATACGCTGAAGGAATTGGCTGTCTGAAGACGCGATCTGCGAGTTTTCTTCCGATTCAAGTTCGGCGTTGATCGCCGAGATTTAAATACAGAGACGAAGGAAGATGTTGCCAGACGACTCTATGAATGGACGACAATCTGATTTTGAGGAACTACGACCCCTTGGCGAAACGAACCACGTTCCCGACAACCAGCTTTCTGGACGGGGCAACACAGGACAAGGAGAGGGACTGCGAAGGGAAGGGCTCGAATCGTATCCAAATCGAACGGGATCGACACAGAGCGAGTGTTCCTCATGTGGCGCTTCGATTTCTGCTAACCGCACCAAGTGTCGGTTCTGCCTCTCAAATCATCTCGATGAAACCAGTGACGAGAGTCCCTCCTCGGATACTGAGTGGACACTACTCCATGTCGTCCATCTGCTCGTCGAGGCGGCGACGTTCTACACCGCCATCGCGAAGGGTGCTGCTGCGGCCACGCTCCTCACGAAGGCTGACAGGGACCCAGCGGTCGACAACTGCCAACTGATCTATGACCTCGATACAGAGCCCGCTGCACAACTGACCGACAAGTGGCCCTCGCTGCCCGAAGCAGTTCGAGTCACCTCCGAAAGCGGTGAACAGCTACTCACCGCCGCTCGTGAGCGGACGGGACAGACAGAGTCGACGCAGTCATGGAGTGAGGGGGCGCACTCAACGTTTCTCTACGATGAGGGAGGGTACGACGTTCGCAACGAAGATCGACTTACAGCCCTACTGGAGAGTGCCGAAAACGACGTCTGGTTGGTGCCAGCCGTTGCACTCCAGCGCGCCGTCACCGACGAGCATTCAGAGGATTGTCAACCCAGCGTTCCCTCGAGAACACGTCTTGAATGTCGCAAGTGTGGTCGAAAGACTGAGCATCAGTTCCAAGAGTTCGAGACTGTCCCAGATGACGAGTGGTCTGGCCAGCCGATGTGGGAGTGCCAGGTGTGTCAATCGCCTCGTCACGGACCAGACCCTCAATAAGATGATCAGCTGAGCAATATCTTAACCAACGTAGAATGTAGACGCCCGAAACCGTTGGTTAACGTGTGCAAGGCCCTCTACAACTCAGGAACTGCAGCAAGTTTTTCACCCCCTGAGGGGTGCGGGGGTGCTCAAACGAGTACTCTCGAACAGACCCATGAGTAGAACTATCGACTCACAGTCGCTCCAACAAAGAAGCCAGAGAAGTGACCGCGACATCGTCTACGTCGGCTACCGACAGCGAGGGCGTGCCGTCGTGGAGAAGCTACCTGAACAAGAACGCCTCACTCCAGACCGAAGCCTCAAGCTGGTAAACCACAGTCCCTCGGGATTCGAATGGGGATACAGTGGGAGTGGGCCAGCGCAGCTCGCACTCGCGCTCCTGCTCGACTACACCGAGGACGAAGAATTTGCACTAACGCACTACACCCAGTTCAAGAACGAGGTTGTGAGTCAACTGGAGTGTGCCAGTCCTAACGAGCATTGGCGACTCACCGGTATCGAGATTGAATCCGCTCTTGGGGTGAACAACTCAGAGGTCCTCACGGCATCTGCGGGGCCGTGAGACGGTTATTTGGTTGTTGCACAGAATTGTGTAAATATAGGATGTGCGAAGTATGTGGCGAGAGGGAACTCAAGGTCATCCTCGCGCTTGACACGGGTGATTCCATCTCCGGCGTCACACGGAAGATCGACGAGAACCGGGAAACGATTCGTCGCGTTGTGAACCGCCTCGAGGAGGCAGGATACGTCGCGTACGACGATGGGATTCATCTCGTCGATCAGACGCTCCGAGACGCCGGTCTCAAGTTCCTGACGGCGGCAGCAGACATCTCGCCGCCGTCGATCTCGGAGGCGTACGTCCTCCCGCAGTTCGCGGGTATGGAGTATGCATTCACTGCCATCGATGCGGTCTACGTCTGGACCCGCGGTGGCTATCAGGTCGCTCGCGACCCAGAGGACTATCCGCTGTTCATCGCCGTCTACGAGTCCGACCTCGACGCCTGGACGGCGTTCTTCGATCGGTTCGGAATCCCAGCTGCAGAGGAGCGCCAGCCCGCTGCCGACCTCGATGGTGCGATACAGGTGGTACTCGAGCCGGAGGCACAGATCGAGGCCGAGATGGTCGAAGGACGGCCCGTTATCTCCCTCCAAGAAACCGTAGCGTTCGCAAACGAGCACTACGCACACTTTCAGTCAGCACTCGATATGCTCGACCGTATGTACGACGAGGTCGACACTGACGCGAACTACCGCCCAAACTAACCTGGGCTGCCATCAGAGTATCCAGAGATGTTTAATTCATTGCAGAGCAATTGCGGAGACACGGCCACGAGTCTCAACGAACGGGTGCAAGAAATCGCGGAAGCGCGAGGCATCCCCGAGTCGGAGATCCTCGAACAGGCGCTGGAACACGGTGTCGAAGACCTCTGGATAGACCTCGTCCTCTCGCGGTACGTGAATGACGAAATCGATCGAGAAACAGCGATCGAACTCGTTGGACGTGACTTCGTCAAGCGTGCAGAACGCGAACTGCAGGCAGTCGAAGACGATGTTTGGTGGGGTCTAAATGCGTGACGTACAGCTGATAGCCGGTCACGGAAGCAGGTCAACCTAGAGCCGTTTTTTCTCGCCTCAAAAGCGCGGAGGCGAACATCAGTGAGTGAGTCATCAGATCAATCTGTAGAATCGGGCGGTCTTACGCCAAAACAGCGTCTCGAGCCACCAAACACTCGACTCATCAACCCCGGTATCGTGACGATCAACGACATGGAGACACTACGGTGCTTGTGTCGCGTACGAGAATGCGAATCAGGGACGTGTTCAGATTCTCCGGTGTCTCGAACGTCAGGCACAAGAAATCCGCTCACAAGAGGGGTGAGTCAGCTCGTAGTCGAAGATCTTTTTCACCCCCGAAGAGGTGCGGGGAAATCAAACGCCCCCCAGAGGTGAACCAAATGAAAAACTCCAACGAGACGACAGCGCATCGAGTAACGATTACCCTTGATAGCGCGAAACTCCCCGTCGACGAGCAAGCCCGCAACGCGCTTCTCACCGAGTTTCGCTCACGAGTCGGCCATCTCGTCGAAGGGCTTCGTGGCATCGACGCTGAGCAAGATGACATCGACATCAGTACGGGCTACCGATATGCGCAAGTTCCGGCGACGTGCCCATTCTGTAGCGATCGGCTCGATCTTCAGAGCGTCCATCTCGATACAGGGAACGGAGCCCTGGCTAGCGCGGTGTGTTCGAGCGAGGAATGTAACTGGAGCGGTGATGCAGTCTATCGAATCATCGACCTCGAGGGCGGCGAAAGCGACGCCTTCGAGAGCAGCGTACTAACCGGGGATATCGCTCCGAGCTACCCCCCGTACTGAACTGAGATCTGCGAGGTATCCGTGCTGAACCGACAACGTAGCAGCCTCCACAGGGACCAGCCTGATTAACCAACAGAAATCGTATAACAGTAATTTGTGTTGGTTAACGGCTAGCCGCTGGTAGCAGTTTTTCTCCCCCAGGAGGGGGTGCGGGGCAAATTCCCGCGTTGATTCATCATGGCACTCACAGCGAGTACGACCAGCAGTGCAGCCAGCGAAATTGCAGCTGCTCGGCAGGCCGACCACATGGCGTTCCTCCATCGAGTTCCGTTCGCATTTGACGCCTTTCGTCTCGGTTTTCTCACTGGATTTCGAGAGGACTGTACCTACCAGCAGCAGCAATTCAACGCGTTCGAATTGCCTGTCGGGATGCTCGATAACGATTTTCGAAGTCCAGACCTTGAGCGGTACGTCGAGCGCTTTTTCGAACACGAGCCCCAGGTCGGGGTGATTGGTGATGCCTACGAAGTCGAGGAGGTGGACCAATACGTCGCTGCTGCTCGCGAGATCCAAGGAAGCTACCCAGAAACGGATCTCGTCATCGTCCCGAAATGCCGTGCCGCGATTCGCGCGATCCCTGATGACCTCGTCGTCGGGTACTCCCGTGGATATGCCGACCGGCTCGCTCACGAATTTTCAGAACCGAGTGATTGGCGTGGTCGTCGCGTCCATATACTCGGAGGGAGTCCGCCGAAACAACTGGACGTGATCAAGCAGCTCACCCGTCCCACGCTGACGGGTGACCCGCCCGCAGATATCGTGGGGCTCGACTGGAATGGGCTTCACCGTGGCGCACAGTTTGGCGAGTTCTGGACGGCTAGTGGGTGGGACGACAGCGGTCGCGACGCCGAGCACATGACGATCCGAAAAACCGTCCGGTGCAGTCTCGCAAAGGTCCGGGAGTTCTGGCAGGCACGAGGTGTTTGGCCCGAATCGACAACGAAGGAAGATGGTGTCGAGTTCGAGTATCGCGGTCCGTCACCGAGTGATATCGAGAGTGCGGCGTGTACTGAGTGCGATGTGAACGTTTGGACGACTGAACAAGGCCCCTTCGTAGCAGAGTACGATACGGGAGATATCTGTGGATACTGTAGCTACGACTGCTACTTCACGCATCGGCATCGGAACCAACTCGAAGAGCTAGTCGGCGAGCAAAGCGTCTACTTCCCCCCAGCCTAAGCAGCGAGTCGTTTTTTCGTCCCCGGAAGGGGTGAGGGCTCGAAAGAGAGCACAAGAGAGTGATTCTACATGAGTCAACAGCAGCATCCGAGTGACATCTCAATCGATCAGATTCCAATCGACCTACCGAACACCCAGACGTCCGAGGTAGATCCAGCAGACGTTCCCGAGGAGATCCGGTCGATCACCTGTGGACTAGCAAGCGAGCACCCACCGACGAATCCGCTCGTCGTGCTGAAAGCGGCCCGCTGGTGGTATATCCACGGAAAGGGTGGCACCGACCCCGCATTCCAGTGGGCCATCGAATGGGCACGTCACCTCGCGACAGACACGCCCAGCGACGTAGAGCAGTTCGACGAGTATCTCGAGTACCTCGTTACAGTCGGGTTCGCGGACGAACCACACGAACTCTGGTGACACTCAGAGGAGGTTTTTTGTGCGCCCCAGAGGGGTGCGGCGCGTTCTAAACTGACGCGGTCGCGGTGAACTCGATTCAGTGAAATTATGGCTACGACCAGCGACTCGTCGATCTCCTTCGACGAGACCGACACGCGATCGGACGAGATGAACAGCACCATCGAACAGTGGATCAACGACCTCGTCGCCGGCATCGACGAGGCGCAATCCAGCGCGGAGTTTCAGGAGTGGCTCGATGTCCAGAGCCGTTTCCACGACTATTCCTACCAAAATACGCTCCTGATCAAGCGCCAGTGTCCCGAGGCGACCCGCGTGGCGGGCTATCGGACATGGCAAGAAGACTTTGATCGGCACGTCCAGGAGGGGGAAAGCGCGATCTGGATCTGGGCACCAATCATCACGAAACAATGCCCAGAGTGCGAGAATTCGCCGAGGTACCACGAGAGCAGCGACTGTGACTACGACGAGACACCGCCTGAAGAGTGGTCGAAGGGGCTCGTTGGGTTCAGACCCGCACCGGTGTTCGACATCTCCCAGACCGACGGTGAGCCGCTTCCGGAACTTGATACAGAAGCGACCGGCGACGCCGACGGTCTCGTCACCCAGTTGACTGCCGCCGATGATGACCTTGGGGTGACGGTTCGAATTATCCCCGAGGAGGAATGGTCGCATGGAGAGGCAAAAGGTGTCTGTGAGCGGGTGAGTCTCATCGACGTCAAGCCCCTCGTCGAGGCTCGCGACCGCGAGAACAATGCGGATCTCGCCCGGACGCTGATTCACGAGTACGCACACGCCTTACTCCACTTCGACGTCGACGACGATACCGAGCGCTCGAAGCGCGAGGTCGAGGCCGAAGCCGTCGCGTACGTGGTCGGGCGGTACTGCGGGCTCGATACGAGTGGCTCGGCGTTCTACCTCGCGGCGTGGGAATCGGACGATCCCGAAGTCGTTCGAGAGCGGCTCGGCCGAATCAGTCGAACAGCAGAAGAGATCATCGAGGTCCTCGAGGACTAAATTCTCGCTTGTTTAACCAACATTCGATACGTGGGTCCGCTGATCGTTGGTTAAGTTTTTCAGCGCCCGCGAGGGGGCGGAGGCGCATTTCGACCTCCGTCGAACCATGACTGACCGCTATCTCATAACGCCCCTCGAGCGGAGCGAGGACGTCCGCAAAGTCGGTCAGTCGGTTGTAGGACTACGCTGAATGGATATCGTTTGTTCACCGTCTACAGTACCCAACAGAATGTTGAGATCGACAAGTATGGAATTTTCATCCTGGTATGAAAACTGTGGAGCTCACTCGAAGGTAGAATCCACAACTACATCCGAGGGATCATCTGCCGATGGACTCAGTACTGTCCCAAACGTGGACATGCTAGTTTATCTCTTCTGAGCCCGTTTCTACTGGAATGAGCCGAAAGCAACACGTTGTCGATCTTGCCGACGAAGAACGCCAAGAGCTTGAGACGTTTGTCTCGACAGGAGAACGCAGACCTGAGGACATCACCCGAGCAAAGATTCTTCTGAAGGCTGACGAGGGGCTCACAGATGCCACCATCTGTGAGCACCTCGACTGCTCAATCGGCACTCCCTATAAAACACGTAAATCCTACACTGACCGAGGGATTGCGGCGATTCATCGCCGCAAACCCGACCGAGACTACACGCCAAAACTAGATGGCCGCGGTGAAGCTCACCTCGTCGCTCTTGCGTGTTCAGAGCCACCAGAAGGACGATCTCGCTGGACCTACGCACTCCTTGCCGATCGCCTTGTCACTCTTGAGGAGATCGAGTTCGACTCTATCTCCGAAGAAACCGTCAGACAGCGGCTAAAAAAACGACCTGAAGCCACACCGCTCTGAATACTGGCTTATTCCACCCAAAGAAAACGCAGAGTTCGTCTACCGCATGGAAACGCTCCTTTCGCTGTATCAGGAACCGTACGACGAGACTCGTCCAGTCATCTGTTTCGACGAGTCCAGCAAGGAACTTCGAAAGCACGTCCGCGATCCGCTCCCGGCGGCACCGGGAGCGGTCGCTCGAACAGATCACCACTACGAACGCAACGGGAAACGAATGCTCCACGTGGCGACTGAACCGTTGACCGGCTGGTGCCGCCTTCATGTGACCGAACGGCGGCGAACGTGTGAATGGATCGACTGCATGCAAGCGATTGCAGACGACTACCCGGATGCCGACCGCATCCGGGTAGTCTTAGACAACCTTAGCACGCACAATCCGGCTGCATTCTACCGATTCTTCCCACCCGAGAAAGCACGCGAGTATCTCGATCGGTTCGAGTTCTACTACACGCCCACGCATGGAAGTTGGCTGAATATGGCCGAGCTTGTCTGGAGCACGCTCCAGACCCAGTGTCTCAACCGCCGAATTCCTGACGCAGCGACCCTCCGGTCGGAGGTCGCTGCGTGGGAAACCCAGCGCAATGAATTGGATGTCACGATCAGCTGGCAATTCACGAACGAGGACGCTCGAACGAAACTACACCGACTCTATCCGACTATCGAGGAAGCTGAGAACTAGTCACTCGACACTTGGGAAGGTACTCAGTCGGCCGGCAAATCGAGTGACTAGTTCACACACAGAGACGACCTCTCAACGCTTATCTGCGGCTCTCACAGAGTTCTTTGTAGCGGGATAGGATAGCTCGGAGATTCCGCTAGGCTCATGACCTGGAGATCGGTGGTTCAAGTCCACCTCCCGCTATTGTTCTGATACTACACCCGCTACTCGTAGACTTTGTCCGGATCGAAGACTTTCTCCCCGACGGTTTCACCTTCGATCGTCCGATAGAAACAGGACCGATAGCCCGTGTGACACGCCCCGCCTTCCTGATCGATTCGGTAGAGCAGCGCATCACCATCACAGTCGACACGTATCTCTTTGACCTGTTGGACGTGCCCGCTGGAGCCGCCCTTCTGCCAGAGTTCGTCACGACTTCGAGAGTAATAGTGAGCGAGTCCCGTGTTCTGGGTTGCAGCGAGCGCTTCCGGGGAAACGTACGCGAGCATCAAGACGTCACCCGTTTCGACATCCTGTGCAATCGCGGGGATCAATTCATTTTCGCCGAAATCGAGTTCAACGTCTAAACGTTCGTCCTCCATATTCATCTGATACCACAGACTCGGGATACCAGTTGTTATTTCGGAATTCAGCTCTCGGGTTATACCAGCTGAAGGATATTCCCGTTCGAGGTCGCGTGGAGATCACGGCCCAGCTTGTAGCCTGCTTTGCTACGAGATCGATATAGCCGGAGAAGCCCGTGAATTCTAGTGAGGCGAGATTACGTACTGTGATTGAAGTGCATTGGATATCGCAAGTAGCCTTCTTGCGAGAGATGGCTGGATACGTGGATGTCGTCGTAGATGCACACACTTTGATCCCGAGTGATTTCTCAGATTGGTAGCGCTAGCCTTGTTTATCGGCATCACGCGAGCCGGGAAGATGACCTTATCACTGTCGTCGATCTGGATAATATTTTTTCCAACATGAAACTCATGATCCTCCATGAACAGGTACAATATCAATAAGAGAATGTACCGGAACACCCTCGATACTCTCTACACCCTGTTTATCGATCAGTACAGCTGCAGCAACTGGATTTCCCCCCATGTCGTTTATCGCTTCAATAGTTTCACGTAACGTCGTCCCACTAGTAATCGTGTCATCAACTATATAGCAATTGTATCCATGGGCACCGGCGAAATTCCGTGAGAAATTACCTCCGAGATCTTCAATATCACCCTCTTCCCACTGGTGTTTACGAGGCGTGTACGTAGCAAGATCCGTGTCGAGTTTTTGGGCTACGGCGGTCGCAAGCGGCGTCCCAGCCTTCTCAATACCGACCGTAAGTGATGGTTCTTCACTGTAGTCTGAGAGCATATTAGCCATCGCATTTCCAATATGTGTTAACCGTGTGCTATCGCGTCCAATGGCATTCCAGTCCACATGAATATCGTGAGATTTCCTTCTGTCCTCCGGCTGGGTATCCTGGCTCGTCAATCCACTTCGTGCGACCAGCCAGCTGGCAGTTTCACGAGAGACGTTCAGCTCGTCTGCGATTTCACCCTTTGACACCCCTCGGTTGGCTAATGAAGCAGCATCCGAAATGAGATCATCAACATTCTTCATCTCTTTCGAACTTGGACTGGTACTTTTTACGTGTGTCGTCCTGACCGGTCCTAAGATGTGGACGCGTGTTATGGGCGTTTGAGTGTGCCTTCTTCGTCGAAGAGGTTATGGCTGTTTTTCGGTTCACCGCGGTGCTCGCGAGCCGCATTCGGATTGAACGTGATGCCGAGCCCCGGTTGCTTCAGAACTACTTGATTTGATTCGATCATGGGATTGAGGTGCTTCAAAAGCCTAGTCCTGTACTTCTTTGTGGTCGGTTATCTGACTGTCTCATATGGCCGAGGTTCGTGCACTGACTACCGATGCTGTCATCGAATTCAACGGAGAGGTCTTACTACTCGAACGAGCCCACCCACCGTTCGAGGGATCATGGGTGCTTCCCGGTGGCCTCGTGGAGCGGGATGAAACCGCACGAGGAGCGTGCGTCCGTGAAACCAAGGAGGAGGTTGGTCTTGACGTCACAATCGAGGAGTTCGTTGGCCTCTACGATGACCCTGACCGAGACGAACGCGGAAATGTGAGCGCGGCCTATCGATGTACTCCTCTTAGTGACCAAACACCGATACCCCGAGAGGAAGCCTATCAAGTGGAGACGTTCGACCCTAGGAACCTTCCCGAGCTGGGCTTCGATCACGAACAAATCGTTACTGACGCGTTGTGTGAGTAATGGGAACGTCGCTCGCGTATCGCTATTCGTGTGCTTAATCGATGATGAAGTACCGTCCGTCGAAGAGCATCTGAGCGATTTTTTCGAAAGGACCGCAATAGAATCTTAGGGCTGTACAGAGAAGGATGATGTGTGCCTACCAACTTCCAATCTTGCGACAATATCATAAAATCCGTCAAGTAGCGGTCGCGACGAAAGACGAAATCGAGTTCTCCTGTCGGCAGTGCGGGCCCGATCACGATGAGGGTACTGCGTGTCTTTCACAGGAGGTAAATCGTTGATCAGAGAAGCCACGGTATGGACAAGATCTTTGCTCCGTGGCGTATCGAGTGGATTGAGCGGGAGGACAAGAATCCCGATGTCGAGAAATGTATCTTCTGTGAATTCCCCGAACGGGGTGAAGATCGAGAGCATCTAATTGTTGCTCAAAACGAATACGCGTTCGTCATGCTCAACAACTATCCCTATAATCCAGGACATGTCATGGTGATCCCTCGCGTACATACGGGTGCGTATGAGGACCTTTCTGACGAGGTACTGCTCGGCCATGCGCAACTCAAGACACGGACGTTCGAAGCGATGACAACAGCATTCGATCCTGATGGATTCAATACGGGGCTCAACCTCGGGAGTGGAAGCGGTGGATCGATAGAACACCACCTGCACACCCATATTGTTCCTCGTTGGGAAGGTGACACGAACTTTATGCCGGTCATTGGGGATACCAAAGTCATCGTCCAAGCCGTCGAGGAGACCTATCACCGCCTCCATACCGCATTCGCAGAACTCGATGATACTCGAGACATTGGGAAGGATACAGCGGTTCGAGTCGATAGCTGATCGATCTGAAAGCCGCTACTGAATAAGCGATTCTTTGCTCTCGTCCCGTAATGTGTCGTAATAGCTCAGTTGGCCAGAGCAGATAGGAGCCGAACGTCATCCGATTCTTCGAACAATACGTGAACACCGAGGCTTTCGAGGCACATACACAAACAACGCACTCTCAAGAGTTCGAGGCGGCGCTTCAAGACTTTCTCGCAGGCGAACCCGAAGTTATCCAATTCGACGTGATAGCGCGACCGAACTCGAACTCTAGCAACAGGATTTCGATGGCCGAGAGAACAGATAGGACTCGCACTGTAGCGCGTTGGGTATAAACTCGTTTCAGGAGTGTTTTAGGGGTTCCCGGCGACGACTACGTGTATGGCTGACTCACGACTCATCATTCTCGGAGCCCCCGGCGCGGGGAAAGGGACACAGTGCGAGCGACTGGTTGATGAATTCGATCTCGCCCACGTCACGACTGGCGACGCGCTTCGCGCGAACAAGCACATGGAGACCGAGTACGGGACACCCGCGAGCTACATGGACGAAGGAGAACTCGTTCCGGACCCTGTCGTCAATGAAATCGTCGAAGCAGAGCTGGAGGCTGCTGATGGGTTTGTACTCGATGGCTATCCCCGAAATCAAGACCAAGCCGAGTATCTCGATTCGATTACCGACCTCGATGGCGTTCTCTACCTAGCGGTCGACAAGGAGGTGCTCATCGAACGTCTCACTGGGCGGCGGGTCTGTTCTAATTGCGGTGCAAATTATCACGTCAAGTTTAACCCGCCTGCCGAGGCGGGGACGTGCAATGAATGTGGTGGCGACCTCTACCACCGAGAAGATGATCAAGAAGAGACCGCCCGCGAGCGGCTTCGCGTCTATGAGGAAAACACACAGCCACTCATTGAGTTCTATCGGGGCATTGGAGAACTGATCGAAATCGATGGAGAACAGTCTATTGAGGCAGTTTGGGAGGACGTCAAAACGGCAGTGCAGTCAGAGGTTCCATAGCACCAAAAACGAGGGGAGTAATGCTGTGGCCTACTCGTCTTCGTCGCTCTCTTTGATCTCTACGAGCTGTTCCATTCGACGACGACATCATCATTATGGGAGCCATCCTTCGACTGGTGTCACGGCGAGCATTCTTCAGCCATCGCGCGGAGTACGTGATTCGCAACGCAAATTGTACTGTTGCCGTTGTGTGTTCAGCCGGCTCTGGTGAGTCCTAGACTGCGGCAACCTTGATCATGAACATACACGACCTGATCTGTCACAATGGAATAATCGTGTTCGTAAACTCGAGCGATCTGTGATAATGGAACGGCCGGACCGTCTCACAGGGGACATAACAGCACGTGAACCAAACACCATATAGCGATTCACCAGAGCCGTTCGGTCTAAAACTCCTCAAAAGCATTTTTCTCGAAACACTAGTTCTGGTAATAGGAAGGCGAAACAGCAGAGTCAGTCCGTCTCGGGATGGCGAGCCCGAGTCCTCCAGGAAGGCGTACGCGTTCAGCGCACTACCTCGGACTGATGCCCTCAGCCGATAGGCCTCATCGGGCAGCTTTTTATGTAAACCTCTAGCCAACCAATCCGCTTAACGGTTCGGGTTCGTCCAATGCAGGAGGTGATTGATAGCCAACTGATGCGTCGGAACCCCTTTATACTACGAACTAGCTATTTTCCAGTGTACGATTTCATCCGTTCGCCATCTGGTGAGTAACACGTATTCGACATCGTTTCACCATGCGATTCGTACTTCCGATAGCATCCCGGCAATGGGATAGCATACCTATCAGACGACATGAGTACAAATCAGGATTCAATTTCAGAGCTCAAAGAGGAGATCGAAGCCGAATTACCCGATGATCTCACCGTGTCCAGGGTAACATACGAAGGACCGGAACTCGTCATCTACACGGGTACCCCTCGGAAGTTCGCCAAACGCGACGGGATCGTTCGACAACTCGCACAGAAATTCCGCAAGCGAATTGCGATTAGACCGGCACCCGGCACACAGACGAAACCTGCCGATGCGGAAGCACAGATACGCGAGTTGATCCCGGAGGAGGCCGGCATTACGGATCTCGATTTCTACCCGACGACCGGTGAAGTTGTGATCGAGGCCGACAAACCGGGACTCGTGATTGGACAGCGAGCGAGTACGCTCCGCGAAATCACGCAAGAGGTCGGGTGGACCCCAGACGTGCTCCGAACCCCGCCGATGGAGTCCTCGACCGTCGCTAACGTCCGGAACTATCTCGTCAAAGAGCGCGAAGAACGGCGGGAGATCCTCGAACGAGTCGGCGAGCAGATTCACCGCGAACCGCTCGAGGAGACAGATTGGGTACGCGTCACGACTCTCGGGTGCTGTCGTGAGGTCGGTCGTGCGAGCTTCGTGCTGTCTACGCCGGAAACGCGAATTCTCGTGGATTGCGGCGATAAGCCAGGTGCTGAAGGCGATGTTCCGCATCTCCAAGTTCCTGAAGCGAATCCGATTGCCGATCTCGATGCAGTCGTGTTAACCCACGCCCACCTCGATCACAGCGCGTTACTTCCCCTCCTGTTCAAATACGGGTACGACGGTCCCGTCTACATGACCGCGCCGACGCGCGACCTCATCGGGCTCCTTCAACTAGACTATCTCGACGTCGCGGCAAAAGAGGGTCGAACGCCGCCCTACGAGAGCGAGATGGTTCGGGAGGAACTCAAGCACACGATCACGCTCGACTACGGCGACGTCACCGATATCGCGCCCGACATCAAGCTCACGCTCCACAACGCAGGACACATCCTCGGAAGTGCAGTCGCTCACTTCCACATCGGCGACGGCCTCCACAACATCGTTTTCTCTGGCGACGTCCACTACTCGGACACGCGACTGTTCAACGGTGCGGTTAACGACTTCCCGCGGGTCGAAACGCTCGTCATGGAATCGACGTACGGACGACGCGGCGACTACCAGACGGATCAAGAGGACAGCGAGCGGAAACTGATCGATCTCATTACCCGAACGTACGAGAACGACGGCAAAGTCGTCATTCCAGCATTCGCCGTGGGTCGATCGCAGGAACTCATGTTGGTCCTCGAAGAGGCGATGCGCACCGAAAAACTCCCGACGATGCCGATCTACCTCGACGGGATGATTCGAGAGGCGACGGCGATTCACACCGCGTATCCAGAGTTCCTCCGGGACGGTCTGCGTCAACGAATCCTCCACGAAGACGAAAACCCGTTTCTCGCGGACCAGTTCGAGCAGGTGGACGGCGGTGAAGAGATGCGCGAGGCGATCGCCGGTGGCGAGCCCTGTATCATCCTCTCGACGTCAGGGATGGTCACTGGCGGGCCGATCATGTCCTGGCTGGAACTACTCGGAGGCGATCCGGAGAACGCGCTCATCTTCGTCGGCTATCAGGCAGAAGGGACGCTGGGACGGCGCATTCAGGGCGGAAACAGAGAGATCCAACTCACCGACAGACGTGGCGAAACGAATCGACTTACCCTTCGGTTCACGATCGAATCCGTGAGCGGATTTTCGGGTCACGCGGATCGAAACGGGCTCGAAAATTTCGTGCAGTCGATGAATCCTCGCCCACAAGAGATCTTGTGCGTCCACGGAGATAAATCCGCGACGGACCAACTGTCATCAGCACTCTATCAGAAATTCAACTGTCGAACGTACGCGCCACGGAACCTCGAAACGTTTCGATTTGCGTGACGCAGCCTTGTACACGAGTACACTGTTCGATCGAAAATACAGTCGAGATGAGCCCTCAACAGACGAAACTTATTTGTGAGCTCTCACCCAAATCTTGCCAGACGCAGGGCTCCGTCCCGTAATTTCTTCATTCACCGCGAACGCCACTGTACCAGTGGCATGGCGGGAACTGCTCAGGTGTACGCCCATCCGTAAACCGCTATCGCGGGCACCTCCTGCGGGACTGAGTCATCCGTACTAATCATGATTCACGAAACAGATATCCCATGTTCGGACTGCAATACATCGCTCACTGAGCGGACCGTTCACGTAAGGGAGTTGCCGATTTCGACGAGTTGGCGAGGGAACGTCACCGTAGCCGAATGTCCCAACTGCGGCGCGCGGTACTATCCGAAAGAAACGCTCGCCCAACTTGTGAGTTCGTCGGGCGATTCACACTCACGGAGCGGTAGCTGATCATCGATGACCGGCTCATCTAATCCGTCGGTAGACGAGAGTACGGAGTTTCACCCTTCGTTCCCCGATGCGATAGGTGATGGTTCCACGGTACTCGTCGCCGGGAGCGTCGATCCCTCAAAATACGCGCTCGGACTTCGGGCACTGTGCCAGTATGGACGCGACGATGAATCTGCACTCGTCGTGACTACTACTGAAAGCGCCGATCAAACGTGTGCGATATACGAGGAAATTTGCCCTCAGAACGGACCTTCGATCGGACTCGTCGATACCACATCTGAAAAACAATACGTGTCTGCGTTATACGGTCGTTCGCCAACGGTCTTCACGCCTTCATCAGCCGATCTTGAACGGATCGTGATTGCCCTTTCGGAGCTGACGGAAGGAAAGGTTCCGCCGACAACATCTCGTCATCTCGTTATTCGATCGCTCACCCCCTTGCTCAATTGCTCGTCGCCGAAGCGAGTGTGTAACGTGCTTCAACGCGTTACTGGACTCCGAACTGGAACGGGAATGGGATTCTTCGGACTCAGGTATACCGAGCACGATGAAGAGACAATTACCATGTTAGCTCGCCACGTTGATGGGATTCTCTGGGTTACGAAGGGAGCAGATTCTGATCTCGATTTCGAATACCAGTCAGCGAGACGCTATTCAGCCTCACTACTGGCGAGCGATCTATAACGTGCGAGAGGACCAATCCAAGAAAGCACATATGGACTTACTGCCCGTTTTCGTTACTTACTCTATGCGTCGAATGATCGGTTCGTTCTCGTCGTTCTGCCCCTCATATACAAGCTCATAGCATTTACTCTCCGGTTCTTGAATCCGAAATCGGGTCCGTTTGGTTTCTCCGTCAAATGAGTAAGAAATCGATAGATCAGACGGATGATCAAGTATCTGGACGACGGCATCGATGGCTTCCTGTAAAGCGGATCCGTTAAGAGAGTCTATCATCTGTTCGTCACTCATCAAACTACTATTCGATATCGATCCACATGATTCCTTTCTAGTAGCCACTTAATGTTATAAATCTGATAATAGTGGATCCAGTGATCTGGTCCCTTTTCGAAGATGCCCATCGCGTTGCGCCATTCAGACTGCTTTTATCGGGCGAAGGTAGTAGTCTCTCTCATGGCCCGGGAATTTATCTCTGAGTATGGGCTCGACCCAGGGGAATATGTCCAGCGTCTCGCGGGAGGCTTCCAGGATCGATTTTCCAAAATAGAACAACGACCCGTTGAAGAGGCGTTTTTCGTCGATGACGGACCGGTTGACTACCTCGTTTGGTTTGTGTTAGAGGACTACGAGAATCACACGTTTTTCTATCACGACGATACGCCCGATGAAGAGTTTCTCCGACAACTTATTCTCACATCACCATCCAAACAGGAAATGGCTGTCTTCAAAACGTATCTTCAACAAAAGTACGAGACGTACACTGAGCTCGATATCGCAGTTCTACTCCAAATTCGTGATACGTATCTTCCGCAGATGGGCGAACGGCCCCGGGCCAATATCGGAATCTGTCATAATCCGATCGACGACCAGGTCATCTCGGGCGTGAGCGGAATCCCTCGCATGCGAGAACAGGAGATTTTCGACGATATGGACAAACTCGTGCCCGATCGCTCGTTTGAAAAGTTTATTACTTCGACGGTACAGGCGATCCAAGCGGAAATCGAAGAGGAGGCAGAGAGGCACACGATCTCCGGAGATATTCGCCCAGTCCTCGAGCAAGACGACGATTTCACGTTAGAAACGACAAAGGAACTTCCCAACGGAATCCACCCGAATTACACCGGCAAAGAGGCCGAGCTCTGGCAGAAACCTGCATCACGAGTTGACTACATGGATGGGGCACAGGGGTTTCTACAAATCTGGATTCCGGTTGACGAGGATACTATCGCGCTTGTCAGTGCAACCGCCGGAGAATACGACCGGGAGGCGATCGTTGATGCCATCCGTGAAGAGTTCGAAGTCGCGTTGGAATCGTGCTGACCGGCGTCAGCATCACGACGATTGAACGTCCTCGGCGATCTGTTCCAGCGCGTCGTACTCCCGTTGTGAGTACGCGATTACTCGGACATCGGTAAGCGACGACGATTCGTAGTCTCGAATCGCTTCACAAACGATCCGAGCGCCCTCTTCGAAGGAAAATCCGGCTGCACCCGTTCCCAATATCGGAACCACGATCGACTCACAGCCGAGTTCGTCGGCTTTTTCGAGGGCATTTTTCGTCGCTCGGCGGATACTGTCCGACGTCGCTCTTCCATCACCGTAGTGGGGCATCGCCGCTGCGTGGATTACGTACTCTGCGTCCAGTTCGTACGCATCAGTGGCTGCAACTCCACCGAGATCAACTGGGCCTTTCGAAACCGCCTCTTCATTGATCGGGCCCTCTGCGCCACGCCGGAGTGCGCCGGCAACGCCGCTTCCCATCTGGAGACTCGTTCCGGCAGCGTTCACCAGCGCGTCCGCGCGCTGGGCTGCGATATCGCCTTGGACAGTGGAGAACTCCATGTGTGATGGCACACCGCGTTTCCACTAAAAATGCGCTATCAGCTCAGTAGACGTGATTCGGCAAGTCCTTGAAGATCACTCAAGATTCGTTGATCGCTCGTGTGAAACGACGTTTCCGACTGACGCCGTAAGCCGTACACAGTGATCATACGCTTCGGAGAGCGTGTGCGTTCGAAACTCGACAATCCATTCGTTTACCTCTCGTCTCGCGTCAATGATCTCGCCGAGTTCGCCGATACACTCCTCGTTAGCGTACCCTTTTGCTACTTCAATTGCAGAATCTTCACTCTGAATGTCGTCATTCACAATCCGATCTTGCTCTTCCCAGTTAAAAGAAGCTGACGTCGAGTGGGAATCGGTTTTGAATATTGTACGAGTCGCGTACCAACTTGCAGAAGGACTAGTCATCAGTAGTTATCTGTTCCGGATAAAGTACACTAATGGTTCGTCCATCATCCGGGAGGAATACCTGATCATCGAAAATCTCGCTCGCTTCACGTAGCAGCTGCGAGGTGTCACCTGCGTACCGTGATGAAACGTGGGTAAGCGCAAGCTGTTTTACATCCGCACGATGCGCAACGGTGGCTGCCTCCTCTGCTGTCGAATGGCCGGTCTGTCGTGCTCGATCCACTCGGTCTTGGGCAAACATCGCATCGTGAATGAGTAAATCAGCGTCAGAAGCGATGGAGATGGTCCGATCCGTTGGTCGAGTATCTCCAGTATACACTACACGTCGGCCCGGTCTGGGGTCGCCGACGACTTGATCAGGATGAATCACCGTGCCGTCCGTAAGTTCGACGGAATTTCCCTCGTGGAGTCGCCCAAACATCGGACCTTCAGGGACGCCGAGTTCTAACGCTCGTTCGCGGTCGAAGCGTCCTTTTCGCTCTGCTTCGACGAGAGCGTAGCCGAGCGATCGCGTTCGGTGCTCGGTCTCGAACGCTTGGATGGTATATTCGTCGTGTTCGAGACCGACGTCGCCTGATGTTAGCTCACGAATTCGAACTGGGTAGTCAGGATCCGTTCCGCTTGCCGTGAGGAATTGATCGACATCGGTGCCAGTACCCGCAGGAGTGCAGATTTCCAAGGGCTTCGTTCGTTCGTTGAAATCCAAGGTCTGTAAGAGGCCCGGCAATCCAAGGATATGATCTCCATGAAGATGCGTGAGAAAGATAGTCGAGATGTCGAATCCAGTCGAAAAACGCATCATCTGCCGTTGAGTTCCTTCTCCTACATCGAAGAGGAAGCGATCACCTTCTCGTCGAAGAAAAATCGAACTTGGATTACGTTTGGTCGTCGGAATCGCACCGCTTGTCCCGAGAAACGTTACCTCCATACGGTTCGTTCGGCCGTCTTAGTGAAACCGCTTTGGAAGAGTCGGTTGAACGGATCACTGCATTCTCCAGACAGAAATTGCACGTCCTACGACCAGCGAAACACGGCTTTGATACGGATGTGTCTACTATCTCCGCGTGGCGGCGATGACGAGTAGTTACCCCACTGAGCCCCTTGTGATGACGCGGGACACCGAGTCGCCACTTTCTAGAAGAGAACCTGATTACTGATTATCAGAATCCCGTGCTCACCTACTTGTGTCGCCATTGCTAATTAAAACTAACTCGCCATTCGTAGCCACAATCTCTGCATCGAAACCGCAGAATCCGATTCCCGTCTTCATCCCGGCCTCTACCGAGGGGTTTCGGAACGAAATTTTCACACTCAGGACACTTGGTGGGCACGAGACATCTTCCGCACCCGTTGTAAAGAGATTATCTCTTTATTCATTTTTTTGCCATCTGTGCACCAATATTTAAGCAGAATATCATTGGGCGCGGTTGCGTGAGATTTTACACCACAGCAGTTGCCATAGAGGGACCACAAAACATATTCCACCTAACACTGACTTCTCCAATAGAAAGGTGGACAACGGGTAGGGGTACTCAAAACTTCTGTCCACCTATTTATCACCTGTTGAGATACGGGTCTCATCACAACTCCTCTCTAAAACGATTATCTACCAAAGCCATGAGATTACAAATCGGTCACCTCTCCAGAAACTCAATCTCATCGCGTTCGATAACCTCCCCGAACAGCCAATCTGCGTGTTCGACGGCGTACGCACGATGATCCGCTTCGATGAAGCCGAGCGCGTCACGGACCACGACTGGCCGGTAGTCTCTGAGCCCGGCGCTTCCCGCGGTGTGCAATACGCAAACGTTCGCTAACGTTCCGCAGATGAGCAAATCGCGGATATTTCGGGCGCGAAGCCAGCCGTCGAGTTCGGTTCGATAGAAGGCATCGTACGTGTGCTTTTCGACAACGTGGTCCTCATCTCGGACGTCCAAGTCTTCGACAATCTCAGCGTCCCACGATCCCTCAACGACGTGTTCTCCCCACCGTTCGAACTCGTCGTAGTAGTGCGCGTCCGCGAATTGCTCCGGCGGATGGACGTCCCGCGTGAATACGATCTGCGCACCTGCGTCTCGGCCACGTTCGATAACGTCACGAACGGGTTCGGTCGCCTTCTCGCTGGCCGGCGCGTAGAGACTTCCGTCCGGATGGCAGAATCCGTTCTGCATGTCCACCACGATGATCGCTGTGCGCTCCGGATCGTACGTCATATGTGATTGTTTCTCTGGGACGAAGAAAGAATTTGTGCTACACCGTACTTCGGAGAGAAAGTACTAGAGTATTGGGAATAGTATGAGTCTTTTTGGTGAACAAGTCCGTCCTATCAACTAGCAGCGTCCGAGTACCGAATGGATCGGGCCTCTGACGAAATCGGTCTTCACAAAGGTGGTTACCGTGAGTCAGTTCGATATCATCACAGCAGAGACGATTAAACGAGGAGACGCGACAGATGCGTACTTCGATCGCACCGTCGAAACGCTCGACCACGCTGGGACGAATCCACACGTCGTCGCCGAGATAACCGCGGACCAATTCCCGACGGGTGAGTTCGAACTGTTCGCCGGCGTCAAAGATGCCGCACACCTCTTGGAGAATCTCCCGATCGACGTCGATGCGTTGCCGGAAGGAACGTTGTTCGACGGCGGACCCGTCTTCCAGATCGAAGGAACGTACCTGGACTTCGCACGATACGAAACCGCTCTTCTTGGCTTTCTGTCCCACGCGTCAGGGATCGCAACGAACGCACTGGAGACGCGGTACGCTGCTCCCGATTCGCTCGTGTTGAGTTTTGGAACGCGCCACGTTCATCCGACGCTCGGGGGAATCATCGAACGGGCCGCTCTGCTCGCTGGCCTGGACGGCTTTTCGAACGTCGCCGCGGAGGAGTTTGTCGATCAGCAAGCGTCGGGAACAATGCCGCACGCGCTCATGCTCTGCTTCGGAAAGGGGAATCAAGAGGCGGCGTGGCAGGCGTTCGACGACGCGGTCGATGAGAGCGTTCCTCGAATCACACTCTGTGATACGTTTTCGGACGAAGTCGATGAGGTCCTTCGGGCCGTCGATGCGCTCGGTGATCGGCTCGACAGCGTCCGACTCGATACGACCGGCTCGCGCCGAGGCGATTTCGAGCACATCATCCGCGAAGTTCGGTGGGAACTGGACGCTCGCGGCCAGGATGATGTTGACATCTTCGTCAGCGGTGGGATCACACCCGACACGATGCGAGACCTCCGGGATCACGTCGCCGGATTCGGCGTCGGCGGCTACATTAGTAACGCCGATCCGATCGACTTCGCGCTGGATATCGTCGAAGTTGACAGGACGCCGACTGCGAAGCGCGGCAAACTTTCCGGGAAAAAGGCAGTCTACCGAACGTCGAATGGCGGCCACCACGTTGGGTTAGCGGATCGTAGTGGTCCTTCGAACGGAGAAGAATTACTGGAACCGCTCATCCGTGACGGGGAAATCGTCCGCGAGTTTGACCTTGATGAGGCGAGTAAGCGCTCAAATGCTAACGCAGAACGAGTGTCGTTTAGTGACCAAGTCAGTACCAGCTGAGTCAATCGTAACCAAGAGATAGTAGCGCGGGGAGTTGATTTGGAGTCGATGTGTGGCTCCACTTGAGAACGATAACCCCGAATTTGAGAGTCTGATGTGGCTGTCTATGCATATGTAAGCGACGGGGTTTGCGAGATGCGCTGTCAGGACTCGCGCCACTTGTGGCCGCACTCGACGCAGGTGAACAGCCGAACCTCGTAGGAGCCGCCCGGCTTCGGCATCATCTCAGAGTAGGCCCGATCGCTGTCGCAGTCGTCCGCCGGACAGGGCTCCTGCATCGTCTCGGTGGAGTCCTGGGTCGCGTCGGCCACGGCAGGTGCCCCGTCGTCCCACTGTCCATCCTGGGTCGCCATCGCTGCTTCTGCTTGTGAGTCCCGCGGCTCCTCGTTCTCACAGGAGCGACACACCCACGTGTCGCCCTCCGTGTGCATTATCGAACCACACTCGTCACAGAATTGCATATAAAGGAGGAATACACGGGTGTCGGATATATGTGTTAACTTCCGATTCGTCGTGGATTTCAGGCAACTGCACCGAGACGGGGCCGAGATTCAAGGCGATTTTAGCGCCCCGAACGAGATCAGCCTCCATCACTATTCGCCGATTCTGGCAGCGACGTTTGCTGTCCGTATTGACGACCAAGGAACAGCGTACGAATTCGAGCGGCTGGTCGGCGACGGCGTACTCGTGGCGACGCCGTTCGGTTCGACCGGGTACTACCGGTCGATCATCGGTGGAACGTTTTCGAGCGGACTCAGCGTCGCATTCAACAACGTACACACGCCGATAGACGCTCCGCGATACATCCACCTCTCTCCAGATGCGGACGTAGAAGTCAAAATGCTCGATTCGAACACTCGTCGAGTGCCGTACTTACCCGCGACAACGCCGAGGAGATACACGAGCTCAGGATCGACGAACCGATTACAATCCGGCTAACCGACCGAGACGTCAAACTTGTCCGACCGTCAACAGAGAGATTATAAGCCGCTCACGCAGATTCTACTCCCAGAAACCGTTATTCTCGAACGTTTAACTCTCCTTCTTCGGCCGTTTGAGCCTCACGCCACCAGACTAACTCGAATTCGATGCTCTGTTTTGCTTCTGTCTCTCCTTCGGACCAATCTGACTCCCCCTCAAGTTTGAACGTGATCGGATCGGAGGGGTTCAACAGCACTTGCTTGTCGCCTAATTCGAGCGATACATCGCCGTCTTCATCGAGTTGATCGGCTAAGTCCCGGAGGTATGCGGCGATCTCCGTCCGCGTTTTTTGTTCCTCGGTTTCCAGTTCTCCCATAGCGGTTCGAACGCTGATGAACGAGATAAAAAGCAGGGGCATCGGACAAAAGCGAAGAATATCAACCATCTCTTCGCCTTTGAGTTGGACGTCCGAAGACGAACGAGACGGCAGAAATCCGCGCGGATCGGAGAGTGTAGTCACCGTTCCCTGATCGGATTGTTTACTTCGCTCGATCGAGTACTGTCTCTGAACGGAGAGAGGATGGCTACTCTGAATGGGTTACTCGATGAGGCAAATCCTAGCGACACGGAAACGGTTCGTAACGTTCTCTCGACATATGATCAAACGATCGAAACTGCTGCACTGACGTCCGCTACGCCACCGACTGTTCGTGAGAGAACGTGGCGATACTATCGACCGATCGTCGAACTCCTCGATGAAACCGTACAAATAGAGGGATGGGACTTCCTCGCCGACGTACTAGAATCGTATAACCCGGACGACCAGTTCGGCGTCCCTCCGTGTAGTCACGTCTTGGTGAACGTCGTTGGAAGATTTGTGATACGGACGCGATTACGAGATGGGATCGACACCGTTCCAGCGGTCGCAGTGCGCTATCTTCGAGCATTTTCTAGTATCGAGGATCACACACTCGCCCGGAAAGAGTCACAGACGTACGGATGGGCGATCGGTCATCCCGACCACGCGACAGCGGAGTACCTTCGTAGCTCTAT
Organism: Natronorubrum tibetense GA33; assembly: GCF_000383975.1. Classification (NCBI taxonomy): domain Archaea; kingdom Methanobacteriati; phylum Methanobacteriota; class Halobacteria; order Halobacteriales; family Natrialbaceae; genus Natronorubrum; species Natronorubrum tibetense. The sequence continues at coordinate 78,952 of NZ_KB913021.1, read as the reverse complement.
CGAGGACAAACACTGGTGGACACAGGCTGCGTTGGAACATGCGTTCTACGCCGATCAACGCGCCGCTGCCGATCTTCTGACATCACTGGTAGTAGACGAATCACTCGATTTCTCGGCTCAACTCGCCCCCGAATGCGCCGTCTCTAAGGAACGGTTCCTGTTCGAATGCCTCGTCGGGCCGGATACCGACGATTATCATCCGAACGTTCCACGCTTTTGGTCGCAGTGGAACGAAATCACAGAAGGGTTCGAGTGGTCTCGATCGGTTGAGTTGGATCTTCGATCGCTCGTTCGCCGGACTGGAGTTGAAGATGAACTGCCCGAGGACTGGACGTTTCAAGATCTATCGTTTCGATCATCACCCGCTTCACAATGACCCGAACGTAGGTTAGCGAGTTGCTCGCCGAGCTGTTCGAGTTCAGTTCGATATTCCACTGTCGCCACCCATCGATCAGGTACGTCGGATACACCGAAACGCGCTCCAGCGATCGCGCCGGTGACAGCACCAACCGTGTCCGCGTCGCCGCCTTCGTTGACGGCCATAACGATCGCCGTTTCGGCGTCACTGGCCGTCAGTCCGTGATAGAGCGCAGCCCGAAGCGTTTCGACGGCGTCGTTCGCCGGCACGATGTCGGTAGGATCGATCTCGTCAGGAACTGGATCGAGATGGTGTCTCAATTCCTGTGGTGCCGTCGCCGGAAGGTCGTCGAGGGCAGCCTGCAACGGACGATCGCTACCGGTGAGAATGTACGCGAGGGTGAGATTGAGTACCGAACAGCCGTGTACACAGCGGGGATCGCAGTGAGTCACTCGTGAGGAAGTGCGACTGACTCGCTGGAGTTCCTCGCGGTCAGTCGCGTATGGAACAGCGATCGGCGCACACCGCATGACGCTCCCGTTCGTGGCTTTCTTTCCAGGTGGCTTCGTCTCTCTCGCTCGGCGACTGGCATCTTCCGGCGGAACGCCGTCGCGGATTCGACGAAGCGCTTCGGTCGTGGTCCCACCGATCCCGAACGGTTGCTCTTCGTACCACTCGACGAGTCGGGTGACGAAGTCGTCTCGATCAAACCCGCCGCAATTCACGAGACTTCTGGCGAGTCGCATCGCAAGCTGTGTATCGTCGGTAACTGTCCCTGGCGGTCGGTCGTGAGCTCCGTATCCGGCGAAATCACGCAGCGTTCCGTATTCCGCTTCAATGTGGTCCGACGACCAGCCTTCAACGGGACGACCGAGGGCGTCACCGCATGCAAGTCCGAGGAGTATACCGGTTGCATAGTCCGATTGGACCATACTCTAGCTTAGCGGTAGACGCCCATCTATGTGAGGACGCCTATGATACCCATTCAAGAGTTGATTCTCCGCCTATTCGGCGACAGTTGAAAGCTCCATCTTGAATATCCTCTGTGTGGTGGGTTCACTCGATCCATGCCCGTTGGCGATCTCGGCCCGGATGACGTTGTAACGGCGAGTCCAGAGAGTACACTTGGAGAAATCACCGAGACACTCGACTCCGAAAATGTGGGGGCAATCGTGATAACTGAAGACGAGTCCCCCGTCGGCATCATCACCGACCGCGATGCTGCACTAGCGATCCACCAGCACGATGACGTCGCAGGCGTCTCAGTAGAAGACGTGATGTCGGAAGACCCAGCAACGATTCAAGAGAACGAGGAAGCGATGGAAATTTCGCGGGCGATCGAAGAACACAACGTTCGTCGCTTCCCGATCGTTGACAAAAATGGGAGTCTGACTGGAATCGTCACCCTCGACGATCTCGTCGCCACGATCGGCGAACAACTGGACAACGTCGCAGACACGATTGAAGCCCAGTCACCGGAGTATAGCCCATAGAAACTCACGATACAGCTGTCAGTGAAGTTATACTAAACTTGTATGTCTACTTGACACGATATAGATAAGAGATTTCATTGGGGTCCCCATAGTACGAGGTGAACCGGTGAGAATAAGTGCACAGACCAAGAGTCATCGTATATGGGTTTTGGTAGCTACGACGAGTCCGAGCAACAGCAACAAGACGTGGGCGACGAGGATGACGAGGATGCTGCGGTAAACGTCCACGAAAACGAGTACGAAGGCGATATGACGGTCGAAACCGGTGGCTCGACCGACGACTTGCTTGGCCAGCTACAGGACATCAAAGAGAACAAAGAGGAGTAACGACTCAGCACTTTAGCCGCTTACCAGCCCAATGACGCCATCCGGCAGAGGGCATCGGTAGGTGGTTCTCACAGACCCACTACGAAGTCGTCTCGCTTAGAGGTCTTCAGCCAACCCACTACGACTTCAACCTTCTGGGGGCATCTTATTCAGACTTGTTGGCCATCGTTACCCAATATTATTGAAAAATAGAGAGAGTTAATTGTCAATGAAGTATTTTACGACAGTACTCGTCGAATCTATAGTCGATTAATCGGAAGCCATCTGTTCGAGTTCCTCTTTATCTCGTCCAGTATTCCAAGTGAAAAGCCATTGTTTCGGCGTGAGCCGGCGGCTCGGATCCTCTTGAATGTACGATGGCGTCTGAAAGTAATTTACAAGCGTAACGAGCAGAACACCACCAAACGTATTTCCAAGAAGAACTGGAAGCGCAAAATTATACGCTCCATGCAGAAGTCCGACCTGACCAAGTAACACGAGATACACAACTTCCGTGCTTGCAACAACGACGTGAAACAGGTTTCCGAGCGGAATCGCAAGGAATGCCATATAGACGAGGAGGAATCTCGCTGTTGAATTTCTGACGCCGAAATCAAGCCAGACGATTCCCGCTACGATCAGCCCTGCAAATGCAGCCTTGAAAAACAACGCTATCCACTCTGTCTCTATCCCAGTCATGCCAATCTCTATAGCTGTTTCTGACACCTCGGGAGAGAACACACCGCCATATGCCAATGCAGTTGCACCTAACGCGCCCCCGAGGACGTTCCCCAATAATACAATACCCCACATTCCGAGCATAGCTGGCACACTCGCCATCCGTTCGATGACAAGCGCTACAGGTGGTAACGTATTTTCAGTGTATAGTTGATAATTTCCCAATATTATATATACGAAACCAATTGGGTATAATAGCGCGCCAATCAGTGGAATCCCACCCGCTGCGTGTGTCATTGAAGCATACAGTAAGACTGTCAATGTAATCGCAAAGCCCGCAGCCAGGCCGCTGAAAAAGAGTTCACGGTAGCTTCGAGAAATCTCCTCATCTGCATCAACTATAACTCGTTCAAAAATCTCTTCAGAAGTAAACCGGTCTCGAAGAACGGCACTTTCAGATAGATCTATTTTCTCTTCTTCTTCAACCATTGTGCTCAAGTTCGACTCAGAAGGGATAAGCGCATCACATCTTAGTGGATTTGACTTACCCTCCTAGCTTCTATACAAAAATGTCTGCTGAACCCATTTCTTGGACTGTTGCAATCACATATACAAAATAAAAATTTAAGAGGGTGTTCGTAATGGATAATAATTCCGAGCAGACTTACACGAGTTGCATGATGTTTCCGTTCGAGGTTACGTGCAAATCTCGCCCGAGCGCGTAACCCTGATCAGAGGCAAGATCGACGTATCCGGAGAACCCGTTGAGGTCCTGGTGGGCCGGGATGACGTGCTGTGGCTGAAGGGCATCAAGCATCTCGTAGTGGCCCTCCTGACAGAGGTGGCCGGAGACGTGGACGTCCGAGTAGACGCGTGCACCTTGCATGCCGAGGAGTTTCTCAGCCTGGTAACGCTGGCCCTCGTTGGTCGGCTCCGGAATCACGCGGGCGGAGAAGACGACTTTGTCGCCGTCGTCGAGTTCGTAGTTAGTCTCTCCCCGAGCCATGCGGGTGAGCATCGCCCGCGGTTCGCCTTGGTGGCCCGTCACGACGGGCAGGAAGTTTCCCTTCCCGTCGTTCATGATGCGCTCGAACGTCTGATCGATCGCCTGTCGATAGCCGAACATCGGAACGTCCGACGGGAAGTCGATCCCGACCTGCTGGGCAGTTCCCGAGTAGTGATCCATCGATCGACCGAGCAAGATCGGCTGGCGGCCGATCTCCCGAGCAAATTCGACGAGCGATTTTACCCGAGCGATGTGACTTGAAAAGGTCGTGGCGACGATCCCACCCGTGTAATCCTCCATGCTGTAGAGCGTATCTCGAAGGTGCTCTCGGGCGACGTTTTCGGAGGGCGTTCGTCCCTGCTTGTTCGCGTTCGTACAGTCTTCGATGTAACAGAGGACGCCGTTGCCCTCGCGTCCGATCTCACGGAAGCGCTTCATGTCGATCGGTGCACCGATGACCGGCGTGTGGTCCATGCGCTTGTCCAGCCCGTAGACGATGGCACCTTCGGGCGTATGGAGAACAGGGTTGATCGCCTGGACGATCGAGTGGGTGACATTGACGAATTCGAGTTCGAGTCCGTGGTCGCCGATTTGCATCGTCTCGCCGGCGTCCATCTCGATCAGGTCGTTGTCGAAGCTGAACTTTTGCTCGTCCTCTACTTCCCCTTTGACCAGTTCGAGCGTGAACGGCGTAGCCACGACCGGAGCATCGTACCGGTGAGCCAGCTTGCTGATCGCCCCGATGTGGTCAAGGTGACCGTGCGTGGGTACGATCGCCCGCACCTCCCCATCGAGATCGCTCATCACTCGATCGTCGGGGATCGCACCCATGTCGATCAGATCGAGGCTGTGCATTCCTTCCGTTTGGATGTTATCGTGAATGAGCACCTTCGACAGGTTCAGCCCCATGTCGAAGATTACGATGTCGTTGCCCGCACGGACGGCAGTCATTTGCCGGCCGACTTCCTCGTAGCCGCCTATTGTTGCGATTTCAATTTCCATGGCTAGGACCGATCATAGCAGTCCCAAAACGCAGCTACGTAGCCAGAACGGCCACGATAGAGCGGAACGCAAACGTTCGCGGGCGTGAGTACGCACGTCGATTACGTCCTTGACGTTCCTAAATCGAACGCTCCGTCCCAGCTGCGTCAAGGACAGCGCCTCTTTCGGTTAGATGAATATCGACGCTCCGTACCTAAGTACCCCAGGGTTCCAATCGAGAAACGCCTCCGATGCCATCGAACGGCCGTATGGTCGAGAATACGCCGAAATACTCGTGGAAAGACCTACTCAGTGCGCAACTGATGAAGATGCTGCTCGCAAAGGATGTTATTTCTCTTTTGTGAGCGAACCAGTGCTTCACCACTGCTACCAGTCGAAGAGTTCGTCCCGAAGGTCACATATGAAACGACACGGTTACAGTTTTCCGAGTAGCCGCACGTTCCCGCGGCCCCCACTTCTATTCCGTTCCAGACGAGGTCATCCTCGCAGTCAACACAAATTCGACCTACTACTTCGTCCGGGTTGCCATCTTTTACGACCTCGAACAGCGTGACGTCTGTCTCTCCACATCTCAAACATCCCTCCATATTTTCGATTATGGATCGAGCGACCTAAGCTCTGCTCCTGTCCCCTGATTACGAACGATAGCTACATCCTGTGTGATTAGAATCGCGTTAGCCGGAAAAAAGCAGATATCGGGAGACTATGGCCGTTTGAGCGCCCCGTCTTTGTCGAAGAGACTGTGGCTGTCTTTCGGTTCGCCGGGGTATTTTCGCGCTGCTTCCGCATCGAATTCGACGCCGAGACCGGGCTTGTCGGGGACTTCAATCACGCCGTCCTTGACCGCGAAGTCGTGTTTGACAATCTCATCGCCCCACTCAACGTCGCGGCTCATGTGTTCGAGTACTTCGAGGTTCTCGATTCCTGCACAGAGGTGCAGTCCAGCGGCAGTACTCACGCCGGCGTTGGGATTGTGCGGTGCGAACGTCATGTACCGCGATTTGGCGATCGCAGCCGAATGTTGGAGTTCCTGCAAGCTCCCGTAGTTCGTCAGATCGGGTTGGACGATGTCGCAAGCCTGCTTACGGACGATCTCCTCCATCGTTTCGTTGTTGTAGATCCGTTCGCCCGTTGCGACGGGCATATTGACGTGCTGGGTGACGTCCGCCATAACGTCCCGATCTTCGAGTTCGACCGGTTCTTCGAGGAACATGATGTCGTACTCTTCGAGGGCGTTTGCGACTTCGATCGCGCCCCGGCGGGAGAAGCGACCGTGACAATCGAGGGCGATCCCGACGTCCCACCCAACCGCTTCCCGTACCGCTTCGAGCAATTCCGCGACCTCCTCGATCTGATCGTCGGTCAGCGAATACTCGTAGTGAGCGAACGGGTCGCATTTCAGCGCCGGGTACCCCTGTTCTTCGACGGCCTTTTTCGCATGGTGGGCGTAATTTTCCGGCGTCCGCTCGCCGATGTGCCAGCCATTAGCGTAGACCGGGATCTCGTCGTGAACTTTACCGCCGAGCAGTTTCCAGACGGGTTCACCGTAGTACTTGCCCGCAATGTCCCAGAGCGCGATGTCGAACGCCGACGCAACCGCGTTAATCAGTTTGCCCGCACGCCACGCGAACGGATAGCGGCGCAGTTTTCGGCTGATCTGCTTTCGATTCAGTGGATCTTCGCCGATGAGGTAGTGCTTGTGGGCGTCCGTAGTTGCTTCGAGGGCAGCCGTCAATCCCTCTCCACTGAGTGCTTCGCCAACACCAGTGATCCCCTCGTCGGTTTTCACCTGGACGAAGAACCAGTTGCGCCAGTCGGCATCGACGACGAAGGTCTCGACATCAGTAACTCGCATACGAGTACTCCTTCCCAGTAGTAGAAAGAGGTTGTGAGTTCACCGCGGTTCAGACCATCATGCGGACAAGCATGGACCGCAGTTAATTTGTTGATTCGCGTTAGAGGGTACCGCGTACGGTTATCGAATGTCGGACACAGACACAGAGCTATCAGACCTGCCCCCGAGCGCCAAACTCGTTTACAAGGTGCTCGAATTCGAGGAAGAACTGACCCAGAAGCAACTCGTCGAGGAAACACTCCTGTCTCCACGCACCGTCCGGTACGCACTAGAGCGCCTCGAATCCATCGGCGTCGTTGAAGAAGATATTTACTTTCCAGACGCCCGACAAAGTTTGTATCGAGTGGTGGAACCGAGTTGTGCTACATGCGAGTGAGAACATAGTACACAGCCTTTGCCTATCCATATCGAAACAACTCTGTGAGGGGGCGAGAGACCACATATTCGTGCAGTTGACTACCAACGAGACGGGGTGGAAGAGAAATGACTGAGCGGATTCTCGACGAACTATTCGCCGTGATCAAAGAGCGCCAAGAGACGCTTCCAGACGATTCGTACACTGCTTCGCTCTTCACACACGAAAAGGGGGAAAACGCCGTACTGGAGAAACTCGGCGAAGAAATGACCGAAGTGATCCTGGCTGCAAAAGACGACGATACAGATGAAATCGCCGCTGAGAGTACCGATCTCGTCTATCATCTGCTCGTTCTATTCGCCGCAAAGGAGATGGATCTCGACGATCTTCGTGATGAGTTAGCCCATCGACGGTAATCATCACAAAGGATGAGCTAAACCACACGAGCGGTCAGGAAATCGGTACTCGTATGTGGGCAGTATACAATATGAGAGCAAATGGTCTACGAACATCTCGATTCAAAACTGGTGAACGCACTTCTCGGAGATGGCCGGGCAAGTCTTCGTAGCCTGGCCGAGGAGTTGGACGTGTCGGTAACGACGGTTTCGAATCACCTCTCCGATCTTCAGGACGAAGGCGTGATCGAAGGATACACGGCGAGGGTCGATTACGACGCGGTCGGATACGACGTGACTGCCGTCATGCAACTCAAAGTCGAAGGACACGCCTTACCGGAAATCACTGAACGGTTGCAGGAGCATCGCCAGATGACGTCGGTCTACGAGGTTACTGGCGATTACGACATCATTGCGATCGGCAAATTCAAAGACACCGACGGGATGAACGACCAGATCAAAACCGTGCTCACTGACCCGGATATTACGGCCTCAAATACGAGCGTGGTCCTGAACGCCGTCTCCGAAAATGAGCAGTTCGAGTTGGAAATCGAAGACGACACGTAGTTATACATAATTGAATAGACATTCTGGTAGCCAATTTCCTAACAAGAACACGGTGTCGTTACCGGTATTCGCTGAGATTCGCATCTGGACGGCTCAATCGAACACTGTGATCAGGATTCTCTTGCTGATGTTCCTCCGCAGCCGATTCAATCGTCGAGAGTTCGTCCGCCGATAAGGCCCAGTCACACGTTTTGCACATCGCCCGCAGCTCCATAGTCTCCAGTTCGAGTTCAAAGGGCGTCAACCTTTGTCCGAAAGCTAATTTCGCCCATGACAGTGACCGTCCAGACGAGATCGTTGCAAGCTGCATGTAACGGTGAATTATCCCCCGTGCTTTTTCTACTAGTGAACGAATATCTAGTATGCACTTCGCTGTTGTCCAGGGGAATATCGCCAAGCAAAGTGCGCATGTTCTTGTTAATTCAACGAGTCCGGACGCGACGATGAATTGCGGTGTCGCCGCCGCTCTCCAGCGAGAAGCCGACGGCCCTCTCAAAACAGATGTGGTACGAACTTCGGACGTTTCCTGCGACGAGGTGGTCGTTACCGATGCGTACAACCTGAGCGCACGATACGTGATCCACGCGGTCCCGTTTACGAGCGAAGGAAGCGTTACAGAACACTCGATTTCGGCTGCAACGAGAGCGGTTCTCTCACGCACTGACGAGATGGAGTGTCGATCGCTCGTGCTACCTGTACTGGGATGTGGCGGTGGTGGATACGATCTTTCCGACGGGACACGTCATATTTGCGAAGCGATTTTGGCATTTGACTCGACGGCGCTCGCCGATGTTCGGCTTATCGCTCATACAGCAGACAATTTTGAGGCAGTCCGTAGCGCAGCTCTCGCTGCCAAGCAGTCCGAATCGCTCCTGAACAAAGCATAATCTCGCTTGAATACTGACATCGAAGTCGAGATACCCGTGCTTTTATACGATACGCAGGAACGGTCTCCCAATGACAAACGCGGTCGATACCATCGAAATTCAGAACGTGGTTGCATCGACCGGAGTTGGACAAGAACTCGAACTCGATGCACTCGGTCAAGATTTAGACGATGTTCAGTACGACCCGGATCATTTTCCAGGACTTATCTATCGCCTCCAGGATCCGAAAGCAACGGTGCTACTCTTTCGGACCGGAAAGATAGTATGTACGGGGGCAACCAGCGTTCACAACGTACAGACCGCGCTTCAGGATGTCTTCGACACATTGCGCAGCCTTGGTATTGAGGCTCCCGCCGACCGTGAAATCACCGTCCAGAATATCGTGAGCAATGCTGATCTGGATCGACAGTTGAATTTAAACGCGATCGCTATTGGGCTTGGCCTCGAAAATGTCGAGTACGAACCCGAACAGTTCCCAGGATTACTCTATCGACTTGACGAACCTGAAGCCGTTGTGCTGCTATTCACGAGCGGAAAGCTTCTAATCACGGGCGTGAAAACGAGAGAAGCAATTGAAGACAGTCTTGCTGTTATCATAGATCGATTGGAACAATTGGGACTACTGGATTGAGTACGATCGCGTCTCAACGATCAATAATCGAATCACGGACGATTATCGCATGATCAAATCCTATCAAGAGAAGATCAGTATGACTCATTCTCAATATATTCGCGTCCGAAAGAAGTTCGTGTCAATAAAAATATGTCTCTAGGTCAGTCTCCAGCTCCTGGAACTTTAGCCACTCAGAAAGACGGTCAGCCTCAACTTCACCTTGGATCTCGAGGCACTGGAACAGAGCGTCGATTTCGTCTTTGAGGCCGTATTTCGCCGCTCGCTTTCGAAGATTGCCCTCGCCGACGTGGCTGAGAAATAGGAGGCAGTACGAGCGGTGGCGGATGTCGTCAATCAGCAACGTGTGACAGCAGAGCTCCGTCGGCGAGACTTCCTCTAGGCCCTTCGAGTTGAGGGTGTTGCGGTAGTTGCCGCTCCGTTCGGCGGCGTCAGCAACGACCCGTGACTGATCGAGGTAAAAGAGGAACTCGAGGGCTTTTCCCGTCAACAACTCAGGGAAGTCGATGCGGGAGTGTTGGCGGACGAGATCCTAGTATATCTCGATCGCCCGAGCATCCGAGGGGATGACTCATTTTCGGCAGCCGTCACGCTCCGTATAGACCGAACCCTCCTCAGCAGGGTCTACGACAGCACGAGAGAGATAACTCTCGCTGTGGTCGAGCTTTGTCACGAGTTCCGAGATCGTGTCGCCTCGTTCGAGGTTCTCACCACCTCGAGTTCGATGCGCCGGAGCACGTCGTAACATAGTATGAAACTGATTTAAGAGAAGTTTCGGGTAGTGTTACAGACAGCGGGTGGAGAACCGAAACCACCGTTTTAACCAACAAAACTATAATCTGGCGTTCTGTGTTGGTTAACACGAGAACAGCCAATGTCCTACGAGCCACCGACCCCACCAGCGATCCTCCCATCAGGAGTAGTCAACACGCTCAACGAGTCCACTCCGGAGTGCCTCCGTGACGTTGCTACGTACGCCGAGGAGTTAGCCGAACACAAGGAACGCGAGACTCGTCTCGAGGGGGAGACAGATCAAGACGAGGTGGAGGAACGAGCAGACGACTTCCCGGACGACGTCCCGTCGAAGGCCACGATCACGATCAAGAATATCAACGACAACCGCTACTACTACTGGCAGTGGCGTGAAGGGGACAAGATCAAATCGAAGTATAAAGGCCCGGTCAACCCGGGTGAATAGACTAAGAAGCGCTTCAGTTGAATGGCCAGTTGTTCAGGGTAACACCCCGTCTGCGAAGTGAAAAAGGGCTGTTAGCGCTCGGGTCGCGGCGCAGTTTCGTAGCGTTTGATGTCGTCGGTCTTCTCCACGTGGTCATAGATCTCTTGAAGCGTGTCTTGTGCCCGATGGAGCTTATGCTCCTCGAGGAACTGTCGACCACTCTCACTGATCCCGTAGAACTTGTACGGCAGGTCGTTCTGCCGGCGATCCTCCGGCAGGAGCACTTCCTCGACGATGCCGGCGTCGACGAGCTGCTGGAGGTGCTGGCGAATCGTCGTCTGGCTCTTGCTTGGGTTGACGTAGTCGAGTTCCTTCAGCGTCGGTAATTCCGACGGATGCCCGAGGATGTCCTGGAGGAGCGCAAACCGCGTCTCCTGGGTGACAACGCTGAGTCGCTCCCGGACGGATTCCAGATCGCTTGGCGGGTGATCGGACGTACTCATTACCTCGTTGTTCGGGTAGTGTGTGCAAAAGCGTTTCGCTCAAATACGAATCGGTCTGAGGCGATACGGTGGCCAATGAGGTCGCCACATTAAAGCAGGGTACGGGAGAAGGCTCGGCTAGATGAGTGAGGATCCGGTCACTATCAATGAACTCGCCGAGAAAGCCGACGAGTATCTTCACGAAACCACACTCACACCGGAGGAGTACGAAGCGCTGAAACAGAGTGTTGCGGAGCTCACGCCAATCTTCTCAGCTGAGAATTCGTACTTCGTCCTTGGCAGTTACGGACGTCCCGAAATCCACCGACTCCAGCTCGTAAAAGATCGCCTCAACCGGCAGCCCGATGCGTATGCGTTCCTGATGGTCGACATTCGGAGCGAATGGACGAACACATACCTCAAGTTCCGGCTGCTCGCCGATTACACGGACCTCATCGTGGGAGTCGCTGAACACGCCCAGGGCGGCTTCCTCGTCGAACAGGGCTACTTTACGGCCCTCGAGGAGTACTTCGCGAAGACCCATGTGTTCAAGCGTGAGTATGACTCGTTGGATGTAGACTCGATCGACACAGGCATCGACATTGACAACCCGTATAGCGGTATGCAGACCGCGATCTTCGAGATGCTCGACGACACTGGGCGGCTCTGTCAGTGGAAATCTGAGGACGACCTCGTCGAGTGTGCCAAGGCTCTCGTGAGTGGACAGAAATAACCGTAGACAGAGACGAATCGGGGACTTACACTCCACATTTCCGTCGTTTCTCCACGATGTCCTCGTCATCAATGGCACCGACGAGAAAATCGTAGGATACACCCCCCGTTTTCGATTTGTAAATGGGAAAGATCGAGGAAAAACCATATCACATGTAGTAGAACGTCGAATCTCTTGGCTCACCCACCCCCCGTTTTCGAGTAGTAACGAGTCACACCCCCCGTTTTCGAGCTGTAACGAATCACCCTAGGCCGCGAACACCCCCCGTTTTCGAGTAGTAAGTGCGGGGAGAATCTGAGTGAGATTAGTTCTTGCTCCGGAACTGCTTCAGCCGTTCGCGGACAACCGCGCTAATAGTCGCCTCTTCGTGAGCTAGATCTTCGAACCGGGAATCCTCACGAATCGTCTCCATAATCGTTTCCGGGTCCTCGGAGAGGGAGAAATACATATGCACTCCTCTGCCTCGCCCCTTGCCTCGACGCTCGGAGTCCAATACCCCGTACGTACTCTGCTCTGTGACGTGATTTACGAACGTCTCGCGACTGTACTGATCCGAATCCATCGTATCAGCAATGAATTGGTACGTCTTGAACGCAGGTCCAGCAGGTATCCACTCAGGATGTTCTCTTGCGTAGTGGGCAGTAGCCGCCACAGCGTAGATGGAGAGTTTCTTTTGAGTGGATATCCCGCTAATATGGCGTAGTTTGCGATTTTCGGTGTATTTCTCCTGGGCTTCACGGACATCAGTCTCGGTAACAGTGTCAGCTCCACGCCGCTCGGCTAATTCGCCAGCCCATCTGAGGAGATCAATTGCTTTCCGTGCATCACCATGTGTTTGGGATCCGAACGCGGCAACAAGCGGAACGACGTCATCTGAGAGTGATTCTGGCTTGAAGGCATCTCGTCGGTTGTGGAGAATACTACGGAGTTGGTTCGCATCGTAATCGTCGAAGAAGATATCATCAGGATTGTAAGAACTCTGTGCGCGGCTGTTGAGGTCCTTCATAAAATCGGCGTAATTCGTGATAGTCGTGAGTGAGATCGGCCCATCAAAATCGGCGAGTTTTCGAGCCCGTGAAAGCTGGTAGATGAGAGAATTGTACTCTGCTTCCTGATACGGTCCCTCGAGCATATCGATTTCATCGAGAATGAAGATGACACCGTCGTAGTACTCGCGCATCAGTTCGTACAGTCGCTCCAACTTCTGATCCGTTGAGACCCCGGTTTGGGGAACACCAGGATCAACGCCGAGGTCGTCGGCAGCAGCTTTAACTAACCGATAGACAGCTCGATCTGCTGTCTTCGGCCCCTCGCAGTTGATTGAAATGACCCCGAAGGTCTTGCCTTGAGATTCACACAGTTCGACGATCTGTTTGCAGACTGCATGAATGATGAGCGACTTCCCAGTTCCAGAAGGACCACTCAGAAGCATATCTGGGATGCCTTCGTTCTGGAGCACGGGTTTCAGATTGTCGACGACACGGCCCAGTTGGTCATCACGACCGACGATACGATCCTCGTCGATGATGGTATCTGACCGAACGAGGTCTTTGTTCGCGAAGACCCCCCCAGACGACTCAGTTTGTAGTCGATCCCGGATTGAGATGCCACCACCGTTTGTTGCCTCTTGAGAAGAATCGGCGAGTTCCGAGCCATCCTCAAACGTCGACTGTGACGTATCTATCTCCTCACCCATCGACTCGGGATTATCAGGAGCAGCAGAGGAGGATTTGCGATCCTTTTCACCTTCTGGATGATTCGAACCTGCTCTACGTCCCTTTCGTCCCATTATGAACCCCCTCGAACTCTGGGTATAAAAATGTGGACCCTTGTGGAGTTGTAACCGGGTGAAAACAGGCTATCTAACAACTACAGCCGTGTATTCCCGAAACCAGCCAGATACCGTCTTCGGCATCTAACACCCTCCGTTGTCGAGTTGTAAGGGATCGCCAGGAATCTCTATCGTCGAACTCCCTCGATGACCCAGACCCCCCGTTTTCGAGTAGTAAGACTTCGAGGAGCGTCATCACACCTGGTTAGATTCTCCCACCCGCCCCATTTTCGAGTTGTAAGTAACAGTGAGTCGCACTGAGTGTGACATCCTCCTCGCCGTAAACGACGAGGCTTCCCGTACCGCGGTTGGGATATTTGCCGGTCTACGATACGACCTGTCCTTTCGTGCGAAACGTCCCGCTCTCGCGGTCGAACAAGTGTACCGATGGCTGTGCCACACAGCCGTTACTCCTATCCTCGCCATGAGGACTCGGAGTTATCTTCTGACGCATATTCTCCGCCCCGTTACAATCCGCATTGGCCACCAACCCACACGACGAGCAAACGTACAGGCCACGTTCGACACGATTCGACTTCGTGTCCTCACCACACTTTGAGCAGGTCTTCGAGGTGTTCCACTCGTTCTCTTTCAGCACCTCGACACCACATATCTCGGCTTTGTATGTGAGATACTGGTAGATGCGGTCAAACGCCCACGTGTGCAACTTCTTGTTTCCGGTCTTTCCCCAGTCGGACTTACGCACGTTTTCGGGCCAGCTCACTGCCAGCGTTCCAACACCTCGTTCAACGCATTCAGTGATGATAGTGTCCGCGAGGACGTGGTAGAAGTGAGTTTCGCGCTCTGCGAGTTTTCGACGCGCCCACCTCGACTTCTCCGACGGACCGTTCTCGCCCTCTGTGTCGTACTCCGCACGTGTGAAGTAGTGTTTGTCCTGCTTGAGCGAGTTGCCAGGGTACAAAACGTATTCGTCGGGGAACGCGACCGTGGCGAGGTTCTTGATGCCGAGGTCAATGCCTGCAACTTCGTCACCTGCTGAGTCGCTGGTTTCGAGGTCGACTTTGCAGACGAAGTGTAGTTCCCACTCGTCGCCATTCCAGACCGCGCGAACGTTCTGCACCTTGTTGACTTCCGAGAGGTCAACGTCGGGACGGGTCTGGTATTCGCAGAGCAGGAAGTCCGACCAATACGCTTTGAGGTTCGACCCTTTTGAGAGTCGAACACGGTTGTTCTTGGGGTCGTGTTTGAACCCGTCTGCTTTGAACGTGATCGTGCTCCGTGGACGTGTGTTGCCGTGTTTGCGGTAGCCTGGCGGATTCGCCTTCGGGTTTTTCTGTCGCAGGTCGAACCACGACTGGAAAGCGTCGGAAAGTTCTTCAATGACTTTCTGACTGGATTGGGCGTTCAGGTCCTTCCAGCACGCTTGGTTCTTCATGTAGGCTTTCAGCGTTCCTACATCTGGGATTTTGCCGATTGCGTTCCAGATTCGGTCTGCTGTCCATCGGGCGACGTTCCAGATTTTTGAGGCGGAATCGCCGAGCGAGTCGAGACTATCACAGACCTGTCGGTGGTTCTGAATAGAACTAACGTAGGTTCGAGTGACCTGAACCACCATATATAGCCTATGTAAGTAATCCTGCTTAATGGTGTGGATTAACATGGAATATCCAGTTAGCAATCGGCGGTGATTGGGTATTCAAGCGACGCGATTCACGCCCGTCCTAAACAGGTCACTTCCCAAACTGACCGAGTGAATCGGTCAGGAAGATGCATGACAAGTGACAACGCTTCGGAGCGCCGTGTAGCGGCGCTCCTTCGCCTTCTCGATCGTGACTTCGCAGTTTTCGTACGTTGTTACTGCCGACTACCGTACCGGACAAAAGAGTTGCAGACTATTCGAGATGGTTCTCTCGCTGTCTAAAGATAGAAGCAGATATATATCGGCTGAATTTTGCGAATGATGCTTAGGGTGAAACGGTGTATCCCACACCCCCCGTTTTCGAGTAGTAAGCACCAGAATTGTCGCGAAAGGGTAACGCTCGTAG
Source organism: Natronorubrum tibetense GA33 (assembly GCF_000383975.1). Lineage (NCBI taxonomy): Archaea > Methanobacteriati > Methanobacteriota > Halobacteria > Halobacteriales > Natrialbaceae > Natronorubrum > Natronorubrum tibetense. Next base: position 63,190 of record NZ_KB913021.1, on the reverse strand, counting down.
GAGCAGTTCACAAATGAGAGTAATACCGGTTAACAAACATGATGGTTGGTGAAGTTCGTGTGGTATACTCGAACCTTCTACCCCCTCCCCCCTTTTTCGAGTTGTAAGTTGCCGGGTGCAGACCACTCCAGACCCCATGGAGTGGGAATGGAGTTCACAAAATAGGACGTAGAGGCGATGAAACCTGATAGTTCTCGAGATTGGAACCATGTGCGAGATGAGGAGATTTTATATACCCAGAGATTCCAATCTTCTAGCTGGGCTAGAAGATTTATTTCTTTTGTCCCCATTGCGGATATGGTTAGATAACGCGCACCATAAACTTTCGCATTCCTAGTTGTAACTTAGAGAAATGGATGTTCAGGTCTTCTATCGCGTGTATCTGCCACAATCGGCTGTTTTGCAGCCCCTCTTTCTGTTCACCCCCTCCCCGTCGTCACGAGTTTACAACTCGAAAAAGGGGGGAGGGGGTTCGTTAGGCCCAGTCCGTGATATCGACTACACGTGTTCCATTGAACTCGCGTCGGATGTCGTTCTAATTCCAGTCAAAGGGAGACAGTAGGATCTCGGCAGCTCGGACTAGCTGCGTCTCGTAGTACAATGCGTCGTAGGTGTTGATCTCTACGGGGCGAGGGCGACGTGGTCCAGTGAGGATTTCTCGTCGACGACGGCGTACTCGATATCCTGTCTGGGATGGACGGCAAGGTCCTATTCGAGAGCCTGTTTAAGTACCGCCACGTTTTGCGTCTTCTGTGTGTGACCTTCTCGGTGTCAGCGGATCTCCTGCTTCAGTCCCGGACTTCTGGGAATCTCCGCGGGCTCTGCCCCGTGAGAAGCACTTCGTAACTGGCCTACCTCACCATTATGCGAACGTTGGATAGCTCCGTCCGTTCTGCTGGATGTAGGCCTCCTCGACAATGTCGTCGATCTCCGTCTTGGTGAGGACGTCCCGCATTGCGGTCTGCTGGAACAACCGGCGAACCTGGCTGAACCGATAGTCGGCGTAGAAGCTCAGGTCGAAGATCAGGGCGCGGGCTGTGTCCTCACGCGTCTCGTACGAGCGCGTCGACGACTCCCAGTCACCCTTCACGATCGGCATGATCCGGGCGCTGTTCGCAGCCGTCTGGAGCATCGTCCAGATCTGGTCGTCACTGAGTGGTTGTTCGAACCGGGGCGTCGGCTCGTTCGTCTGTGCATTGGTCGTGTCCGTCGATCGGATGTCGCGTTTCGAGCTCATAGTCGGTGGCCGCGCCCCGTCGCAACCTCGCGACGGGCGCGCTCCACCTTCGGTGAGGCGCGCCCCCGCGCCGGCCCGCCTCGCAATGGCCCAATCACCCAGGGAAATTCACCGATGGAGACGCATGTCTCGATCCAACGGTGGGAGTTCAGGCATCGTTCAGAAAGGGACAGGTCACAGTGAGTCGCTTTGGACCAGTTCCAATTGAAAAGAGAGGGAAGGTCAGGAAGTCTGAGGTAGGACGTATAGAACTCTATACGTAGTGGCTCAGTTTAGCGAAGGGAAGTCAGCTCAGTCCAGACGTAGGAAGGGTCTGATTCAGCGTTAGAGATGGGGATTTGGACGGTGTGAAACCGATGCGAGGCGGGCCGTCGCGAGCTGCTTGTGATTTCACGGAAAATCAACCGATAGCGTATTCGTGGGGGTGATAATACTTTCGCCACTACCCGAGTTCAGGCAGCCGCACGTGGGCGGTATGCGGAGCGTCAGCTAGGCCGTTGGCACCCCACGTGTATGGCTGGGAGTCATCACGGGAGACATACCCTTCCGACCGGAGTCGCTTCAGCCAGTCCCGGGTTTGCTTCTCGCCGATAGAGACTCCCTCTCGATTTGCGATCTCGGCGGCTGTCCCCGGGCCCTCGTCCAGGAGCGCGCGAATCACACCACGTTGCCCCTCGGAGCGCTCTTCGGTCGTGACAGCCTCTGGCCCGACCGTGACCATCTCGGATAACCACTCAGGGAGTACCCCTGTGTGGATGTAGACCGTCGCAGCCGTCGTTCGGCCGAACCGGAGGACAGCTTGGGCAATCTTGTGTTCGCGATAGTGCCGGAGGAACGGCCGTTCAGGAATCCCGTAGTCGAGGTCTGTTCCCTTCCCCTCGTCACCTCTCACCGCCGTGAAGCCTTCCAGTGCGGCCGTAATCTGAAGCGGACGGTCTCCGGGATGGGGGGAACCGAGTACGACCCCCACCTCCGTCCCTGTGAAGTCGTTGCTACTCCGGAGCGCGCCGTAGTGTTTGACGTCCGCAATTTGGTCAGTCACTCGTTCGATGTCGATAAATGGCTCACTGGATGGCTCTTCGAAGAGACGCTCAGCTGCACTCTTGGTCGTGATGACGCCTGTTGTTGTATCGTGGCGATTTGCGACCGCCTCGATCACCCCGAAGTCGCCCCGTCGATTGACGTATTCACCACTGCTGTATGGCTTGACGTGCGAGGTCGTTTGTACGAACTCGTAGCCGATGACGTCACGGAGATACCGGGCCCGACAGTCATCGCAGAGGATCCGCCAACTCACTATCTCGTCGACGCCAAGCCGTCCGCGCCAGAGTTCTTCGATCGGCGTTCCGTCGAGTCCAACTACTGCGCGGGCAGCATCAAGAGTCGGCGGCCGTCGGATGACGACCCGTGATTCGGCGTGATCGTAGACAACCTGTGACCCGTCTGGAAGCTCGACATAATCAAGTCCTGCTTCTTCCCGAAGCTGATCGTCCCAGTCATACTCCGTCGGTGCGGTATCGCCAATAATCGGTCCGCCGAGTTCGAGCATAGCGAGCACTGCAGTCGGGGCCTCGGCATGGCCGTCATCATCGTCGACTGCCTCAGTTGGACGGGCAATAGAGGTGTCATCTGAGAGTTCGTCACGAATCGCATCTCGTATCGCCTCCATCCCCTCATTTGTTGCAGCCCCAATCAACCCGAAGTGGTTGTCTATCGGCAAGTCGCCGTTCTTGCTGAGAAAGGTTGAAATCGCTGTTGAGAGTTGATTTGCGTCAAATTCCGTTCGATAGGCGGTTCCTGGGTCTTCGTCGAAGATGACGACGCGGTCGTCTACGACGCGATCAAGGGCGGCGTGGGCTGGCCCGCCGACGATGACGTCTGCCGCCTCGACCGCGTCCCAGCGTGCGAGGTATGGACAGTCACCGTCTTGCATACAGGGCAGCACATCCTGCAGATAGTAGTGAAGATACGTCGGTGAGGCTCCCCGCAACCGATAGTCGTTGATTCGCTCGGCCCAATCGGATCCGTACTCTCCTCGGCGGGTTGGACAGTCCCGGTCGAGCGTTGGAACTTCAACTACCGTTTTTTGATGCTCGGCAGCGAGGCCGAGGTGTTGGTCCCGCGTCTCATACCGGTGCGTGAGGATTGCGGCCGAGACATCTAGGTCGAACGCGATCTCTTTTGCGTGTCGCGTTTTTCCGATCGTGGGGAGGCCGTCGATGATTACTGGTGGTGCCTGCTCGTCGTCGAGCTGTGTCTCGATTGCCTCTTGAATCCCATCTCGGCACGCATCCCAGACGGTTGCTTGAGTGAACTCGCCCTGTTGGGAAGCTGCGTGAGCACCCCGGCAGCAGTCATCATGATCAGCACCAGCCATCTATCTGATTATGGGGTGGTGATGAGTTAATCGTCTCGATTGATCGACTGGTTAGAAACTGATAACCCTATAAACTGATCTCCCCTTCGAGGGTGGAGCATGTACGTACGGCGTTAGGGTGTTCGATTCAGGACGTTCGCCGTACGTAACCCCTCGATACAAAGTGCGTGCATAGGCGAGGATTCTCGCTGGACACACCCCTAACTATCGAGTTCCTCCCCGGCAATCTCGAGGAGCTTCTGGAGTCGCTCGTTGAAGTCGTCCTCGAACCCCGTGTGGAGAGATTCGTCGTACATCCGTAGAGTACGAGAAAGGCCAATAGCGGCCAGCCAGTCGCGGAACTGGTTGCTACTCATGTCTTCAACAGGAGTGTTCAACCCCTCGGAACTGGAGCCCGCAGCCCAGAGCTGGAGCAAATCTAAGTCTTTTATCATCGCCAGACGAGCAAAATCAGCGAAGGCGGCACTCACTTCTCGCGACAATTGGGTATAAGATACCGAGTCTCTGTCCAGATCTTGCTCTCCGTTCAGTAGGTTGTTGACGTACGAGAGTGAGCGCAACGAGAGGAAGCCCTCGCGATCGACGGCCATCGGAGGGTCGGTTTCTGACTCTGCAATATCAGAAAGCGTCTGACCACATGCCCCGCAGTAGTGATGAATGTCTTTGACTTGGCCTCCACAATTCGTGCAGTAGGGCATACAGACTACTGCAACTTGCGACTACACAGACTTTGCTAAGGATCTCTTTTCAGGACGGATCATCGATAGGGGGCCGGTCTGACTTCCCCCGCCAACGACTGAATAGTATAGTGAGTGACAATCTATTGTCTTCAAAAGGGTGAGGAGGGTCGATACTGAGGACCTCATATCGATGCCGAACAGTCCTCAGTGGGGGTAGTCCCACGTGTTTGCCGAACCTCACCAGTCCGTCGGTCATTTGCTCTACCGTGGTTCGTGACGTCGCACTCGAGCACGGCCGCCCCGCTTGAGTGCACGGAGGGGACGACGATTGCGGGCTACAGTTCGTGGAGACGGCTTTCCAACCTCTTTGCGCTCGCGCCTCTGGGTCTCGGTATGCCAGAGATGTCCGTGTACAACGAACTGGCGGTCTACTACGAGCAACTGGACCGTGCGGACCGCGACGGTGCGCGAGAAGCTGGCGTCGTCGAGGACGTCCTTCTCGAACGCATCGGATCGGGCTCGCTATCGGTCCTCGATGTCGGCTGCGGCGTCGGCACCCACCTCCGTCATATGGAGACCGACTTCGAGTGCGTCGGGCTCGACGTCAACGAGGGCGTCGTCGAGGTCGCCAACGAGCGAACGGACGACGCTACTGTCCTCCGTGGAGACATGCACGCACTTCCGTTCACCGACGCGTTCGACTGTATCACGATGCTTTTCCATACCCTCGCGTACGCGGCGTCCGTCGACGACATGCACGGCATCCTCAGGGAGTGCTACGATGCGCTCGATTCGGGTGGTATCCTCGTCGTCGAACTCGCCCCGTTTGTCCCGGAGGCGATGCCGGACGACGCGGGCGTCGACCGAGAAGTCCGGACGTACACCGACGACGACGTCACTATCACGAGCGTCCAGGTATCGAGAGTCGAGGACCGAGATCTAGTGCTCAACAGTGACTATCTGGTTGCACTGACGGGCGAAGCGACCGCGACGCATCACGCCGACACGCACACGCTGATGCTGTTCACGGTGGACGAGGTGATTGACGGACTGGCGGCGGCTGGCTTCGAGTCCGTCGAGTTCGATCCCACGTGCCTCCAGAGCGGTCTGTTCGTGGCTGAGAAGCCCGCGTGACACTCACAGCACCACTCATCCGTAGGTGTCGGTATATCTCGAGCTGTCCTGGTTGTTCGGATGCGTGACGTCACAAAGAGTGAAAACAGCACGAGGACGTCACGTTACAGGTGGTGTAGACAGCGTGGCCCCGTTATTATGGAGTCGTTCAAATGGAGGTGTATGGGTTCGACCATTCCCACTCCGACCGACGACAAAGCGCGCGAGACCATCGGTGACGCTACTCCCGGGTCGCTCGAGTTGGACCCGACCGACGATGGGTTCAAGGCGGCGATGCGGCAGGCGATTATCGACGAGGAACTCGACGATGAGGCTCTCGAGGTGATGACCGAGATCAGCGAGGCGAAGTACACGTTCACGTGCATCTGCACGTGCAAGTGTACGCTCTCCTGCTGACAGGATTCACCTCCGAGTTCTTGCGGATGCTGGCCTGCCAGCACGACCGAGTCCTACACCAATCATACAATCAGTCATTCATGACAGCACTCTTCACGGCATCTCTGTGGCGGCGTATCGCGTGGCAAGCCAGCACTATCGAGGAACGCACGACGGCGGTCGCTTCCCAGCAACGAGGGCTGTCGAGGACGGAGTCTTGGACGGACACTAACCTCGTCGGTGACTGGGCTGCGACCACTCCGGGCTGGACTGAGGACGATGTCGTCCAACGAGTCGCGCGCAGCGATATGGACGAATTCGCCCTTGCGGCGATAGCGGACGTCGACGCGTTCCCAGACGACGTCGCGCTCCCGGACTGGGTCACGACCGCGCAGGATGTCGCCGCGTCCATTACCGACACCCACGCCGACGCTCGGCCAGCACTGGGAAAGCCGCCGGAGGAAATTCCGTTCGCGGACGTGCTCGCACCTATTGTCGCGTTCGCTCGCGATCGTGTCCTCGAGGCGGGTCTGGAGCGGGTACCCTCCTCGGTCGTTACATCGCTGCAGGGGGCGTTGCGCCAGGACCTCGTGCGCCTGTGTAGTGACGTCCTGTACGTCGAGTTCCGGACGTACATCGCCGTGAACCGCCCCAGTGCGTTCCCCGATCCCGCGACGCCAGCAGAGACGGACCTCTACGACGAGTTTATCGCCGGCCTCCGTACCGAGAACGGGCTCGCCGAACTATTCGCCGAATACCCAGTGCTTCCGCGGTTCCTCGCCAGAATCGTCACTCAGTGGTGCGATGCAGTCCGCGAGTTCGACCGCCGACTCGACGCCGACTGGCAGTCACTCGGAGACACGTTCAACTTCGACTACGAAGCGGTGGCGCTGACCGAGGCCTCGATACTCGACTCAGACAGGCACGCCGACGGCCGCCGCGTCGTTCTCCTCACCTTCGACGACGACACGCGAGTCGTCTACAAACCCCGGAGCGTCCGCACGGAGGCTGCGTTCGACAACTTCCTCAAGCGAGCAGGCGACGCAGTCGGCGTCGAAACCCGCTCGGTAGACGTGTTGGCGCGCGAAGCGTACGGGTGGGTGGAGCACGTCGCCGCTGAACCTTGTTCCAGTACTGACGCGATGGACGCGTATTATCGTCGTGCGGGCGTGGTGCTCGCGAGTGCGTACCTGCTGTATTTGAACGACTGTCACTACGAGAACGTCGTCGCGAACGGGCGGTCGCCAGTCGTCGTCGACGCGGAGACGCTGCTGACTCCGGCCGTCTCGCCGAGTACGGATGAAGCGGCGCCGACCGACACCGCGACGGGGGCAGGGAGCGTCCTCTGGACTGGTTTGCTTCCGCAGAGCTACGCCTCGGGGACGATCCCCGAGACTGCGATGGTCAACGGCTTCGGCGAGCCGGAGATCCCGATCGGGTCCGGGCCCGTTGAGACGGCGTGGTCCAACGTCAACACGAACGCGATGCGCCGGCGGGAGCGAGACGCTGAACTCATGTCGCCACCGCCGCGGAACGTCCCGTCTGTCGAGGAGTCACCGGACTCGCCAGTCGCAGCAGCGGGGTACGCAGACGAAATCAGCGAGACGTTTGCTGCCGTTTGTCGCGCCGTCGTCGAGGACCGCCTGTCGCTCCCAAGCAGGTTCTCGACGCTCCAGACGCGGGTCTTGTTCCGGAACACTCAGGAGTACGATGGAATCCTATCGGCGCTGCAGTCGCCGGAGACGCTGCAGGATGGGCGGCGACTGACGTTCACCACAGACGTCCTCGTATCAGAGGCAATGCTCGCCGATGCGGACGATCCTGCATGGGACGTCGTCAACGCCGAACGGCGCGCGCTCCTTCGACTCGACGTACCCAGACTCACCGCCGATGCGAACAGTGGAACCCTCCACTGCGGCGACGCCACTATCGATGGCATCACCGAGAGCGCCGGATACCGCCGAGTGAAAGAACGCTTCACCAGTCTGAACGCGGACACCATCCGCAAGCAATGCGACGTCATCGAGATGGCACTCAACCCGTCTGCCTCGGAAGAGGCCGCCATGTCGACACCATCGCACGCCGCGAGCAGTCCTGACATTGCCGTGAACGACCTCATGGACGCAGCCGGCCGGGTCTACGACTGCGTAGTCGATGCGACCGTTGCTCACGACAACGACGCCGGTGAGTGGGTCGTCCGGCGTGAGACGGACGCGGGCCGGCTGCAGGTCGGAACGGCTGGAGACGGGCTGTACGAGGGGCAACTGGGCGTCGCAGTGTTCGCTGCAGTCGTGGCCGACCAACTCCACCGCGACGACGCCCGCGAGACGGCACTCGAACTGACCGGTCCGCTTCGAGACGCTATCCGGACGAACGGTGCCGAAGCGGTGGACGGCCTCGGCCTGGATGGCCTCGGGGGCGCGATCTACGGGCTATCTGTCGTCGGTACGGTCCTCAATGCATCCGAATGTCTCGCCGCTGCGGAGGATCTGGTCGATACCTTCGAACCCGACCGCATCTCTGAGGGAGGCCCGTACGACGTGATGCGTGGTGCTGCAGGTGTCGTCCTGGGGTGCCTGGTACTCCACGAGCATCGGCCGACGTCGAGTGCCCTCACGGTGGCCCGTGAAGCTGGTGACGCGCTCGTTGGCGCCGCAATCGCCGACAGCGGCGGTGCTGCGTGGCCGACGGGACCGACCGACGAGCACCTCACCGGGTACGCCCACGGCGCCGCTGGCATCGCGCACGCCCTGGGCCGTCTAACGGCTGTCACCGGCGACCCGCTGTACCGCGAGTGCGCCACACAAGCGCTCCAGTTCGAACAGCAATCATACAGCAACCAGCGCGCGAACTGGCCGGACCGCCGGGAACACGGCCCAGCGTTCGCCGACGCGTGGTGCCACGGCCGCACCGGCGGCGTCCTGGCTCGCCTCGCCCTCGGGAACACGCCCGTTCCCGTGCATGCCGACGTTGCGACGGTTGCCAACCGAATTGGCGAGCACGGTCGGGGGGTGGATGGGCTCTGCTGTGGTAACGCTGGGCGTGCCGTCGCGCTGGCCGCGGCCGGCGCAGAGTTGGACGACGACCGGCTGTGCGACCACGCTCGGAGTCGGCTCGGTTCGGAACACGACCTTCAATGCGTAGCCGGTTCCGCTGCCTTGGCGGCGCACACTAGCCGCGTACCGAACCCGACGCTCTTCCAGGGACTCTCCGGTATCGGGTTCGCGCTCTTGTACACCGCGAACCCGACTGTCGTCCCGAACGTTCTCCAATGCGAGCCCGCCTGACCGGCCACCGTGCCAGACTCGTGGCCAACGCGACCGACGTTGTCGCGAGTGGTCTCCGACCCTGAGACGATTTACAACCGTTGTAGTCGCACCCGAGTCATTTCAGGCTCCTCAGCGTCGGTGGGCCTATGCAGAGCGACGACGCACGAGGCGTGCTTCTCGGACTGGCCTGTGGCGACGCCCTCGGACGACCGGTCGAATTCTCGTCCCCGGAGGCACTCAGCGCGGAGTACGGTCGTCTCGAGGAGATGGTCGGGCACGGGACGTGGAATCAGCCGGCAGGGACGCTCACGGACGACACCGCGCAAGCACTGTGTATCGCGCGGAGCGTCGTCGAAGAGGACGGGTTCGATCCAGCGGACGTCGCCGCGCGGTTCGTGGAGTGGTACGAGTCCGACCCGTTCGACATCGGGCGGATGACCGCGCGCTCGCTCCACCAGATCCAGCAGGGAGCGTCGTGGGACGAGGCCGGTAAGCGGGTCTGGGAGCGAAGCCCCGAGGGGCAGAACGCTGGGAACGGGAGCATCATGCGGTGCGCGCCGCTCGCAATCCCGTACGCGGGCAATAGAGACCGGTTGGTCACGGTCAGTCGGCAGTCTTCGACCATCACGCACGCCGACCCACGGTGCAGGGACGGCTGCGCGATACTGAACCTTACCATCGCCGGACTCCTCGAGGATAGGAATGCACCACTCCGAGACGCACTCGCGTTCGTCGAGGACGTACCCGACGACCTCGTCCCGGCTCTGGAGCCACTCGTGGACGGCGAGACGCCCAGTCAGTTCGAGACGTCGGGCTATGTCGTACATTCGCTCCAGACGGCGCTCCACGACGCGCTCACCGCTGAGAGTGCGGAGGACGCCGTCGTCACCGCGGTCAACCGCGGCGGCGACGCTGACACCATCGGTGCCATCGCCGGCGCCGTCGCCGGTGCTCGCTTTGGCGCCAGCGTCCTCCCCGAGCGGTGGCTCGCGACCATCGACGAACGCTCCGAACTCGAGTCGATCGCCGAAGACCTCCTCGAACTGGCCTGAGGTCTCGGTCACGCCGCTTCACCGATCGGTCCGCGCCTCTCGGGAGTGTCGGGACAGAACGCGCTGTATCTCGAACCGGACCGTCTGGTTGCCTTCTTGCGCCAGACGCGTCTCGAAGGTTGCTTGGGTCTCGGCGTCCATGTCCGCACCGAGGGCGCGAGCGGCGTGTGCTCGAACGCGCCAGTCCTCATCGTCGAGCCCATCGAACAGTGCCGACCGCACCGGCGATACCCAGCCGTCGCGTGCATCACCGGACGTCTCAGTGACGTATTCGAGCCACGTCCCGAGGGTCTTGACGGTTGCGGACCGAACACCTGGGTCAGAGTCGGTCATTCTGGCGAGCACAGCGCCTTGGATGGTCGGTGCCCAACCGCCGTAGCCATCTGGACGCGTCTCGTACAGGCGAACGACCTGCTTTCGAAGCGACGCATCCCGGTGTTCGAGGTGCTCCAGAAGCGCTGGCACGGCCTTGTTGGGCGCCGTCTGGATCACCATTGGCGCGACCGCGGTCCGAAGGAATCGCTTGCAGTAGACGGCGTGCTCGAGGTGGAGCATCCGGGAGAGGCGCTCGCGGTCGTCGGTCGCGACGGCAATCCGACCGAGGATCGTCACGAGGTCGCTCCAGCGGTCGTCGCCGGGCCGGATGGTGTTGTTCCACGACCAGAGCGTCTCCTGAAGCGGTTCGAGGGCGGCTGGGTCGTCGTCGCTGAGGGCGACGAGCACGGAGAGGACGTCCGCGACCGGCGCGGACGCGCCGTCGACGGCGTCAACTGCCGCGGTCAGGACTGTATCTGGTGCCCGGTCCTGCAGAGTCGACAGCGCGGCGTACGCACCCGTCGTGTCTGCGATAAGGAGCTTGAATAGGTCCTCGATCACGGATTCGGGCGGTGGCGTCGGGACAGTGGTGGCATACAGTTTGCGGATGCGAGCACCGCGATCGGCCTGCTGGTCGAGTCGCGCCAGCAGCCGGTCCTCCTTGACGACCTCCCACACCAGTTCGCGGTCGCGAGACGCGATTTCGAGGAGGACTCGCCACGCCCTATCTGTGTCCCAACCCTCGCCGGACTGAGTGGATTGCGTCGGGCGCTCGGCGTCGGCCGCCAGAGCGTGGTCCGCGATCGGGATGTCGAGCGCGTGGCCGACTGCGGGGAGCACTTGTTCGGGGTGAGCCGTGGCGACCGAGGCGACTAAGTCGACATTCACGCGCTTCGTCCGCGAGTCGTCTTCGTCCGCCGTCCGCAGCCACTCGCGAACGAGGGTGTCGACCGCGACGGGGTCGGGGTCGTGGACGGCGGCGTGTAGTATCGTGACGACGGCGAGCGTTGTCGGTTCTGGGTCGAGGTCGTCTAGCACGTTCGCGAGGGAGGGTGCAGCGGGGACCAAGAGCGCCGGTCGCTCGGTCGTCAGGTGGTAGAGCGTTTCGACGCTCGACGCCGCTCTGTCGGGCTTTTCGAGGGCGGCGAGGGCGCGGTCGCGGACCGTACGGAGCGTGTCGTCGGCGCCGGCGCGAGCAAGGGCGTCGATAGCGTACCATCGGGTCTCCGCTCGCGCGCCAGACTCGGCGAGGGTGGCGAGCTGGGTGTCGTGTGTCGCGACCTGCTCGGGGAACCAGTCCGCAAGCATCGCCACTGCGAAGGTGGCCTGCCAATGACACGCGGAGCGGCGGGACGCACCCGCGTCGACGGCTCCCCAGAACGTCCGCGTCGGGTGCGTCACGGCGAACGCTGCCGTCCACTCGAAGCGCTCGTCGCCAGTATCGGCTACGAGGACCGCAAGAAGCGCACCGACTGCGGGCTGGAATGTTGCTCTCGTCCCGTCGGGAAAATCGCCACGGGTGTCGTCCCTGACTGCTTCGGCGAGCCAGGCGACGGTGGACGCGGCGGCCTCCCGGACGAGCGGATCAACATCCGTGAGCCTCGGGACGACGGCATCGAGCAGGTCGACTGCGGTGTCCGGGATCGCGCTGGCGGCGACCTGGAACGCGGCCATCGCATGGACTCGCGTCCGTCGGTCTGGCGCGTCGAGTACGGCCGCGAGGTCGTAGAGCGTTGGCTGGACGGCTCGCGCATTTTCGTCGGCGACTGCGGCCAGCAATGCCGCACCGTCGGCCCGGTATTCGGGGTCCCCGCTCCGAAGACACGCGCAGGCGGCGAGCCGCGGGTCGTCCGGCCGGGGTGGCTCCGAGTCGTCTAGCTTCGCTCGAACTACCTCATGAGCCGCCTCGGGGCTCACGGGAAAATTTGTGTGGCTGGACACTACTGGTCACCCCGCTCAAAACGGAACGTGTCGTGCCGGCACCTCGAACGAATCCACATCGAGAACACCATCGCTCCGACAGCGTATAACCACTCTTGCCGACCTACAGGACGTGTGTGCCAGCGCGTTCGACCACGTCGATTGCGCTCGTCCTATTTCGGATTCGACGACATTTGGGGATGGTCGCTAGTCGCGTCTACTCGTGGCTTTCCACTGATTAAGAGCCAGCGCTCGAACTGCCGTTCAACAGCGCTCTCCCGAGCCACTTGAACCAGTGATGTAGTCCAGCGCGCCTCTTGACGTGGACGGTGACGCCAAGTTCCTGTTGTTAGCGGGCGTCGTCGGCCGGACACTCACGGCTGCACGCGATACGGTGGTCGAGATGAACAGCCCGAGGTTCGCGGCGAGCTACGAGACAGCCAACCGGCCGCTGGCATCGGTTCTCGAGACGCTCGGTGCCGTCGTCCGCGACGCTGTCCACGCAGGTCACTGCGATGGACCGTGTACGCACTGGGTCGCCTCGCGAAGGCACGGTCCGAGACCGTATTCGACGCGCTCGTCGCCCTCTGGACACTGCGGCGCAGCCACGGGAGCGTTGACGCCGCCGCTTCCGTCTCTGCGGCGTCGAAGTCAGGGATGGTATAGTAGACACTGAAAGTCAATGCACACCTGATCGCACGACTGCTGTGCGATCAGTATGTAAATCGTTTCAGTTGTTACTATATTCCGGCACCGGAGGTAGGCCGACCGTCGGCGAGCTTGTGTGGCGAGCGTCAGGGCCGTGTCGCTGGCTGCGCGTCCCTTACTGGAACGCCGGGTCGTGGCTCGCGCTGGACTCGCTAACCTCGGCGTCGTCACCGCCGTCACCGCTGACGCCCATGGCCGCGATGTCGTCGAGTTTCGCTTGCTCATCACCGTTGCGCTCGGCGTCGGTGACTCCCTCGCTGTCATCGGGGTCCTCACGGAGATTGCTGTTGATGACGAGGAGCTCGGACCACAGCGCATCCGCGACCTCCGCAATCGTGACTTCCTCGTGCTCGCCCATGAGTTCCTTTATGACCGCCCGGATCGTCTGCTGGATCGCGTTGCTCGTTTCGCTGTCAACACCGAGGGTGAAGTGAGCGATCTTGATCAGTTCCGTAAGCTCCTGGCCGTCTTCGTCGATGGCTTCGAACTGCGCTTCAAGAAGCGCCTCGACGTCGAAGCCGTCGGAGTCGTCGTATTCGTCCGCCGCGTTCTCGAGTTCAGTGCTGTCCTCGCCGTCGTCGTCTGGGCTCGCTGCCATATCTCAACCAAGTGGTGCCACCTTCACCGATCGGTCGTTGACAGCCCACCTGAACTCCGGCTTTATTACAGATACGGGGGTGAGTGGGATCTCGGCAGGCTCGCTCTGGCGGGACGCTCGTGGAACCTCTCGGTTCGACGTGGTTAGTCCCCGCTCGAGGGGTCGTAGCCGTTGCGTTGAGACCTTGAGTATCCGGATGGTAGTCAAACGAGCTTTGACATCCAGGGCGTCCGCTCAGAGGAATGCGCCGAGGGCTGGCGCGTACCGCTGGAAGGCGGCAAGTACCCATGCTGTCACCGTCTTGAACAGGTTGAGCGTGCCAGGCATGGGGTGACTTCAGTCACGAGTGCACGCGTGTCGCTGCTATCTCGGGCGCTCCGTGCGCTAATCGCTGGGCAAGGTCGGCCGGTAGCAGCGCGCTCGCGTCGACCAGTGTTGTCAGCACGGCCCCACCGAATCCTGCCTCCCTTCCCGGAACGCGGCGACGAGCGTCGACCGTATAGCCGGTGGGGCCGTTGTCACCACGCCGGCGGTGACCAACCTTGGCGCTGCCAGACAACTCGTCCAGCCCGAAACACAACGTCGACTCCGGACGAGGCGACGGCGTCGCGGACCTCCGTCGCTCGCTCGGTTACATCGGACATACGAGCGAGATCGACTCCGGGTGCGAGACACTCGCTGTGTCCGCCATCGAGGCCTTCCCTCGGCTGATTCGCCAAGCACAAATCAGTGTAGTGGCCAGGGGGCACCCGGGATCCGATCGACAGGCGGATGCAGCCGCGTTAGCGGTCCATGTTTGCCGCGGTCGTGTCGACCGCGCTGCGTGCGGCCACCGCGTGGAGTCGAGCGGGCGCTTCTGCGTCGGTCGATTCGCGCAGCCAGGCGTCGAATCGAGTGCCGGGGTTGCCCGGAGCTCTCGTTGCGCGTCGTCCGAGTGCGGTCATGAGCGCGTCGAGGAGTGGGTCGCGTATCGGTGGCGGTGATTCCAGGAGCGTCTCGACGGGCGTCGTGTCCACATCGATGGACGATACGAACGCATCGTCGTGCGTCTCGCCGACGGAGAGGGCCGCAAGGAGGTCCTCGACGCCAACTGCATCGACGGCGGTGAGTCCCTGGGTCATGCGACTGCGGCGTGCGCGCTCGAACACCGACGCATCGGTCTCGGCGGGCACGACTCGGTCAAGGACGTTTCCCAGGTCGTCGGCGACGGCAAGTTCGCCGAGGAGGCGTGCGAGCGCTCGCCGGTCCTGGCCGGTCGCGTCTGCGACGGCGTCGACGAGGAGCGCAGGCGCCTCGATGTCTGGGTCGGGGACATCAACGAGGACCTCGCCGAGAGCTCGCGTTAAGTGTGCCCGGGCGTCGCCGCTGGCGTCACTCGCTGCGTTCTGGAGCGCATTCACCGAGGACGGCTCGGCGAGCGCGGGCATGTTAACGTACTCGCCGAGCGCGCGTGCCGTCGTCGTCCGCACAGTGCCCGATGCCTCGCGGACGCTTGCCACAAGCGTATCCGGAACACCCGGGAAAGACTCGGGGTGCGCCGCGGCGACCTCGCCGAGCGTGTACGTTATCGCGCCTCTGCTTTCCGGTGTCCCGCCGAAACCGGTTGTCACCCACGCGAGGACGTCCGGCGCCGGGTACTCGTCCAGGACGAGTGCTGCGCCGAGTGCCCTCGCCGCGCTCTGACTGTCCCAGCCATCGGATTCCACCACCGTCGCAGCGAGCGACCCGCAGCCAGTCGGAACCGAATCCCCCGCGACCGCTGCACCCTCGCCGAGCGCACGGAGCGGCCAGTCGCGGTCGACCGCCGGCACCCCTGCCGGCAGGCGCGTCGTCGACGCGTCTCCAGCCTCCGGGTTCGCCCGCCAGACCGCACGACGCGTCGCTCCCACGACCTCATCGTGGACCGCCAGCCTGGCGACGGCGGTACCGATCGCGGCGGCGTCTCGCGCCCCGAACCCCGCGCGTACGGTCATCGCTACGCCGAGGGCACGAGCGGCCTGCTCGCGGCCCGTGCTGGTCGTCTTGCGAACGCGCTGGATGAGTGCCGTGACCCGGCCCTCGCTCGTTCCGGTGGCAGCGACCCACTCGCCAAGGAGCCTGAGACGGTGCGGGCGTTGGTCAAGCGCGCTCGACGTCACGGCCGCTCGGATCGCCACGAGGGGCGCGCTCCCCGTCGATTCCCGGTACTGAAGTGCCAAACCGAGCGCTTGCGTCGCGAAGCGCCTGGTTGCCCCACGGTTCTCGCGGAGACCGACCCGGGTCTCTCGCGTCAGGTTGAACCCGTCGACGTCCCCTGCCAGAACGCGTTCGCCGCGCACCCGAGTCGCCCGGGTCGACGCGTCCGAACCGACCACGGTCGTCCCCGCCTTCACGCCCCCGGCCGCGACCGCGACGACATACATGCCGAGGACTGCCGCGACCGCCTCACGATCGCCGCCGCTCGTCGACCTGACGACAGCCGCCTGCGAATCCACTTCGGCGTCGACGACGTCGGGGACGTGTGCGACCCACTCGCCGAGCGCGACCGCGGCCCGCTCGCGCTCCCGACCGGTCCCCGCCCGTACCTGCCGACGAAGTACCGCGAGCGGACGACCGTCTTCGGCCGCAGCGACGACGCACTCGCCAACGCCACGCACCGCAGCCGCGTCGGGCGGACTCGCCGCGGCGACCCGCTCGCGGAACCGCCGCGAGACCGGGTCGACTCGTTCAGGGCAGGCCACCGCGACTTCGCCCAGGAGACGCACGCGACGGTGCCGGGCGTCACCCGAGGCGCCTTCCACCCGTTCGACGAGTGCCGCTCCCGTTCTCTCGTTGGACGCGACCGTGTTTGCGACGACCTCGCCGAGTGCGGTCGCCGCCGGTGCCAGCTCCGCTCTGGGTGCCTGTCGCACGCGCTCCACCAGCGCCGCGGGCGCGTCTGCGGTCAGGTCGGGGTCCAGCGCGACGCATCGTCCGACCGCACGAGCGAGCCGACGCCCCTCCCGGTCGCCGAGAGAGGAATCTTCACCGAGCCGCCGGAGCGGCTCAAACGGCTGTTTCCCGGGACCATCAGGTAGGACGCCTTCGAATCCTGCAGGTGCCGTTCGACTCACGGCTCGGGCGAGCGCTCGCGTCGTTGCCGATTCGCTCGCGAGCAAGTGCTTAGTCACAGTCGCAATCGAGGCGTCGTCCCAGACCGACGGCAGCGCTGGGGCGGTGATCGCGAGCAGTTCCGCGACGACGGTCTCCTGCCATTGCTCGGGCGTCTCGCGGCGCTGGAGCCAGTCGACGCCGATGGCGACCGCGTCGCCGTCGAGTGTCTCTTGCACGACATCCGGTCGTACCCGACCGAGCGCGGCGAGCGTCCTGAGACAGTGCTCGCGGACGACGTCCGCGCTTGTCGCGGTCAGCGTCCGCCCGACCGCCGCGACCAGTCCCCGCAGCGAGTACAAACTCGCCTCATAGCCCTGGACCAGTGACGGGTCCGTGATTGACGCCAGCGTTGCCGTGATGAGTTCGCGACGGCGCTCTCGTAGCCCCGACACGTAGAGGTCGCTCGCGGTCGCGTCTCCACTCGCACCGTCGGGCTCCCAGAGTGCTCGTTCGAGCGTCGGCGCGATCGCTCGCACGCTGGTTGGCGCGTCCACTTCCCGTTCCCGTAGCGCTTCCGCGGCACGCACCGCGTCGAGGTGCGCACCGACCGAACTCGACCTGGAGGCACCCTCGTCGAGCGTCTCGGCCAGCGTTAGGATCTCGCCGTCGACCGGGAACGCGATGCCCGCGACGTCGCTCATCGACTCGCCGTCGAAGCACCTCATTGCCGCAGTTGGACGACGCTCGTGGCGTCTTCTCCCGCTATCTCGCGGAGGTACACTAGAATCCTCGCGTGGCTTTGCCGGGTGACTCGGTGCATCTCGTCGTCCGAACGCACACAGGCCCGACGCTTGAGTATGATGGTGGCTCGCGGGACGGTACCGGCCGGGTCACACTCGCTGTGGACGGCACTGTCGTTCTTTGGGTCTCCGTCGCCTCGTTCCACATGGGTGGTCGGGCGATTACCGGCCGCTCGCGAATCGCTAGCTGCCACGACCGGTCAGCCCACAGCAAAGGGGATGGGGCCTGTGGGTGACCGTTTTCGCTCTCGAACGACTCGCCGCTGTGACGACCCGAAATCCAGTCTCTGCATGTGGTCCCACCTGACGCAGGCACTCGTATGACGCCTCGCTCGCCTCCGCGTCCGGGGCGAGTGTCAGCACTTTTCCGGCCGGCTGCGGCCCTGTCGTTTCCGACTGTCGACGAAGACCGACGCCGCATTCACCTTGAGTTCGATACCACATCGCGTTTGAACCAGTCGTTACGAACAGAGATCACAAATGCTTGATTGCGGCCTGTTTCGATGAGATGATTGGTGCTTCTATCCACGACTTGGAGGCACAGACGCGTCGTCAGTTGAACGATGCGAACGTGCGTTTAAGTAGAGGCAGACGAGTGTCACGTACCGGACGATGACGGAGCCGAACGATGTGGGCGCCCACGCGGACCCGCTGGACGGTTACACGCCCAAGGAGCTGGCCGCGAAGCTCCGGGCCCCAGTCGGCCCTGACAACCCTCGGAGCGGGCTCAAGCGGCGACTCGTTGCCTGCAAGACGCTGCGGGACACCGCGGAAGAGCACCAGGAGGTGGCGCAGTACTTCTCCCCCATCCTCACACACCTACTGATGGACGAAG
The DNA here is from genome assembly GCF_000383975.1 of Natronorubrum tibetense GA33. Classification (NCBI taxonomy): domain Archaea; kingdom Methanobacteriati; phylum Methanobacteriota; class Halobacteria; order Halobacteriales; family Natrialbaceae; genus Natronorubrum; species Natronorubrum tibetense. The sequence continues at coordinate 44,818 of NZ_KB913021.1, read as the reverse complement.
TCGAACGGCTTGTCGAGACGACATCGACAGGGGAGACGGTGCTCGTACGGGGCCTCTCACTCGACGTAACGCGGACGCTGCTTGCGGTACTGCGTGAAGTCGTTGACCCGAGATTGTTCCGGAAGATCGAGACGGCCGACGAATTGGCGGTGTCGATCGCACACCCGGCTGCGAATATCCTCGCTGTAGGGTTCACTACAGAGACAACGCGGCTGAGCGTGGCGGTACTCGCGAACTTGACCAAGTGGTGCCCCGAAGTTGTCTGGGACCACATCAGTCTGCGATTCGACCTCGACGTTCTGTGTCGAGCGCTTGTCGACTACATTCGGGCCGTCCGTCCGCCACTGATGGCCGTTGATCAGTCGAATTCGGCGCTTCGACATGCGATGCGCTTGCTGGCCGTGCTCCTTGGCCAGCATGCCGACCGGCTGACGGACCCGGAGCCGGTCGCTGCGGTACTCGACGAGGTTGCGAACAGTGAATTCGGCCGAACGCAAGCTTACGTCGCAATTGCGAACGATGCGATACGTACCAAGCAGCCAGACACCGTCGGCGAACACCATTCTGGTGGGTCGTTCGAACAATTCGTCGAGGCGACTCGAAGTGCGGCTGGGTGTCGTCGGATGGATGCTGCACGAGCGATCGGTGAAGGTATCGCCCTCAAGCGTATCGGGGTGCATGAGGAGTCGCCAACGGACGCGGTTCTCGAGTACATGGGCGAGGTTGACGGATTGGTTCGTGCGGCGGCAGCCCTCGCCGTAGGCGAGTACCGCCTTGCAGACGCAGACTCGATGGCCGCGATCTGCCCGGTCCTGAAGGAGCAGGCAGAAAACCCAGAGTTCCTCTTGCGACTGCAGAACCAGTCACGTGTCGCGCTCGGCGTAATCGCTTTCGCCTGCCCCGAGTCCTTCTCAGACAGTATTCAGACGTTCGTGGAGAGGTTCGACTCGAGTGACTCGCCGCCCAGACTGGCAGTCACCCGGGAGTTGGGTCGCGTCATCGAGAACGAGTCTGTCGGTCGCGATGATGTCCTGTCGACACTCGAGTCAGAGCTACGGACCTACGACGGAGATGCAAAAGAGAACGCTGCGCAGGGATTCGCAGAACTCGTCCTCGAAGCACCGAACCGCATTCCGAAATCGGTACGCCCGCTCACGGAGGCGTTGGAGTCAGTGGACGGTACCTTTCGAGCCCCGTTACTGCACGCCCTCGCCATCGCAACGATAGTCATCTCGGAGAGCGCCACGGACCCGATCGAAGCACTCGTCGACTTCTGGCAGAGCCCTGAGGCGACACCTACAGAGCGAGAGTGGGCGAAACAGGCCCTCGGCGAACTCGCACTCGCCGACCGCTCTCTAGTGAACGACGTCACCGAGCCGTTCGTCGACAACGTCTTCCACGGCCCGTCCCTCGGGAACGACGAGCGCGCGTTCAACACACGCATTCTCGGCGAAATCGTCGGTTCGAACCCCCAGACCGCCTCGACGGCAATCGACATCTATGTCGAGGCTATCAGGAGTACGGACGACGAGATACCCCAGTGGCACGCGCTGGGGTCACTCAGGGACAGTATCAGGGCGCTAACGTCGTTGGAAGACGAAGCGGTGGCGCGACTTGTGGACCTGGTTCAGTCCCTCGAACAGCCGCTTCGGATTCGCGCCACTGGAGCGCTCGGTGAAGCCATCTCGACCGTCCCACGACCGCTCCCCGAGCAACTCCAGCCACTCCATGTTGCGTGCAAAACGGCGGAAGGCAGCAGGCGGGACCGTCTCGCGCAGGTACTCGGCGAATCAATCGCGCGGAACGCGAGTACCTCGGCGGCATTACTTCGGGAGTACCGAGCGCGCATTCCGTCGACCACTGGGCCGACTCGCTGGGTGGCGACACAGGAACTTGGCGAGGTACTCGCGGCGGCCCCAGAGGTCGCGCCGGCCTCATGCAAATCATTGCTCGAGCACGTAGAGACAGTGCCACGGCGGCATCGACTGTCGGTCACCGCTGCAATCGGCGAAGTCGCGACACTCTGCACGGATGAGGACCGGAACCCGATACCTGTGCTCGAGGACCACGCCGCTGACACCACGGGGCTCAGACGCCGCTACCGCACTCGACTGGTCGGCGAGGCAGTCTTCGCAGAAGCGCCCGACGTGCCGGCGGTGGCGAACGACATAATTGACAGGGTAGCGCTCGACGAGAGCCCTGGCGAAGACACGCCGTTCGATTCAACGGGTTGGATTCTGCCGGGCAGCGGTGAAGGCTTGATTCAGCAGATTATGATACTCGATGAGTTTCTACAGACGCCCGGCGAGTGTCGACGTGCGACGATTCTTCGAATGCTGGGGTCGACCGTCACCGAATCGCTCACGGCATATATAGGGCGCCAACTCCGGAAAGCCATCTACAAAGAGACGGAGTACACGCCTGTGCAGTTCTTTCCCGGATTGGTCGAGACCGACGTCCTCGATCCCGAGTGGTTCCTGGAAACGGTGCTCAAGGTCGGAAGTGGCCAGGCGATTGGTGATGTCGACATCATTCGGATGTCTTTCGAGGACGGACTGCGTCGGTACCTCGACAGCACGGACCCCGGTCGACGGGAGATACTCGAAGCCGTCGCTCGCGCCCTCGAACGACGGCCGGACTCCGAGCACGCGGAGCGTATTCGACGCCAGACCCAGAGGTTCCTCGCGGAGACCGACGATGTCCCGCCCGCGACCCGGCTGACGGCCATCGACGTCCTCACCGCTGCCCAGACTGGCGCCGCTGACGTGCCATAGCCGACCTTCGACCCGGTGTCGTCCACTGAGATCGCCGTCAGTGCCAGCCACGGTTTGGGGGTGGCGGTCAGTCCTTTTCGTCGGTATCCAGGCCGTCGATGCGCGAAGTGTCTGGTTCCTCAGGATACCCGTCGACCGGTTCAACGCCTTCGTGACAGCAGTTTCAGGCTCGCATCGACACGACGTACCGTAACTCGGTCTCGCCGTGGAGTAGGCCAACTCGTCCATGGTGTCCTCGTGGTACGTGCCGCAGGAGGCACAGAACGCGAGGCGCCGGTGGGGCTTCCGCTCGGTGAGAAAGTGTCCTTGTAGCCGTCGTATTCACGCGAACGGTGGTCACGACGTTGTCGAACGGAGGTCCGACATATGTCACGGCACCGTCCTGGGTCGACGCTAGGTTCGTATCTCGCGGCCATCGGCCGCCCAATCGAGTGGTACAAGTTCGGTCTTCATACCTAGTTTGACAGCGGTCAGGCGTCCGACGCTACCGTTGACATGCCGACTCAACGCTGGATTCAAATACGAGCGGGGAGCGTCGGTGGCCGCCGTCAGACTCGACGTTCGAGACGGCGTTCACCGTTGTTCGGAGCTCGCCATGCAGGCGCTGGACACGAAGCGCGGTCGCCGAAATTGCGGTCATCATCGAATACAGCTTGCTCTCGGTGTAGCTGTGCGGGACGTGTGCCTCGAGAATGATGGTGGGGTCTGCAACGGGCGTGACGTACTCGCTCTCGTGAACGCTCGCGATGGTCTCGTGTGCTGCCGAGAGGGTTTCTACAAACCCGTCGTCGCTCGGTTCACCAGTGCCATCGAGCGCATGGTCGAGTCCCTGGTAGAGGACTAGATGTGCGGCCGAACCGTCGCCGGGGCCGGGGAGTTGGCAGTATAGCTCCGCGTCAGTCAAGAGGTGCGTCAGCTGGAGTTCGGCGACGGCGGTTGGGTCGGCCGCGGTTGCAGCGACGCGGCTCGGCCTGACATCGCCGTTGATTGAGTCCCACGGGCAGTCGTCGACGAGATGTTCGATGATGGTGCGGTAGAACGCTGAATCGTGCGGTTCGGGATGCATGGATGACTCACGTGAGTTTCCGTGCACTGGCCGTTTAGGTCGCTGTGTGCGCCTACAGGCCGTGTAGTAGCTCGCGCTCGTGTCCCACTCCTAACGTTACAGTAGTTGTGCATCGCCAGGCCCCACTATCCGATCGAGGGGTGATGTTCGAGTGAGATGACGCTCGCGACTCCAGACATTCGATCATCCCGAACATCGCGACTCCACATCACCGACGCGGAGGTGGGTCGATGACGGCGGAGGAGGCTTGCGACGCGGCCGTGGACGCGGTCGTCGACGGCTGGCAGGAACAACTCCTCGATTTGACGCGGCGGAATACGCTCGTGGACTTTGAGCCGACAAAGACGAAGTCGATTCCGCTGGCTGCGGCGGCTGGGCCGGTCGTCGACCGCCTCCGCGAGACTGGCGCGATCGAACTCGCGAAGGCACCGGACGAGTCACCACCGGAGACGGCCCGAACGGACCCGACGACGGTCAGCGACTCGGCAGGGACAGACGCGGCGGTCGCCCTACGAGCGCCAGAGGCGGCCGAGGAGTCGCTCGACGCCATCGAACGCTATCACCGCCAGTACCTCCGCGAGCGCGGCGCGGATACGCTGTTCCTGTCGATCGGCCGCCTCACGTGGACCGAATCCGGTGACACCGAGCCCTACGAGTCCCCGCTGTTCCTCCTGTCGGTCGAACTCGAACACCGGCCGGAAACAGCCGAGGACGTCCACGCACACGTCGTGGCGTACGACGGGGCGCCGCTCGTCGTGAACCCGGCGCTCCGCCGGAAGCTCCAGATAGAACGGGACCTCGACCTTCCCGCCGACGGTGATATCGCCGTCGATGACCTCGACGCCGCGTTCGACGCCATCGCCGCCATCGCCGACTCGTTCCACGACTGGGGAATCTCCCGCGAGCTCGCGGTCTGCATTTTCGACTTCGCGACTGTCAGTCTCTACGAGGACCTCGACCGGAACCGCGAGGCCATCACGAGCGACCCGCTCGTGCGCGCAATCGCCGGCGACACCGACGCCCTCAACGGCCACACGGACGACCGAGAAATCAACGAGGAGACGACTGCCGACGGGACGACGAGGGAAGGAACGTCCACTGACGAGACAGAGCGCGACGCGAACCAGTTGGCATACCAGGTCTTGGAGGCGGACCCGTCCCAGCGGGCGGCCATCGACGCGGCACTCGACGGCGAGAGCTTCGTCCTCCAGGGTCCACCGGGCACGGGGAAGAGTCAGACGATCTCAAACATCGTCGCGGCGAAGCTTGGCCGGGACGAGCGCGTGCTGTTCGTCAGCGAAAAGCAGGCCGCACTCGACGTCGTCCAGTCGCGGCTCGCGGAGGTCGGACTGGGGCGGTTCTGTCTCGAAGCGCACGGCCAGCAGGCCACCAAGTCGAACGTCCTGGACGCGCTCGGCCGCGAGTTGCGCTCTGGCCGCGCCGACCTACCGGCGGGTCGGGACGCGTGCCGTGAGCACCGCGACGACGCGGCCGCCATCCTCGACGACCACGCGGAGCGATTGACGACGCCGCCCGATGGGTTTGCGGTCACGCCTTACGAGGCGCTCGGCATCGTCGCCGCCGGCCGCAACGAACCTCGAGTCGACGTAAACGTCGACGCGCCGCTCGCCGTCGGACAGAACGCTGTCGACGACGCCATCACCGCACTCCGTGAGGTGGCGGCGTTCGATGACGTACTCGAGAACTTCGCGACGCACCCCTGGCGGGCGGCGACGGTCGACGGATGGCGCGTCGACACCCGCGAGCGTGTCGCCGACGCCATCGAAGATCAGCTCTCCGCCGTCGACGCGATGTGCGACCTCGCGGACCGGCTTGCGTCTACCGTCAGCGTCGAACTCCGAGACGCGACCAGCTTCGAAGATGTCGAGCGCGCGCTCGTGACGCTCACCGACGCCCCCGTCAACTTGCTCCCGGCAGCATTTCTCGACGCCGCGTTCTACGCGCCTGACGGCCCCGTCGCCACCCTGGCCGCAGCGCACGTTGAACGCGCCGATCACGAATCGCACCTCCGCGAGCGATACGCGTCCAGCATTTTCGACGAGGATGGCCGCGAACTCCACGAGACGCTCTGCGCGTACGGACGGCTGCGGTACGTCCGTCCGAGCTACCGGCGACTCAAGCGCCGGCTCACCACTCACGCACGCGAGGGCTACACGCCGGACCTCGCGGCTCTCCGTGAGGACGCCCGTCGGCTCCGCGCGCTCCAGTCACTCGAAGACACTATCGCCGAGGTGGATGTCGACCCGCGCTACCTCGTGCCGTTTGTGGACGGAACCGATGTGGACCCCGAGCCCACGCAGGACGGCATCGATGGTGCGCGCCTGCAGGAGAACATCGACTGGCAGCGGGTGCAGGGTGTCTCGGACTGGGTGCGTGCACTTGCCGACACCGACGTCGTCGACCCAGCGACCGCCAGCGGGGGCCTGGACGCGAACGCGTTCGATACCATCGACGAGTTCCACGAAGCGCTCGCCACGCACCGCGAACGCTTCCAGGCCGCCCGCGACGACCTCGCGTCGTTCGTCGCACTCGATGAACTGGACGCCGACGGTACCGCGTTCCCCGCCGCGTCGTGGAGCGCCCAGCGCACCGTCCTCGAAACACTGCGCGAGAACCTCGACCGCCTCCAAGACTGGGTAGCCTTCCAAGCCGCCCGCAACCGCGTCGCCGACACTATCGCCGGCGACTATCTCGACGAGTTCCTCGCGGCCGGCCACGACTCTAGCCACCTCGTCAGCGCGTTCGAGCGTGGGTTCTACCGCCACTGGCTGAACGCCCTCTACGACGAGACGGACCTCGACACGTTCAACGCCGAGACGTACACACACCACCTCGAGACGTACCGAGAGGCCGACGACGCGCTCCGAGAGCATGACGCCGCGGCCGTCCGCCACGCCGTCACGAGCCGTCGTCCCAGCATCGAACTCGAACACGCCGACAGCGCCGCGCAGGTCGTCCTGAAGCGCGAACTCGGGAAGGCCCACCACCAGCGACCGCTCCGTGAACTTTTCGCGGACGCCGGCGAAATCATCCAGCAACTCAAGCCGTGCTTTATGATGAGTCCCCGTACCGTCGCTGACTCCCTCGCGCTCGACGCCATCGAGTTCGACACCGTCATCTTCGATGAGGCCAGCCAGATACCGCCCGCGAAAGCCGTGAGCGCACTCGTCCGTGCCGACCAGGTGATCGTCGCGGGGGACGCGAACCAGCTCCCGCCGACGTCGTTCTTCGAGACCGACCTCGCCGACGACACAGGCGGCCGCACTGACCTCGAGAGCATCCTCGACGAGGCCGCGGCCGTGATCCCCGAGCAGTACCTCACGTGGCACTACCGGAGCGCCGCCCCGTCGCTCGTCTCGTTCTCGAACGACCGCTACTACGACGGACGACTCCGGACATTCCCCGCGCCGGCCACCGACGATACGACCACAGGCCTCGAGTTCGAGTACGTCCCCGACGGCGTCTACGACCGCGGCGACACCAGACAGAACGAGCGCGAGGCCGAGCGTGTCGTCGACATCGTTGCCAGCCACGCCGAAATGCGTCCCGACGAGACCCTCGGTGTGGTTGCGTTCAGTCGCGCCCAAGAGCGCGCCATCCGCGACGCGCTCGCCGACCGCCGCCGCGAGAACCCTACGCTCGACGCATTCGTCGACTGCGAGGACGTCCAGGAGGGGTTCTTCGTGAAGACCCTCGAGGTCGTTCAGGGCGACGAACGCGACCGCATTGTCTTTAGCGTCGGTTACGGCCCTACCGAATCGGGGACCGTGACCGCGAACTTCGGTCCTCTGAACCGGAGCGGGGGGCACCGCCGCCTGAACGTCGCTATCACGCGCGCCCGCCGCCAGGTTACCGTCGTCTCCTCGCTCCATCCCGAAGACGTCGACGCCAGCGGCGCCACACACCGTGGCGTCGCGGACTTCAAACGCTACCTTGCGCACGTCCGCGACCACGACCCCACCGCCGCGTCTCCGACCGCAAGCGACGGTGACCCCCCGATCACGAGCGAGGTCGACGCCGACAGCGTCCCCACGACCGCCGGCAGGGCGTCGCCAACCGACGATACGCTCGACTCGCCGCTTGCTCGCGATGTCTACAAGACGCTTAGCGATGCCGGATTCGATGTCGCCACCGACCTCGGAACCGCGGGGTACGTCCTCGATATGGCGATACGCGACCCTGAGGACCCCCACCAGTACGCGCTCGGCATCGAACTCGACGGTGCCGCGGCACGACACGCCGCCAGTACCCGAGATCGCGAGCGCCTCCGCCAGCTCGTGCTTGCGGACCGCGGCTGGGACGTCCATCGTATCTGGGCGCCAACCTGGGCGACCGACCCCGAACGTGAACGTGACCGCATCCGCGAACGTGTCAACGGCAACGGCGATCCCGAGCCGGCGGTCGACGCTACGACCCTCGTGCACCCGCCGAGCGACCGCGAGTGCACCGCCACCGACCCAGCCGCTGAAGAGGCGGACTCGCACCCTGTACAGTCCGACGGTGGTGACCCATTCGACACGTACGAGCCGCCCACGGTCCCCGATCTCAACGGCGACGACTTCGGCGTGCCACCGCGAGAAGTCCAGCGTGCACTCCTCTCGATAGTCGCCGATGCCGGCCCCGTCACCGAGACAACCGCCTACCGAACCGTCGCCGAGGCGCTCGAAGCCGACCGTCTCGACACCGACCTCCGCGAGCGGCTCGCTGACCAGGCCCAGGCGATCGCCGATGCCGGCCACCTCCACATCCACGACGCCTTCCTCTGGCCACCGCGAGATGCCGCGGAGATTCCGCTCCGCGGACACGCCGATGATCGCCGCAAAGTCACCGCGATTCCACGTGCGGAACTCGCGAAAGCCTCCTACGTACTGCTTGCGAACGGGGGCGCGATGACCCGCACCGACCTCGTCCTCGAGACTACACGACGGTTCGGTTACGATCGCGTCGGCAGCCGTATCGAGGAACGGCTTGAGGAAGCCGTCGACCACCTTATTGAAATCGAGGCCGTCATAGACGACGGCGACCGCATCGAGGCAAATCTCAATATCGACATCGACGCCGCGCTCGAATCGGTCGTGTACCAGTAACGATCGGAACAGGTTCAGACGAAGGGCAGCAGCAAGTGTCGGGAAGTTTACAGTCTTCGTAGAATGCCACAAGCCCATACGGTGGACTGCGACGACGACTCGGATATGGACACGGACCCGTACTACAAGTTCACGACATCGGAGGACGAGGACGTTCCAGAGGGGACGCGACCCCACTGCTTCAGCTGTTCTACCTCCACTGCGCCTGGCGACTGGCCCACCGCCGTGTCCGGCGCTGGCTTAAAGCACACCTCGCACCTGACTACATCTCCTGCTATCCAGTCACCGGCGACGACACTGAGAAGTTCATCGTGACCGCGCCGGATCAGTCTGCGAAGATGTCGGCAGACTGTTCGCGCCTAGCCCGATCTGCGTCGCCGAAGACGTCCTGGAGGGCGGGGAAGTGGGCGTCTAAGACGACTTGCGGATGTTCTCGGCGATATCGGCGAGCACTGATGTCGTAGTACGGATCGTCTCCGACGACAGCGTTCTGAGTCCGAACGACGTGCCGCTGGCACCGAACTCAGGACTACTGACGTGCACCACGACGTCGAGAAGGAGATTCACCGTCGACACCGTCGGCGGACGGTTCTCGGGAAGAGCGTCGATAAGATCGGTGACCGTGTCGCGAACCCGGAGAAGGGTACCGCGATTGAGGTTCTCGGCCAGCAGCTCCCGTAGTGTCGATCATATCGCGTCCACGTCCGTGGAAGTCGATGCGAACACTGCAGCGGGGTCGGCAGGCTGTGAGAGATCGTTCGCCGGCCGATCGATGTCGTCCCACCCAGAATCCATGCTCTTGTCGTGACATGGCAGTGGCCTAAATCGTTCCCCTACCATGTGACCCACGACAGGTAGCTTTCTCAGACCCCACAGCGTCTCGCGTCGCCGTACAGTTCATAGTTCCAGTCGGGCTTACGTCGTCTCGGGACTCGGTCTTCGAGGATTGCCCCCTGGAGAACGGTTCGTCGGCGACGCCGTCGTAGGTTGTTGTGAATCAGACAGATTCGCCACGGTACTCGTAGTAGGTGACGGTGGAGGCACCGTAGGTGCAGTACGGCCACCCACAGCGACAGTTCCGAGAGTACTCCGGCGAAACGATCTCGATCCCCCGCTCGTATCGCTCCGCGAGGTCCTGGTACTCGTTCTCTCCGGTCCAGAATTCGCGTGCCGGTTGCGTCATACCTCGTTCTTCGCGAGTTCTGTCAATATCGCCAGGGTTCGGCTACACTCGTTGTAGGTCGGGTCTGTCACCCGCCCAGATCGCGGTTCAGGTCCGGGAACCGTATTCGTCATCCCAGTCGTAGAAGCGCGCGACGTCTTCCTCTGGGAGCGAGGGTGACGTGGTCGCGAACGCGTGGGTGACGTCCTGCGGTTTGATGCGGCCGAGGTTGAGCGTGTGTGAGCGCAGGCGTTTGACGCTCTCGTCGACGAGGTGCGCGAGGTCGGGGTTGTGCCGCGTGACCATGTTGTTCACCGCGGCACTGCAGAGCGCCTCCATGTCCCGGCCGGTGTAGCCATCCTCGACGCAGCGTTGGGCGATGGCGCGTTCGGGACTGTCAACGCCCCGAGCGTGTTTTGAGTCGTCGACGAACGCGCTAGGGTGGCCCTCGAACGCGACGCCGCCGTCGACCGTGTGGATTCGAATAATCTCGGTTGCAGCATCGACGTTCGGAAGGGGGACGTGGATGCGCTTCGGGAATCGACTCCGAATCGCACTGTCCAGAATCCAGGGGGTATTGGTGGCCGCCAGCGTCAGCACGAAGTCGTCGCTCCCCTTCTCGACGCCGTCGAGTTCTGCGAGCAACGTGTCGAGCACCCGTCGTGACGTCTCGTTCATATCACCGTCCCGTGACTGCGCGAGCGAGTCTACCTCGTCGAGGAAGACGACGCTCGGACTCAACTCGGCTGCGGTCTCGAACAGCGCCGAGATCTGCTTGGAGGACTCGCCGTACCACTTCGACAGGAGGTTCCCGAGTTCGACTTTGAAGAAGTTGGCATCGAGTGACCCGGCAACAGCACTCGCGAGCAACGTCTTGCCAGTCCCTGGGGGGCCGAAGAGCAGTATCCGCTCGGTCGCGGACACCGCATCGGGCTTGTTCGCGATTGAGCCGAGCGCCACCGCGCGCTTCAGGTCGTGCTGGACATCATCCAGGCCGCCGATGTCCGCCCACGTCGTCTCGGTCTCCGCAATGAACGACTCCATCTGTGCGCGCATCTCGTCGTCCTCGCTGTCACCACCAACAGATGGCGGTCCACCACCGTCGCCTCGGTCATCTTCTGGCTCCTGATTACGCTTGAAGTGGTCCTCGAGGTCCTCGCCGCGACGCAGAATGTCTGCCGCCCGCTCCAAGCGTTTCACCTGATGCGCACGGTCTTCGTTGGTCGCATCGTCCAGTTTCGACAGCGTTTCCGCGGCGTCTGCGTACGCTCTCGCCGCCGCCTTCTTGCGGCCAGCTCGGCGGTGCTCTTGGGCGGACTTGAACGAGTCCTCGTACTGTTCTCGTAGTATCTCTATCCGGTAAGCATCGTACTTCATGAATGAAAGGGGAAGTGGTTGAACCGCTAGAAGTGCTCGGCCTGCCCGGTCGACGAGGCGGCTTCGGGTTCGGACACGCTCTCCTCGACGTCGCTGAACGTGTCGTCAGCGAGTTCCTCGAGGGTGGGGACCTCATCGCCGTCCCGCGCGGCGTCGATCGCCGCGTCCACACGCTCGTCCGCCATTGCCTCGATGTGCGCCGACCCGCCCTGACTGATGTCCTCCAGGCGGTTCGCGGCGATCCCCCACTCGTCGAGGCGATCCTCGCGCCGCCCTATCTTTTCCTCGATAGACTGGGCGGCCGCCTCGAACTGACGGGGGTTCATGTTCGATGGCAACGCCTCCGGGCCGTCGGCACTGATCTGCTTGCCGAGCGCGGCCTGCTGCATGAACCGCAAGCCGACGAGCGTCTCCATCCACTGCGAGCGGATAGCCTCGTACTTGCTGAGGAGCCGCGACGCCTCGGACTTGATCTCCGGGATGCGCGTCTCGTCGGCGTTCTGTGCTTCCTTGATCTTCTCGTCGTACTCCTTCTTCGCGCTAGTCATGTCGCTCTTGTACTCCTGTTTCTGGCGCTCGAGCTTCCGGATTCGGCGCTCGAGCTCGAGGGGACTCATGTTATCGATGGGAGAGCGTCCGATGACGTTGACGTTCACCCAGCGCTTAGTCTTCGATATGATGCGTCGGAGCATTGCACTCGGAGAGAATCCGCCAATGGCAAAAGAAAGGGTATCCCGCTCACACGACCTGTAACCGACCGGTTTCGAGGAGCGGTAGCCCATGCTATTTTGGTAGAACAGAGTGAAAATCAACGATAAAACCTATGACTCGGCGACTTCCGGACCGGGCCCAAACGGACGTTGCGAGGATCGTCGATGAACTTCAGACACCGTTACCGCGCAATCCCGGGCCTTCGACGATCCTCAAACGTCGAGACCTGTGCGAACGGGCGCTCGAATACGCGGAAGAGGACGTAGCCTCCCAAGATCTCTCTGCTCCGGTCGCCGATCAATTGTCTCGGCTGCTCACTCGTCCAGAGCCCGATTCAGCGGCTGCCGTGTTCGGTGTCTCCGACGTGATCGCTGACAGCCGTCGGCTCCTCGCAGCCACGCTCGCCGCCTTCGATCTCGACACTCTCGCGACGCAACTCGATACTGCCGAGAAGCACGTCGTTCTGGACGCCCTCGAAACGACGATGGTCGAAACAGGGGCCATGCCCGTCGCCGACCACGCGATAGAAGTACTCGACGGCTTCGTACTCCGTGATCCAGTCCTCGTCACTGACCGGATCGATATCTCCACGACGGCCGATGCGGTTGCCGACCACGTCATCGACGAACTCCGTAGGTCGGGATCCGATCGTTCAGCGTCTCGATCGACCCCCGCTGCCATCCGGTTCCTCGCACTCGTCGCTCTGCAGGCGCCAAGAGCCGTAGCGATGCGCCCATCCGTGACGGATGCACTGCAACTGGCTGCCGAGCCTTTCGACGAACTACAGGGTTACAGTGTCGGCGGTCGAGACGCCCGAATCCTCTGGGGAGCCATCGGTCTGGCAGCACTCTCTCGGAAGACCGATTTTGAGTCGGAGGTGTCAACGTCGGCTATCTTCGAGACTCTCGTGCGTGTCGTGAGGAACGAAACTAGCTTCGACCGAGGGGAGGCCGCCGAGATACTCGGGCTCTTGTTCACTTTGCTCTACGATGCCGATACGGAGAGTGATGCGATCGAAGCACTCTGCGCCGATATCTATGCCCGACCCGCATACCCGTGGAAGCGGGCGGCCGAAGTCCTCGGCAACCTCATCGCGATCGGCGCACTCTCGCCAACTGGGGTCGACCTCGAAGCGCTAGCCGAGCGCGTACGAACGTCGCCGATTGGCCAGCAAGAACTTCTCCCGATACTCGGTAGGGCTACAGCCTACCTCGATTCAGACGACACGGTCGATGTTGTCAACGAACTCGCGACTACCCTCAGAGACGAGCCGCGTTCTGGCGCTCGGCCACTGCTCGGAGATCCGGAAAGTGTCCTCGGCTACATTTCGGCGTACGGTGATCCCCACGACGAACGCGAAACGGTACAGGGGCTCGCCGAACACGTCGCTGAGGCCTTCGAGACGCCAACGTTCTGGCCCGAGAAAGCACAGGCTGCCCTCGGCGTGGTGGTCGCTTCGGCCGACTCCTACAGTCCTCCAAAGCCGATCCAACGAGTGATGGCATCGGCTGTCTCGGATACCTCCCGTATCGATTCCGAGGTCGCCAAACGACTCGGGTTGCTTGTCACCTTTAGTTTCGTATTCGACGACGCATCGCTCTCCAAGAACCTCGCTGTGCTCGTTCGTGCTAGTGACACGCCCGGGTGTCGAAAAGCGGCGACGGCACTCGGAACGTTAGCGGCATTCGACGACAGTGTCCAAGACTCCGTAATCGAAACACTCGCGGAACAGGCCCGAGCCGGTGGACTCTCGTCGAACGAGCGCGCATCACAGGCACTCGGATTCGTCGTCGCTCACGACGGGGATTCCGTGCGAACCGTGCGGCACCTTCGGTCGGCGGCCGAGGAGTCTCCGACTAAGCAACTGTCGGTCGGCGATTTGGAGTGGGATTCGGACCTGATCGACGATGCGTTCGCATCCGAACTCTGTGGCTGGATACTGCTCGCAGACGAAACCGCGTACTCGGCCGCGGAACTCGACGGGCTACGGGCGGCAACGGACAGAGAGGGCGGCTTGAAACCAAGTACGGCCGCGAGAATCGCCGGCGAGATCGAACGAATAGTGGGCATTTCGGAGATACAACAGGCGCTCGATATCCTGACCGAACGGGTGGCTAACGAAGCAAGCCCCCGCGCCAGATCGGTGGCAGCAGCGCTCGCCTTCGGCGCTGGATACAGAGCACCACAGCGACTCGAGGGCACCCCACGTCGAATGTGGGACGCGGTTCGCTCGCAGGAATCGCCCCAGAAACGACGACTGTACGTCGCGACCGGATACGTAATCGCACTCGCGTACGGGCCCAGCGAGGCGATCAGCGCACAGCTAGCAGACGATCCCACGGTACTCGGCATCATCACCGCGTACTCCGACTGGGGCGAGGACGACCCTCTCATCACGCACGCCAAGTCACGGGTTCGGACTCGAAGAGCGCGGACTTATGCCCAGGAGCTCGGAGCGCTTCGAGCCGTGGAACTCCGACACTCGGAATCCCCGGACAGGCAACGGTTTGCGGATCACTTCCAGGAAGAAGGTGGGTCGACGGCTGGCTTCGAATTGCTCGAGTCGGCACTCCGTGCTGGTGTCATCGAACCCTCTAGAGTCGTCTATCTGCTTTTACAGTCGGGTCCTGACGAAGATCGCCTGCTCGTCGAGAGCGCACTGGCGGGGATTGAGCGGACACAGGAGGCAGTCATCGAACTGGTTTCGACCCTCGAGGGCGTTCGTTCGTTGCCGGAACCGATTGTCGAGCAACTGGTTCATCACTTGGACGACGTCTCGTCGGTCGAATCGAGAGTGCGGATCGTTTCACTGCTGGCCGAGACCGACAGTCGAGCCGTTCCGGTAACGGCTACCGCTGGAGGCCAGGGCGCGCGCTAGCCGAGCACGCCTGCTTCAAACAACTCCGGATTGCGAAGGCTGTATACGCGACTCCCGCCTTGGGGGTGGCTTCGCCGGAAACTAGTGTTGCACGCCAGCAACCAGTTGTTTCGGAGCGAGACCACGACGGTCTCCAAGAGTTCTGGGAGAGAGTAGGCATCGTCGTCTATCTGGCGCATCTGGCGCACATCGCGGCAGTGACGCCGGCGGTGATGGTGATTGTAACTACGGCCTGACAGTCCGGCGGCCTGAGTCGGACGGCAGTCGTCACGTTCGAAGAACTGATAGGGGCGAGCCGCCTCAAGCTCGTCCTGTTCAGTCCTGGTGCGTACGCCGGCCTGGTCGCGCTATTGTTGTTCGACGATATCAACCGCGTGCAGGGCGTACTGCTCGCAGTCGCTGGATTCCGGTCGAACGGCCACCTGCCGTACACGACGCTGGTGTCGTTCGCCGACGGCCAACTCCAGCTCGCCACCGTCACGCAGCTGTCGCTCGTTGGCGCGGACCTCTTTCAGCTCGCGCTCACCGCCGTCATCGTCGCTGCACGCATTGCACTCCTCCCCTCGGCCACGCTCCTCTGTGCCACCGGCTGACGTGGAACTGCCGGACGAGCCCACCGCTACGGGTTCGGCCACGGGTCCACCTCTCCGTGCCTAGAACTGTCTTAGTGAGTTGCTCCGTCCCAGTGCTCGGTGACGCTACGTCGACCGTGGTGACGAGATGGGGCCGAAAGACGACCGACGGTCGTCTCCTATCTGACGTCGAGGGGCCCACACGACGCAACCCGGAGTTACCTTCGAAAAGGGGAAGTCCTCAGAGCAGGCGCGTTGATTCCGGGAAGACGGTCTCGGGCCAGTCGCCGGGCGCGAGCAGTCGGTTTTCGAACTCGCTCTGACGGAGCACGAAGCACCACGGCGTCTCGCGCTCGATAACGGCGTCGTGGTAGACGAAGTGGACGCGCTCCTTGCCGTCGAACGTCGGCTCGGCGCCCTGGATGGCGATGTGCGCCAGGTCCGAGTCGCCCTCGGTGTACTGGTGGGGGACCGTACAGCGGTGACCGTCGGCCTCGCTCCCGATCTTCCGCGCCGCCACGGTCTCGTAGCCCTCCAGTTCGAGCGGGGCCGAGGAGACGACGAGCGTGCCGGTGGTGGTCTCGTGACTCCAGTAAGCTTCCTCGTGCTGGTCGAAGACGCCCTCTTCGAGCAGGGAGCGGGGGAGCTTGACGCGGCCCGCGGTGTCCGCGGGGGCGACGCCGAGCCAGTTCCAGCCGGACGCGTCGCTCTCGCTCGTGGTGGTGTTCCGCATCGGAATCACCCTCCGTGCCCGCGGGACCGCACGTGGTTCGCCGGCGCGTCCGCGGACAGCGTGCCGGTGCGAAGCTCTCGCGTGGACGGCCCACTCTCGCCGGGGACGTTCGAGGCGTGGACCTCGCGCCCGCAGGTCGGGGAGACGTACGTCCGGCTCTGGCCGTGCTGGACGGGGACGTCGTCGAACATCGCGGTCGGTTCGTGTCCGCTCTCGCAGTCGGGGTCGAAGTCGTTGTGCCACGACATACACGAAACGTAGCCGCACACCGTCGCGGAGCTGGTCTCGGGCCAAACACCGAACAATAGATTTATAACCCAAACCTGATGATTGCGGCTGGTTACTTATTACGGAAGATTTCCGAAAGATCGTTTGGGGCCCGGATCGGAGGGACCATTCAGAGGAGTTCGGCGTCGTCATCCGGGTCCTTCTCACTCGGCTCGTTGGTACCTGTGTCTTCGCTGGACAGTTCACCGAAGACGTCCTCGGTACCGTCCTTGGCGTCGTCCAGTTCGTCGAGGTCCGCTTCGAAGTCCTGAACCGCTTGCGTCGAGATCCCCTGGATGATAGCGTCCACGTCCTTCGGCTCGACGTATGGGACTGCAAGCAGTTCGTCCCGGTCGGCTGTCCAGAGGTCGCTAACGGTCTCGAACCCCGCGGCTTCGAGCTTGCCGATGGCCTCGTAGCTGATGCCGGTGGTGAACTCGAGCGCATCCACCACTCCAAGGCTGGGATCGAGCGCGAGTGTACGCCCAGTCGCCGGATCGACGTCGCCCCCGCGCTCCTCACAGGTGAATGCGTCGGGGACGACGACGGTCATCTCGCGCATCCGCTCGGTGATCCACGCGTCGCACGTGTCACAGAGCGCCTGCGCTCCGCGGCCCGGTCGGGTGGTGACTGTTTCGTCCGCGTTCCCACAGAACTCGCATCGGGTCGTCGATTCGGTCGACATACGTATTCGCACGGCCGCCACGCTCTCGGACGCGGTGTTGGTCTTTGACTAAACTCGCCTTTTATGTCCAATCTGTTTTCCAACCAGAACAAGAACAGTCGGGACACTCGGCTGCGACCGGGAGCATCGCCTCGAGTCACCGGTCATCGGGTAGCGTGTGACTGCGTGCAAGCTCCCTGTCGTCCGCGAGGAGCGAGAGGACCGCGAGCCGTGCTGGCTCGGCGAGGTCCTCGACGGCGAGGCACGCGCGGAGATCGTCTCGGGTCCGGACGGCGGCGTCTGGATTCTCGCCGTGCTCGACGACGGCCGCGAGGACGGTCGCCGCGGCTGCGCAGACGGCGTCTCGTTCGTGGCCGACGTACGGTGTGAGCAACTCGGGGTCGACGCGCCCGCCAAACCTCTCCGGGAACGTTTCGACGAGGTCGGCGAGGACCTCGCGCGCGGCCTCTGCCCGTGGCGACGGCAGCCGTTGGCCGAACGGTCCCGTTGGATGCGGGGACGTCGCGATGCGGTCCAGGAGCGTCTCGACGACGTCGTTCGCGAAGCCCTTCTGACCGTCCGTCACCGCGCCAAGGGCCACCGCGAGGGCCGAAACCGTCTCGCCCTCGGCGTCCGGGAGGGCGGCAACGAGGTGTTTCTCGATGGGCGGCAACGCGGTCGGGTCGAGGTGGTTGGCGAGCGCGGTCAGGGCTGCGAGGTCGGCGTCGGTCGGGTAGTTCCCCGACTCCCGTCCGGCGATGACGAGGTAGCGTGCGGCGACCGCCGCCCTCTGCCCAGAGAGCGCGGCCACAAAACTGGGGAGGTTGTCCACGACCGCGTCGCGGACCGCCGCATTGTCGTCCTCGAGCGCGTCGCAAACCCACTCCGTTGGCGGCCACTTGCCCGAAAGATCGTCGCCTGCGGCGTCGTGTTCGTCGAAGTCGTCGACGACCGATGCGACGACCTCGGCAGCCGCCTCCGCAGCTGCGCGTCGCACGCGCCCCGTATCGTCGTCCTCGATCCGTTCGCCTAGGTAGACAATGATACGTGAACGCAGGTCGAGGGACGCCTCGACGCGCTCGACGAATCCGGGGAGCGCTTCCACTGCCGTTTCGCGAACCGTCGCTACGTCGTCCTGTAACGCAACAGCCGCGTCGTTGATGACGGCACGCGAGGGAGCGCCATCGAGCGTGAGTAGTGTCTCTACGGCGGCTGTGCGGACGCTCACCTTCGGGTCGTCCGCCACGAGATCGGCAAGACGGAAACGAACCGGCGTCCGAACCTTGTCAGCGTGGCCGATCACGTCCCGGAGGCCCTCGACGGCGGCCAGTCGCGCCTGCGCGCTATCGTCGTTCATCCGTTCGTAGAGATGCTCGACTGCCCAGGAGGAGCCGGGTGTACTGTGCACGGTTGCGACGGCAGGAATCGCTTGCGTCGCCGCGACGCGCACGATACTTTCGTCGTCCGTCAGACAGTCCTCGAGGACCGCGCGTAAGACGGCACCCTCGTCCGACCCAGTCGCTGCCAGGGGGGACGCTCCGGTCGTGCTGGTTGATTCGCGGGCCCGGACCGCTGCCGCGTCTGGGTCACCGCCGGCGCTGAGGACGTGCGTCACGACGTGGAGGGCACCACGGCGGACCCGCGGTCGGTCGTGAACGAGCAGGGGTCCCAGTGGTGTCCACGTCGATCGCGGAGCGGCGTCGGCAGCAGCCCCTGCGACGGATTCGAGCGCATCGAACGCTGCCATCCGCACGGCCGCGTCCTCGCTGATGGCGGCGATCGCAAGCGTGTCGACAATCGGTTCGATGCGGTCGCCCGGCAACGTCGTCGCGACGACGTCGAGCGCGGTGATTGCTTCCGCATCCGCGTCAGTGTCTGCAGCCGTGTCAGCGTCCGTGGCCGCGAGCTTGGTGACAAGGCCGTCGACGAGCCGCCGGACTTGCGCGTGTGTCACGTCGAATCCGACTGAGGCGTCGGTGAGGTGGTCGCGGGCGACACGGCTCGCGGTGAGCGTCCGCGCGAAGCCTCGAGCGACCGCCACCTCGGTCCCCGGAGTGCTAGCGAGCGCCCAGAGGATATCGAGGCCGTCAAAGATGACGTCGCCATACGAATCGCTCGCGGCGCTGACCCCAGCCGCAACTGCGGCTGCCTGATCGGCCGCGAGGCGCGGGACCACGGCGAGGAGGAGGTCTGCCGCGACAGACCGCGTCCCCGAGTCATGGCTCGCGAGTCCGAGGAGTGCGACGGTCGCGACGCGCTCGATGCGCTCGCCGGGGAGCGCGTCGGCGACGGACTCGAGGGCGTCAAACGCGCGGCGGCGGCTCCGCAGGTCGTCGCTCGCCGCACGTTCGAGTAACCGATCTGCTATGACCACGCTCGACGCTACCGAGAGCGTGCCCAGCACCGATGGGGCTGCCTCTACGGCGGCCTCCCGAACGGCATCTTCGTCGTCGGCGAGTCGGTCGACGAAGCGATCGCTAACAGCTGTTGCGTCCTGTGCGGCGTCGTCGCCTTCCCCGCCGGCGTCGATGCTACCCGCGGCGAGGAGTTCGACTGCGTGCTCCCGAACGTCGACGTCCGTGTGCCCGAGCAGACCGGCGAGCGTCGACGGCGCCTGAACGCCCGCCGACTCGGGGACCGGGGCGACGACTCGGGCGCGCATAGCCACCGACTCCGCGGTCGCGTCGACGGGGTCGGAGACTGCACGGAGGGCGTCCTGAACCACCTCGAGGTCGGAATCGGACCATTCGTCGCTCCCCTGCAAAGCGTCCGTCAGGAGTTCGACAGCCAGACGCGCGCGCCGCCGGCACGTCGCGTCCGAAGCTCGCGCCGACCGGAGGCACGCCGTCAGCGTGTCCCGCAAGCAGCTGTCGCGGTCGACGGCCACCGCAAGATCACCGGGCGTCCCCACGAGGGCGACGAATCCGTGCACTGGCTCCACGCCCGCACCGGTCGTAACGGCCGCGAGCGCACGGACACGGTTCGCGTCCCCGGAGTCGGCACTCGGAGCGAGCTCGGCCAGACGTTTGGATGCGGCCGCATTTCTGGCATCATCCGAATCGACCTCGGTGGCCGCGCCAGCGAACAGCGCCGCACCGACTGCAGTCCAGCGGTGGCGGCCCCCGCCGGCAAGGTATTCGCCGAGTCGTCGCGCGGTACAGTCGGTCGCTACACCGTCGCTGACGTCGAGCAAGAAGTCGACCGCCGACGCCTGCACGGCCGGAACAGCCTCGTCGAAGTCGCGCAAGCCAGCGACCACCGTATCCGCGGGAGCGTCGCTACGCAGACGTTCGAACGTGGTCGAGGCAGCGCTGGGTGCCCGGTCAAGGAGGGCCAGCGCGGCTTCGACTGCATCCTCCTGGATACCGCGGGTGTCGTCGTCGAATCGTCGGGCGAGCGCATCGAGTACGTCCTCGATCCGGCCGTTCGGTACCGCTTCTGGATCGTCCGCAAGTGCGCCGGCCGCTGTGCGACGATAGTCCGCATCGTCGTGGTCGAGGTGCTCGAGGACGACTTCGAGGACACACCTGGCGCGCTCCCCGGTTGCGGTATCGAGGACGTTCGCGACCCCGCGTTCGAACGAGATGCGGTTGTTAACGAACTCGAAGTCCTCGAACCGCAGCAGCCAGCGCACGACATCCGGCGCGGTCCCAGGCGCTTGCCCGGCGGCCGCGGCATAGACGCCGCCGTGCCCGATTACGCCGCGGCGCGTGGCTGCGAGCTGGATGCGAACGTTGCTCTCGCCCGCCTCGAACGCGGTCATGAGATCTGTCACGGGCACCGCATCCGCGGGTATCGAGTCGGCTTCGAGCATCACGTGCAGACAGCGTTCGGCCGCGGCGGTACGGACGTCGAGGGAGCGACCGCGGTGGGTCGCCCAGCCAAGGACCGGGAGCGCAGCTCCGACCGCCGTCGGATCGTCGATCGGCGTCGCCGCGAGCGCGTCGATACAGGTCGCCTGGATGTCAGTCGCGATCGCATCAAGTCCGGTGACGCGCTCGCTTACCGCGGCCGTGGCGTCCAGTTCGGCGGCGAGCAGTGCGGCGACTACCTCGATTGTCTCAGTGTCGGTCGGCGGGGCAGTGGCCGCGGCGCGTGCAGCTGCAGCGCGCGCTCGCAGCCCAGCGAACGAGCGATCTCGCTCGCTCGCCGTTTCGATGCAGTCGACAAGGTCGTCGTCAGTCATGAATCGTGAAGTGAGTGGAGTGAGTGTGGTCGTCGCGGTTCGATACCCCAATTGTCCTCTGTCGTGATGTAGATTTGGCCAGCGGGACTCCTGTCCCAGGCTGTCAGGGACGGGCGTCAGTCCGCGATCGCGAGCTTCCGGCGCCCCAGCTCGACGAGCCGGTCGAGTGCGTCCGCAAGCGCCGCCTTGCAGTCCTCCGGGTGGAGATTGCCGGACTCCACTGCCGCCTCCAAGGCGTCGTAGGAGTCGAAGGTGACATCCCCGCCGAAGCGCTCGTCGCGCTCGACGGTCACGGTGTTGAACCGCGGGAACACGTGGAACTCGAACAGCTGCAGCACGGGATTCTCGAGCTCGACGTCCGCCGGCTCGACACCGTCAGGCAAGTCGTCGCTCGACAGCTGCTCCTCCGGGTCGGGATCCGCAGTCGGCGGACAGAACCCCTTGTCGACCTTCGCCGCGATATCCATCGTCGAATCCTCTATGCTGATGGTGACACCGTCGCTAGAGGACATCTTCCCGATTCCAGTCTCGAGGTCCGCAATGAGCGGCGTGTGGAGACAGGTTGGCGCGGGCTCACCGAGCTTCGGGAGGACGTCTCGTGCGAGCATGTGGACCTTCCGCTGCTCCATCCCGCCGACCGCCAAGTCGACGTCGAGATGCTTGATATCCAGCGCCTGCATCAATGGGTAGACCGCATGACTGACGCGCTCGGCGTCGTCACCGGCGATCTCGCCCATCGATCGGTTCGCGCGGTTCATCGACGTCTCCACGCAGAACTCGTGCTGGTCGAGGACGTACTCGTCGTCGAGCTGGAATTCGGAGCCGAGCAGGAACTCGGTCTGCTCGGGGTCGAGGCCGAACGCGACGAACTTTTCTTGCATGCGCTCGGCGATCTCGCGGATCTCCTCCAAGGTCCCCTTGTCATTGAGGGACGCGTGGATGTCCGCGAGCAGGACGACCACCTCGAACCCGGCCTCCTGTAGTTCCATGAGCTTGGTCGCGGTAACCATGTGCCCGAGGTGGAGGACGCCACTCGGCTCGTAGCCGACGTACGCGCGCTTGCCCTCAGGGTCGGCCGCGAGTTCGCGGAGTTCCGACTCCGTCACGGCCTCGACAGTGTTGTTCGTCATCAGTTCGAACGCTTCTTCTGCGTCGGACATCACGATTCGACGAATGATCCCCACGGCACTCGACCTCGCGTTCGGCAGGCACCTGAACACCGCCTTTATACGCAAGGGGCGGGGACGTCGCGGCCCTCTCGCAGCACCGGTCACCTCTCCTCCTTAAATGTTGTGTTGGGGAGGTAGAAAGACGCCAGAACGGGTGACGTGGCGACGCAACCCTTCGACACGATGACCACACTTGAATCGACGACGCATCAACCGTTCTCGCCGGAGGTCATTCCGTCGAGCGAAAGGACGATGGGTATCGATGCAGGAATCGGTCGGTCGAACGCGACACGGTACCCCGTCGAGACGGGGGGTAGCTTTAGGTCACGTCCCCAAAAATACGGTGTCATGGGGTTCGTGACCGTTCGTGACGAGGGGGACGAACATTACGACTGGCACCTTCGCCCGGGAGGTGGCCGCCCGTTCGACGTACTCACGGTCCTCGTCGATTTTCTCGACGATGGGGGGTACACGGTCGACAGCAATGACGTCCTCGCAGCACTGGAAGAACGGATCGATACCGACTGGGGGGACACCAACCTCAGTCCGTACATCAACAGCGATAGCGATGTCTCAGATCTCCGGAGCGCCGGGGCCGTGAACAAAGTCAAAGCCGTCGGGAACGAGAGTCGACGGCCGCTCCAGCTTGACGCTCCCATGATTCGGACGCTCGCGCCCGGATACTACGAGCACGCTGCGAGCGACGAGGTCCGGCGCATGATGCGCTACCTCGGGTCGGCCGACCTCGACGGCGAGGATCTCGACCCGCGAGCCGCACGACTCTATGTCATCCTCGCGGCGAATGCCGATGTCGTCGACGAATCAGAATACCCGGAGGTGAAGGTGACATTCCGCCAGTTCGGTCGCCCCGACGACGCGGACGACGACTGGCTCGCGGACTACCCGTTCGACTCGCCGCCACTCCTGCTCGGTGCGTTCGAGAAGCAGTACGCCGAGTTCGCCATCCTCATCGACATCGACTACCGGAACCTCGAGGTCGCCAAACCCGAGGCTCTCGAACGTGCATATAACGACGAACTCATGGATTACCTAGCGGCCGCGCTCTACGACGACTACGCGACGTTCACGACAGAAGCGAGTCACGCTACTCGCGAACAACACGTCCGACAGCAAGCAGACGCCTCCGGTGCGTCTGACCCGGCTGTTAGCGCACAGATGCCGTTCTTCGACAGCATCGTTACACTCGACCGCAACTCGAACCACGTCCAGCTCGCCGCGCTCTACCAGCGCGAGAAGAACTAACCGTACTAGTACGTCGAACAACGCAACAAAACCCACTCACCATGCCAATGACCACGGAAAACGACTCAGCACGGTCCCTCGAAGACGTCTGGCACAACATCCTCCAGCGTCACGGCGTCAGCGAGGCCCAAGCAGAGGACATCGTGAAGCTCACGTTCGGAACGCCCGCGCTCACGCGAGACATCCCCGACATCGACGACGTTCCCGACATCGTCGCTGATTCCCTTGCCGAAACCGATTTCGAGATGCACCTCAACGCCGACGCCGACCCCGATAACGTACGGCGAGAACTCGAGCTTGCGCTCGAGGACGCCCTCAGTGGGACGCTGTCGGGGCCGGCGTCGGTCTCCGATGCAACCCTGGCACAATCGTTCGACGCCGGGACAGCGGGCCCGGGCAAGAGTGGTGTCTCCGCCAGTAAAGGCGTGAATGTCGGCCAGCCAGACACCGGTGCGGCCTGGAAGTCCGCGGGTGTTGACCGGGGCGACGAGAGCGATCTGAACGAAGAGGATATCGAGACGCTCGCAGACGCACTCGAAGCAATACGGGAGAAACACGATCTCGAAACCGTGGACCTGTACGCCGCGCTCGAACGTCTCGAGGAGCGAGAGAACGAATGACAGAGGAGTTCGCCGCGTTCCTAGACGCGTTCAAGAATGCGACTGTCACAGATAGCGGCGACGAGCACGTCAGGGCCCGCGCGGACTATACGACGAACACGCTCCGCGTGAACGAGGCCGCCGACGACCCCTACGGGATGACGCTCATCCACGCGCTCGTCTCCCGTGAGGAGTTCATGCACGGTGAGTGGTCCGTCGGCCTCGTGAACTCGCTGTCCCGCCTCAAGCTCGCCGCCATCGACGCGCTCTACGACGCGCTGGACGACCCAAGCGTTCGCGACGAGCGCCTCCAGACGCTGTACGACGCCTGGATCGCCGCCCAGACCGTCGATGCGGTCGTCGAGCCCTTCCAAGAAGCCGTCGACAAACTCCAGATACTGTCCGTCGTCTACGGCGACATGGAGTTCCTCTCGAACATCCAGGACACGTTCGAGGCGGTGTACGGGGACAAACACGACGCCGACAAGATTTACAAGCAACTGCTTGACGAGATCAAGGCCCAGACGGAGATCGCTCGCGGTGCCATACACGCAGAGGACGGCGGGTCGCTCTACGTCAACCCGCTCTACTATCACGCGCTCAGTCACGCCACCGGCACCGACGCCGAGGACGATGCGACGGCCAGCGACGCACAGCGGGAACTCGACCGGCTCTCCGAACGCCGGAGCGTCGCCGAGACGGTCGCGCAAGTGACGCTCGACGTCCCGTACCCCATCGCACCGCTCGGCCCCGACGCCGCGTACGACTCGCTCCGCGTGGAAGGACTGGACGTCGACCCCATCGACGCCGCCGACCTCAAGGAACGATATCGGGTTGCTGACGACGCTATCGAGGAACACCTCCTCGCACACGCTGACAGCATCACGAACGACGACGTCCGTGCCGCGCTGGGGACTGACGTCGGTGCGTACGAGGACACGTGGCTCGACCACGTGTTCGTCTCGACGCTCCAGGCACTCGCTGCGCTCGACGCCGACATCGACGGCCGCGTGCACGAACTCCACGCCGACGACCTCCGGCGTCGTCTCACCGAGCGCGTTCATGGTGTTGACCTCCACGCCGACGAGACGATGGTCGACCGCCCGACGCCGCTCCTTGAGGTCCCCGCCGCTGCAACGACTGACGTTCCCGATCAAGACCTCATCGGCGTCGAGAAGGAGCCGCTCCCGAAGGTTCTCATCGAGGCGTTCGAACAGCACGGCTCGTTCGGCGCAGTCGTCTTCCAGCGGACCGGCGACGAAACCAAACGCCAGCTCAACTATCACGCCGTCGACGCCGACGATCTGGCGTCGAATTCGGACGTTCCGGCGGGTGTCGACAGCTACCAGGCGCTCTGGGAACACTACTTCGTCGGGAAGGAACTCCTAAACACGCTGTTCGTGCGCCGACACGAGTACGAGCGCCGTGTCCGGGAGGCGTTCGGCGAAGGGTTCGAGGACGTGTACGCTCTCCGAGCCGCACTCGAGTCCGTTGACTTCGAATCCGTGGTCACGCCAGAGACAGCCGACGACGCCTTCTCAGACCCCCGGCCGGACTCCGGGCTGGCTTCTCTGGACGGCTCCGCCGAAGTAGCAGATACCGCTAACGACACCCTTGAAGACGCGGGATTCGGCTCGCCCGACACAAGCGAGGAGACGTCCGATGACGCTGACGGCTCGGCGGTCTCCGAGCAGATGACCGCAACTCTCGACGAGTACTCGCTGGAGGACATCCGGACGGCCGCGGACCAACTTGACGACGTCCCGGACGTTGGAGTCGATGCAGTCCGGTTCGACGGAATTGAGTGCCCGCTCTGTGCGGTCATCGCCGAGCCCTGTGGCGGCGACGCCTGCGTCACCGCGGACATCCGGGAGTCATTCGACGCTCAGTTGCCCACACTCCTTGACGACTACCTCACGCTCGAAGGTACGCGACCGCGGTGACTGCGGGTAGCCAAGGCACGTAGCGGGTGGTCAGCGCCCATCAAGGAGTCGCGTCCCGATACGTCGCGGAAGTCCGACCTCCTCGACGCGTTGGATGACGCGGTCGATGTCGTATTCGACGCGACGCAAGTCTACGCTCGTGTCCTCACTGTCGAGCACCGCGTACGCCGCTCGCGCATCGCCGTCTCGGGGTTGGCCGACACTCCCTGGGTTCACGATGAGCTTCCCGTCGACATGCGCTCGATGCTGGACGTGTGTGTGGCCGAGCACGAGGCTGTCGCACTCGTCAAGGTATGGCCGCATCTCTGGGAACGCTCGCGGCCGCACATATCGCCCGCGGTGGTCCGGGTCCGGGTGGCTGTGTACTAGCTGGATTCGGCCTCGGGCGATGGTCGTCCGCGGCGTCAGCTCGGCGAGCCACTCGCGTTGCTCCTCGTCGAGCTCCCGCTTCGCGTAGTCCAGTCCCCCCATCGCCATTTCGTTGTGACTGTACTCGTCAGGCGTCTCCACGGACCGGTCGTGATTTCCCTGTACGACGACCGAACACCGTTCGCGGACGCGCTCCACACACTCCCCCGGCCACGGTCCATACCCGACGACGTCGCCAGCACAGACGACTGTATCTATCCCCTCTTCGTCGTTGATGTCGTTCAAGACCGCCTCGAGCGCCGGCAGATTCCCATGAATGTCCGAAATCAACGCTAATTGCATACCCACACGGTCAACCACATCGTAAGTAAACCACGGGGCAAGACTACACGCCGTGTATTGTCGTACTCCTCAACTGCTCCCCCCATCAGTGACGCTATTGTCGTCATCGCCCGCGTTGACGTCGGGGGGTCCTGGATCTTGAGTGCTGGCATCCGCTTCGCCCTCGTCAACGTCGTCGTTGCCCGGACCGTAGACGTACCCGTCGAGTTCGTCGTCGGTGTCTGTTTCGAACAATTCGGGGAGCGTCGGTACTAGTCCGTCGCTCCGGGCGGCAGTCACCACATTGTCGACTCTCGCTTCGACTTCGCCCAGTCCGCGCTGGCCCCGCCCCTCGAACCGTTCGAGGTTTGGAACCGGGTCGAACCCCTCCGTCGATGGATCCGGGTCGCCCGGGTCGTGGATGACAGTGGGGAACGCGTCCGGATCGAAATCGACCCCACATATCGACATATCGGAGCGCTTGGCAAGTGCGAGCCGCTGCAGGGCGTGTGTCGCACGCATGGCCTCGATTAACTTTGCTCGCGCGAACGCGGTTCGATTGAAAACGGCCGCCAGATCCGTGCGAACGATGTCGAGCGTACTGTCCTCAACGCGCTCAGCTCGCTGTACGGTTGACCGGTAGCGCTCCCGCAGCGACTCGATCTGCTCCCGGTACTCGGTTGTCCTTCGTTCTGCTTCGTGGATTCGCCGCTGGAGCTCTATCTCGTCGAGCTCTGTGAGGGTATCCGTTTCTTCGGAGTGGTCCAGCATCCACGCCTTTGTCTTCGAGAGGATCGATACGAGCATCACTAACTGTTTCAGCCCGTCGAGCGATCATAAGCGGCGACCGAGAGGTACCGAACTTGTAACACACCGCCCGCAGCTATAGGCGGGTGCGCCCTCAGGTGTCAGTCATGCGCGTATTGGTCTGTAACGATCTCCACCTCAAGCCCGCTGCGATCGACTACGACGTCGAGGCGATGACTGTGCCGGACGATCTCGATGCAGTGTTTGTGGCAGGCGACCTCACGCATCGCGACGGCGAGGACGACGTAGCACTCGCCCGGCGGTTCGTAGAGCGGTTCATTCCGGATATCCCAGTCATGTACGTCCCGGGGAATCACGACCACGCGCCGATGCCCGAGCGCGTCGCCGACGGCCTCGAGAACGCGACCAGCGGCCACGATGCGGTCCATGAGTGCGAGTGGGGCACGGTAGTCGGCTGGGGCTGCGAACGCCGGTCGCTCGAACCCGCGCTCGACCAGACAGCGTTCCCAGCCTTGGATCCGCGGACCGCGCCGCGGGGCGAACGCCGGTACGTGGCCGATCGGACCGCCGACGCTATTGAAAACGCGCTTTTCGACGTCGTCTCCAGCGGAGCGAGCGCTCGCGATGCCGCCGCCGAACTCGGCATCGCGGCCGAGCACCGCGAGACATTTCACCGGAGCGTCGATGCTGTCCAGAATACGTACGAGCATCTCGCCGGCCTCCTCGGCGACTGTTCGAACGTCGTCCTCATCTCGCACCTCTCCCCGTTCAACACGACGTTCGACCGCCATCACTCGACGGGAACGCGCGAAACGGACCGCGAGGGGCTCCACACCGGCTCCGTCGCACTTGCCCTCATCGCAAGAACCCACGATGTCTACGCGACCATCAGTGGGCACTCCCATGCCTTCGGGTACGACACCGGCGACGGCGCCGGGGGCGTGCCGCATATGCTGAACCTCGGGTTCCGCGGGCTTGGCATCGTCGACATCGATCCCGACACTGGCGTGTTCTCGTTCGCTGATGCGAACCCGGGGTGAAGCGCTCGTGGTGACGACGACCGCGCGCAGCGAAGGCTAGCGGTCCAGCTAACAGTATCTCTGGTACAGCAAGACCCACAGCAATCGCAAGCACCGCTGCAACGCGTGTCGCGGTGCCGGCTCGAACGAGATGTAGTGGTCCCTGCCGGGCGTCGCGCAGGGACCTCGTGGGTAGGAGGAGACGGGTGAACCGCTGCACAGACTGGCCTGTTGTGTCCCCACGTTCTGTAGACTAGCTCCTGAGCTTTCCGTCCTGGCTGTCCCTCTCGCAGGTATATGTCGAATCCGACAATCGAAGTGACGGATTGCGCTCGGGCGCATGTCGACGCGGAGGCCTACCGGCTCACGTTCGAGCTACAGGCCAACGCCGAGCGGCCAGCCGACGCACACGCTCGAGCCTCGGACCACCGACGGGCTCTTAGACGGGGCACGCGACCACGAGGTCGGTGTCATCGAAGTGGGCGTCACCGTGACCGCGACGTACACCATCGCACCGACCGGGGCCGAACCGTGACAGGGATCGACCTGCCACGACTGATCGGGTTCTTGAATGCACCGTTCGGTCACGTCACCAACGACGCCCCCCAGAGGCCGCACGACAAGGTATCGACAGAGCCGTCGTCTCGGCGGCCGGAGTCGCGATGAGTTTCGAGTTTCCGTTCCACGATCGGCATGGCATTCTGCTCCCACGAGCGAGTACCGACACCGACGCCCGCGTCGAGGTGAGCCCGGGATTGAACACGCTTAGCGTCCCACCGCGCGTCCAGGACGAACTCGGGTCGGCAGTCGGTGTCTTCCAGTTCCCCGTCGTGTTCGCTGGATATCGGTCGTGCACCGCGGCCGGGGCGGCGTTCCGCATCCACAAACGTGCACTCTGTCGCATGACCCGCGAGGTCGTCGGCGACGACGAACCGCTCGCGGAGGGCGCCCGTCAACTCCTCGGGTACGACCGCGCACTTACGGACCTCCAAGCGGAGTTCGGCACGGTCACACGCGCCGGCCTACACGCGTTCCTTACCTGGCTTGCAGAAGACGAGGTATATGTCAACTGGTACGCGAACAACTACATCGACAACAACACCTTCGTCGACGAAGCTGCCGTTCGCGACGCTATCGCCACACTCGGCCGCGGCGCAGGCCACGGTGGGTCGCTCGCGACACTAGCTGCGGACTACCGCGACCTGCTCGACCGCCACGGCCTCGGCGCGTTCGAGATCGCTATCGACGTCGCACTCGACCCGCCGCTCGCGACCAACGGCTTCGCGCAGCCCCCGGTCGATGTCCGTGGCGCCACTGATCCGAGGGATGGCCTGCCCAGCGCTCCCCGCATCCTTGCGACGCGCGATTTCGAAGACAGGGCCCGGTGCGTTCTCGACGCTGTCGCTGACATGGATGCCGTCGCGGGCGCGGACCGAGCGCTCGCTGACTTCCACACCGAGGTACGTCGTGCCATCGGCGACACTGAAGATGGTGACCTCGCCCCGGAGACGACCGCTGACAGCTGGGCGACCCAGCCCGCCGTCGCAGACCTCCCGTTGCTCGCCGAACCGCATCGCGCGTGTCCATCCGACCGAACTGCTCGCGAGCACCAGTCAAACGTTGGGTACCCAACCGGGCAAGCGTGGCTGTTCGCGCAAGCGTATGAGGCCGGTGGGTTCGGCGCCGTCCTCTACCGGCGCCGCGGCGGTGACCCGAACTGGCTCGTCAACCCATACGTCGCCAGCCACTCGGTCCACGACGGCGAGTCCTACGGCGCCGTCTGGGAGCGCGCGTTCGTCACCGACCGCTTGACTGCAAGCATCCTCGACCGTGCCTCTGACAATCCCCGCCCGGACCAGCCACTGGAATGCCCGCTATGTGCACTCTCGACCAACAGCTGCGGCGACGATACGTGTGCGTTCCGAGACGAGATCGACATAGTCCAGAGTCGAGCACTCACGGTCGTCGAGGCCCTGAAATCGGTCCAGCGTTGATGTGGTTTCGCAGGTGACGGCAACAATTCGAAGGGCGCGTCGAATGGTTCAAGCGCAACGACAATCCCCGTCACTGTCATCGAGTTTATGACGACCCACCAAGTGGGGTACACTCGTCGTAACGCGTGCTTGACGCTCTGGACACCAACGACGGTAAGTCACCGGTACGGTGCACCGCTACTCGATACAATCTCCGTAGGGGCCGCCTCAGATACTTGTGCACGGGTTTCGTACATTTGAACCCAGTGTTGAAGACTCCGAAATGACCGAACCCACGTCAGAATACGACCGAATCGAGGAGATTCGCGAACGAATAGCGGTGTCATCAGGAGTAGGTGCTACGCCTTCCTCCGCACTCAGAACGAAGAATGCCGTTTCGGAGGCGCGCCAGCTCAACGAGAAGGACCCGACAGCTGCTGCCAGCCTCGTGCCGTCACTCACGTCCGTTCTCATCGAAACGGCAACGTTCTCCCCCAGCACAGGGACGGACATTTTCGGAATGGATTCGGTCGTACGCGAATTGCAACTGGAAGCGACCCAGGCACTGTCGGCGCTCGATACGAGTAGATTCATTCGAGAGGACGCAGATTCAACATCGCTGAGAAGACTTGTCCGGGCGTTCGAAGTCAGCGTCAACGTGGAAGGCTCCATATCACATCAACACGTAGACGAGATTGGAATTCGCAGTCTCTCCGCCCTGTCTGTGGAGGCTCCGAACAGAACGCCCAAGACTATCCGACGTGAGACGATTACCCGTGCGGTCGACCTCTGGAGTCAAATCGACCCCGAGGAGAACACGCCTACGGGGTCGGCTATCATTCGACTGTTGGCTGTCGTCGCACGACAGACACCCGAGACGTTTCCAGCCACAGATACCGCATCGACGGTCGTATCAGAGGCTGCTGACTCCAAGTATCCGCAACTCTACGCGTGGGCGATCTTGATTTATTGTACTGACGTTCTGGCTTCCCCAGAGGAAGCACCGGAGCTGGACACGCTAGACGAGATCATTCCATTGCTTGTCGACCGCCTCTCGTCGAGTCCGGACCCACGTATCCGAGAGGGTGCCGCAGAGGTACTGACTGATCTGGATTCACTGGGTATCGTCACCACAGAACGCGTCCAAGGTGTTGTCTCCTCGTTACTCGATAGCAATTCCGACAAGGACGAAGGCTGGCAGTGGGTCGTCGCCAACGGATTGAAAGGCTTACTCGAGGCAGGTATCGTGCCCTCCACTGTCTCCGAGACAATTCTCGAGGCCCCTGAATTCGGTCTTGCGAGCGCAACGGAGATGTCGCGACGTGGCGTGTTCGAATGCTATCAGGCAGTTCTAGAGCATGACCAACTAACTGCAGCACACCTCTCGACGATTCTCGACGAACTCGATGCGTTCGAGACTAACGACCCCGATACTGATGCGTTCTACGTCGCGAAGTTGCTTGTCGACGTCGTGAAGAGTGAGTGTCTGACCGCACGGCACGTACCGGTCGTTATCGACCTCCTCTCTGAATCGGTTACTGCTCACGAGACCCGAGCACCGATCAAGGTCGCAGTCGCTGTCGACGGCCTCCTTTCAGCTGTCGACATGCCCCCATCACAACTTCGAGAGCTATTTGCCCTGCTGAATGAGGTGGCGGAGTCGACGCACTACACCGACGTCACCGCCGAAGCGTTAGCGACGCTCGTGCAATCAACATCACCTGCCACGGTGTCCAGGTGTAGAGAGTCGGTTGTCGGGCTGGTCGAGCAAATCATCAAGGGCGAGGACGGCCTCAACGGTTTCGCGAGACACTATCTGCAGCAGGCGGTCGAGGGGCTCGCCGAATCAACGATGGATACTGACCTGTTACTCCGGCATTTGCTCGCTTCGCTTGAACGGGTTGTCGACGGTGAGGACACGTACTCCCCGAAGGCCGTCGCCGAGTGTCTCACCGCTCTCGTCGACGAGGCATCAAATCAAATGGCGCAGATTCAGGCGGTCGTGAACGCACTCGAGAAAGCCGCGGTTGAAACCCAGGGGGAGTCTCGGACCAGAGCGTTCGACGCTCTCTCGCCGCTCCTCCGAGACGGCGCATGGTTCTCGGTCGACACAGAACGGCTCATAACGCCCCTTGCCGGGAGCGTCAGGAGTACGCGACCAGAACTCAGGAGGGCGGCGTTCGATCTGCTCGCTGCCTGTGCAACCGCAAACCGATTCCCTCAGGACTGGGTGCGTGAATTCGTTCCGGCTATCGAGTTCGGTTGCCGTTCCACTCAGCTGGACGAACGCACGGCTGCAGTCCATGCCATCGACGCACTTACAAGGAACGGGAAGTTCCCGTCCGATGCTGCACTCCCCTGCTTCTGGGAGCTCCTCGGTATCCTGCTCGTAGAGCGCCCACCAGATGTCCGAATTGGGGTCGGTAGGTCCGTTCGGGGTCGCTCGACGGGTGCCGCGCCGGCAGCAGCAACTGCACTAAACACGCTCGTTATGGAGCGCCTTGTCACCACTCAGGACATACTCGAAGTTCGAGACAAACAACCAGCTGTAGTCGATAGGCTGCAGCAAATCGGTTCGATGCGTGTCTCGCAGGTCTGGTATACCGCGGCTAGCAGTCGGATCATCGACGAATGGCAGGACGAAACGCTCGAAACAGTCTTTCACGCGCTCGCCATACTTGCACCGACCACGGTCGAGCCAGCAGCGGCCTGGCGTTCTTTCCTCCTGGACCACGCCCGCTCGCCGTCTCGTGCGAGGCTACGACTCGATGTCGTGGACCGTCTCACAGAATTCCGCACAGCAGCGGCCAGCAGATCTTAATCCTGCGTCCGGTGTCCTCGGTGCAGAATCTCACATCTTAACGTATTTCAAACAAATTCTACACAATTGAATCGGACGATCGATGGTGTTCACGCAGGTTCGTATCGCCACTTCCCCTGGCTGCTGCGAACCCTAGTGAACCATCCCACCCTACTCGCTCGCTTGTGCTCGCTCCTTGAGGGTGGGGCTTCCTGTTTCCACGACGCGCTTTGCAGGAACCGAACGGGTTCCCGTAGGGAGCACAGTCTCCATCTATGAGAATTCTGCCGACTGCACAAACCACGTTGAGATAAATAGGCTCTGGTGAATCGCTAGACAGCGCCGACCTGATCCGTCAGAACTAGGGAGTTGAAGCGGGAAACGGCGGATTCTCTATGTCCAAGATTTCCCGCTTCACTGGGAAAGTGGTGACGTTGGCTAAAAGTGCTGTTGGTGGCCGAGGCGAATCCGCCACCCTTCGGGGCGGCGGATTCGCCGACTATGCGGTCGTTTCGCTGCATTGTCTGCGGATTTACTTGGAGAAGTCCTACCGCGAAGCGCTTGATCTCTTGAGCGAGATGCCACAAATACTGGCGGAGATCGGCCTTCAAGGCCGATCTCCCAGACCACTCGACGCTAGTGAAGGCGTTTGACAGGATCAAGATGGCGGTCTGGCGAGTGCTGCTGCGCCGACAGGCGCAGCTGCACGAGCCATCTGGTCACGCTGCGATGGACGCGACGTTTTTCGACCGCGAAAACGCGAGCAAACACTACTGCCGTCGGACGAATTATCGTGTTCAGACGCTCAAAACCACCGCACTTGTCAATACCGAGTCACAAGCTATCCTCGACGTTCACTGTACAACTGAGAAACGTCACGACACGCAGATCGGCTGGCAACTCGCCCGCCGAAACGTGGGCGAGTTGCACAGCCTCGCTGCCGACAAAGGCTATGATTGGCAGCAATTACGCGATAAATGAGGGAAGAAGACGTGAGACCGTTGATCAAGCATCGTGAGTTTTGCCCCATCGATCACGCGCATAACGCGCGGATCGATGGAACTCTCTACAGTCAGAGGGCGTTATCTGAGACTGTCTTCTCGGTGAACAAGCGCACGCTCGGCAACGCCGTGCGTGCGCGATCTTGGTATCGGGAGTTCCGTGAAATCGTCCTGATGTGTGTCGTCTACAACATTAAGCGTGCCATCAAGCAGTGAAATCAACCGCCGTATGGCGATTCACCACGGCCAAGGAATTGGAATACAATTCCAGCGGTCGTTAGCAAGGAATCGACTCGCTCCGGAACATAAACTATGCGCACTCCAAGTTTGTATGGCGCTGGACAGGGACGCTAGCCCCCTACCGGCCGGCACTGACTCTGGAGCATAGCGTTGCCCGTCGTATCCTCCGTAATCAAGCCCTGAATCGGAACAAATCTGTGGAGATCAGCTGTCTCAGTCCGCATTGCGACATCCCCGCGAGCAAAGCACAGGGGTAATATCAAGGCTAATATAGACCAGATCACACACAAGTTCCGCTAGTGGTGTCGACGAGAGTATGTCTGTCGGCGTCTACACCGTGCAGGGCTATGGCACGGTTACGATATCGGCGTCGTGTTGTCGACTGAATCAAGGGTACGGATCATCTCACTGTTGATCGAATTGGGTAGCAGTGCAACTCCCGCAAAATGTGACGGAAGGCATTGACAATGGCGCGTTTCAAGTCCATATCTAAACTCAACATACATTCTCACATTACGAAACGTGTAGTCATAGCTCCTACTTTAGGGTGGTTTCTCCGGAATCCAGTCGTGCATGCAGTACCCACAAGAACCAGAGGCCGACCACAAGGGCCTCGCAGAGTTTTGGGAGAAAGTTGATCTCGTGTTCTACCTGGCGATCATCGCAGTGGTGACGCCGACGGTCACGAGGATGGTGAGTGCGGCGTGGCAGTCCGACGGCCTCATTCGGACGGCGGTCGTCACGTTTGAAGAACTCGCGGGCATCAGCCACGGCGAGTTCGTGCTGTTCGGGCTCGGTGCGTACGCAGGGCTAGTCGCGCTGTTGCTGTTAGACGACATCAAGCGGATCCAGGGCGTCCTGTTAGCGGTGGCCTCGGCTATCTCCGTGACGGTGTTCCGTTCCAACGGGGTTCTGTATCCGCTGTACCCGGTCGAGAACGCGCCCGTGATCGCAGCCGGATTCGCGGCATCCTTCCTGCTCGCGGGCGGCCGCCGACTTCGAAGCAATAACCCGCCTTACGAGTTCCGGGCCGTGACGACCGCTCTGTTCTGGGTAGTCGCGGGGATCGTTACTATCGGCTTCGTCGACCATCATCTGGTGTACACGTCGGGGGAGGCGCTGGTCGACGGCCACATGCAGGTCGCTGCAATCAATCAGGTCAGATTCGTCGGTGAAGGCCTGTTCACTGACTTCATCGCCGCGTCCGTCCTTGTGACGGGTGCCTACCTGTTCACAGGTTACAAGGCACAGCGTGACGTGTTCGTCGTCGGCGTCCAGCGGGCCGGCAAGACCATGCTGGCGGCAGCACTCAACATCGCCGCCGATGAGAGTGCACGAAACACGCGCCTGAGCCCCTCGGGCCCCCTCTCCGCGCTCGTTGGATCGCTGCGCGGCGGTGAAGACGAAGACGGGTTCGGCGGCGACGGGTACACCGGCCCGACGGAGAAGGGCGAGTACCACCTCCACCAGTTCCGGACCAGAGCCGGCGAACTGTTCAAGGAGTACATCCAGGTCGACGTCCTCGACTACGCTGGTGAGTACGTCGACGAGAACTTGGTCGAGTACGTGAAGGCGTTCGCCCCGGACTCCCGGCTCTCCCTGCAGTGGCTCGTCTACACCTACGAGTCCGTGCGTGGTCTACCGGATCTTCCGGAGAAAGCCGAGGGGCTGGACTCCGACGAGATTCAGCGTGTGATGGCCAAGCAGATCGTGCACTCGGACACGCTGTGTGTCATCGTCGACGCTGGGAGCCTTGTCCCCGAGGTCCCCTACGGCGAGGGCGACTACGACACGCAGGACGACCTCGCGTCGTACCTCGACACGTACGTGCAGCTGATCAGGCACCTCGATCAGAGCATGCTCGACGAGAAGGAAGTCGTGCTGGTGGTGACGAAGGCGGACTATCTCTATCAGCTGTATCGGACCGTCGACACCCGGCTGCCGTTCTTCGACTGGGTAAACTACCACCTGCTCGAGTCTCTCGAGGGCCGCGAGAAGCTGGGGGCGCTCGTGAACCAAGCCCAGGTCGACCGCGTCTACCCTGTCTACTACGACCTCGACCACGACGCGTCCCTGGCGGAAGGCGAGCCGGTTCCGGAGCGTCCGATCGACGTCAACGGCGCCCAATCGCTACTCCAGCGCATCAAGGGGGACGCGTAGGATGCCGGACGTGCGCGTCTTCCGAAACGACGGCGATGAGATGTTCGCCGACGACCCCGGCGAACTGGACTACATCGACCCAGGGGTGGTCCTGCTGTACGCGGACACGAGAGCCAACGTCGTCTGCAGTTATTTCGAGGGCCGTCTCGGGTACCCGGTACAGGCGACTGTCGAGTGCACGTTCGCTGACGGAATCGACCTTGGGGCAGTCAGGCCAGCAGTGGAGGAGGGCAGCGAGTCGGAGTTTTCGGTCGCGGAGGCTCCGCCCGACAATGCGACGAGTTCGCGGTGGGCCCTCGACGGGCTCAGCGCTGACCCGCTCCCCGTCGCGGAGCCCGAATGCGACGCCATCCGCCGGCTGGTCGACGGCGGCCGCGAGGAGTCGTGGGACGGCTGGCTGAGTGACCTCACTAGCGGCATCGGCCTTGAGTGCTCGCGAGGTGGTATCGTCGGTCGGGACCGGTCCGTCTTGAGCGACGACGACCTGGAGGCCGCCCCGAATCGGGATGCAGATTCAAGTGCTCCGCCCAAACGCACGGGTGACCACGCCACCGACGGAGGGGGATCGACCGAGTCGGTGACGGACGTGACTGCCTCGTCCATGGACGGCGCAGGGCTGGACTTTACTGTTCAGTCGACGTACGACGCAGCACGATTCTTCGCGTTTCTGGTGTCCGCGCTCGCGGACTCGGCGGTGACGATCGCCGTCTCGAAAGCGGGCCGCGTCGACACCGTCGAGGACACGGATATCGTCATCCACCCGAACGGCGACCTCCCGTCGGACAGTCGGGTGAAGCCGCTCCCCGAGACACAAGATCGGATCGACGACGAGCTCGATCACGTCAAGCGGGAACGCGTCCGTGGGCGTCTGGTCGACGCGGTCGACGACCTGAATGTGGCATACCGTGAAACGGTCAACGATCCCACCATCGACGTCGAGACCAGTAAGAGCGTCCTCCGAGAACTCCTGGCTGAACGTCTCGCCGAGTCCTCGAACCTGACGGTCGTCGACAGTAGCCGAGCGCGCTACCGTCAGGCTGGTATTGCAGTCCTCGCCGCGTTTATCGGGCTAGTCGTCGGCGTCGTGGGTGGTGTCGCCGGTGCCGACGTAATTCGGCGTACGGCCTTGCATGGGAGGGCTGCGGTGAGAGACCTCATCGCGGCCCATCCAGCACCGCTGGGAAGGTATTTGGTGGATGCCGTGAGTGGCGTCGGTGGCCTCACCCAGGGCTTGATGGTGGCTGTGTCCGCATTCGTGCTGATCGTCACGGTCGCGATCCGTCACTGGCGCGGTGATCACAGACAACGCGACCTACGGCCCGCGACCGCACGGTCAGACGCTGTCAGGGTCGTACTTCGTCTTGCGACTCTCAGCTCCCTGATCGCGCTTTTCATCTCAATCGTGCTTCTCTGGACGGCCAGATGATAGTGAGTGCCGGCGCCGATCCTCGTGTCACCGCACAGATCGACTACGACACCTTTGGCGCAGCGGGCCGTTGAAGCCACATACACGACAACCCGCGACCGACGTGACAGCCCCAATGGAGACGACGCAACGGGACACCACTAGATGAAGACGTTGAGGCGACTGTCGACCGTATTCGCACGGGGCTGGCACCCGACGCCACCCGGTCACCGTCGACGGTTCTCGACCGTGAATCGGCCCTCCAGAACATCACGTCGATCGTCCGGAAGACCGACGGTTATCCCGAACTCCTGGCAGACGTCGCGACAGTACCCGAGGCGGAGACGCGTCCGGTACCACGTTTCGCGGGGCATCTCTTCGAGACAGTGGTCTCGTCGGTGCGGATCTGTCGAGTGTTGACCTCGGACGACTCTTCGTGGAGCTATCTCTCAAAGACTCGTCTCATTCGGGTTATACTTTCCCACGTAGATCTAGAAGGCCCAACAGTTGATGGTGCCGATGTACGCAGTACCCGTGTTACTGTGTTGAAAGGGGATTTCAGCGGGTGCTAATGTCATAATTACGATCTGCAGTCGCTGTTGGATATGCCACTAAGCAATCCACCATTGCGAGGCGTGTTGCGGGATCAAGCGTATGCGCCTCTTCTGATGATAAGTTTGATTCTAAGGAACGCCTCAAATCCATATTCAAGCTGGCTCCTGCTTGTCTTGACACCGCCTGAAGTGCCGAAACCACATGATCTCGAATCTCAGAATCGAAGTACGTCCTGAACTCCTGCCTGCTGTCGGCGGGGTCAGCATCGGCAAGTAGTTGTAAGAACTCATCGGGAGAGAACACCTCCGTCTCCGCTATTATCGGCAACAGTTCGGCTCGTTTCTCTCTTGTTGAGGACTCAAGCGCGTCGGTCACGGTCTTCGTAACGAACGTGTCGCCTATTCCGAGCGCGACAGAACCAATCGCCTCAAGAGCGGCTCGATAATCGGACTTCCCCGTAGGATCAACTGCAGCGATGAAATCGTCGGGAACGGCTGATACGAAGTCCGTCCCGTCGGGATCAACCATCGCTATTGCCCCAATTGCTACAGTTGCTGACCACTCAATCTCATCCCCATCAGTTGCTTCATCGATAAGTGCCTCCATCGGATTAGGGGCTGTGTTC
Organism: Natronorubrum tibetense GA33; assembly: GCF_000383975.1. Taxonomy (NCBI): domain Archaea; kingdom Methanobacteriati; phylum Methanobacteriota; class Halobacteria; order Halobacteriales; family Natrialbaceae; genus Natronorubrum; species Natronorubrum tibetense. The sequence goes on along the minus strand of NZ_KB913021.1, from coordinate 5,110 downwards.
GGTCTGTCTATCGCCGCGTGAAGTTCCCCTAATGCCCGAGCAAGATACCACCGTGACACCCCGCTTGCATCATGGATAGCATTGGCGAGGGTCCTCTCCAAACCTGGACTTTGATGAGAGTCATCGAACACAGCAATCGCTTCGCCAAGCGCCTGAGACGCTTGATCTCGAAGTATTCCCTCTTCTGTCTGTACCTGTGGTCGTGTTAACTTAGACATGATTCCACCAGACGGCGTAGGCTTGTAGCCACGTTTCTGCGGTGGCTGGATCGACGTGGCTAAAACAGTTTGAGAACGAAGAGGTTCGTCGTTCTACCTCACGAAAGACACGTTCAACTTGATTTCTGTAGCCGTGTGGTTGGATTCGGTAGCTGAGGCCTTCTTGACGGAGTCCACCAATGAGATCATCGGCGTTGTCGACGAGAAACACGGCGTCTTTGACGTCATGTTTCTCGACCAGCTCAGTGAGAAATTCTCGTGCAATTGCGATCGTATACGTCGGAAACAGCCGTGAATGGAGGATTCTATTGGTTTCTGGGTCGACTGCGGCGTACAGCCAGTACTGCTCGTCGTTGATTCGGATCGACTTTTGATCGACCGCAACTCGATCCGGACTCTCACCGCCTTTCGGCTGTAGATTTGCCTTCTGCACCCAGTTATGAACTGCTGTTCGACTGCGCTCGACACCCAATTCCTCGAGAAGAATAACTGTATTCGAAAGTGATAATCCGGCCAAATGGTGGCGAATACCCTTTTTAATGATCTCGCGGGGTGTCCGCTCTCGCTGCACAAACTCCAAGTCAATCCAGTCAGTAGACTCGGTGAGGCGGTCGGTTTCGGCCATGAGCATCCGAATCTTCGACCGCCTCGTTCCTAACTTAACACCACCGTACCTGTCGCATCAACGTATAAATGACTCCAAATCCGGAGTCAGTACCAAACGTGATAGCAACCGCTTCGCCAAGCGTTCTAGCGAGGTCGTGGCGTTCCCAACTGTTCGCATTGGCAGTCTGACGAACGAGGGGTTGAAGGAGTGCGGGAGTATGTTCCGGAATAGCTTCGGCAGCGGCCAACTCTCCCGCTACTTCTTGCATATCGTGCCGCGCCGGCCCCCCACGGAGCAGTACATACGAAAGTAAGCGATCAGGGCCGGAAAGCTTAGATCTAGCTAGTCTGCTCGGATCATCAGTTGGTTCCGCTTCGACGTCCATAACCTCCGTCATCACGGATCTGTGCCTGCCCAACCGATTGGGCTCATCGATCCCATGTGCATCGACTTCCAGGGTGGCGACAGCCACACCGACTAACTCGGCATGCTCGACCCGCAACGAGTTGTCAACGCCACGTAATTGCTCAAGTAAAGGATCGGGCCACGGCGTAGAGTCACTGGAAATATCCAAAATCCAGACTAGTTCTCCAAGGGTTCGTCCGGCGATCCATCGAACCTGTCCCTTTCCGGTATGGGCCTGTAACACAAGCCCTGTTGGAAGGTCGGCGGGAGAGTCGGTTGTCGTTGAGAGCCCGAGAGCCCGCGTTGAGAACTTTCGCGATCGGCCTATGTCCCCACGAATGTGTTCAATCGCCATTGATGGCGCCGAAACGGCGCACGTTTGTGGATCCATTGTGATGACCGCCTCCCCTAGTCCTTTTGCGGCAGCATCGCTGAACGGCTGTTCCTCGCGTATATACCGCTGTAGTACCGGTGTCGGATCGATAGCGGTTGACGGATCTCCGCTCTCATAAACTGCCACACCGAGTGCTAACGCTGCATCAACCCGGGGTTGTCCAACGCCGGTTCTAACTTTCTCTACAAGCGGCCTGATGGGATCCGGGATCTCAATTATGCCTCCATGCGCGGCGACGATCTCTCCGAGCATCTCTCGGGGTTGGCGCCACCGGATTGTTCCAGTCGCGTCGATCCACCGGATTGCCAGTTTTATCTGCTCAGAGGGGGTTTCAGCACCTACGGCTGCGACACCACCGAGTGCGCGAGTAGCGTTCTGTCGCTGTTCCAATTCCCGAACATGATTGATCAGCGACCACGGAGGATCGGGTACTACTTGCGGGCACGCCGCGATGGCCTCTCCGAATGCTTCTGCGGCATCCGAATCGGGGCCGTTCTGTTGGATTTGTGTGATCGGTGACGGATTTGATTCGTCATACTCATCGGACGCTTCGGTAGTTTTCTCTGACCCCAATTCGACAGGTTGGGTCTTGACCGAATCCGGAACCGGTGTGTAGACAGGAGTCGATTCCCAACCCGATTCTCGAACCAAGTCTACTTCGCGGCGGGACGGCATAGTTCGTTCGAGGAGATCTCCAAATACAGTTATCGCAGTGTCATCCGCGCTCTGCAGCCTGACCGGGAGCGTCCGAAATTGATGTGTCGACGGTAGGTGATCCGGGTGCTGGTACTGAACCGTGATCACTGCCATGAGGCGTGCCCACCACGCCGGCGATCCTCGCTTGTTCACGCCGCTGAACGGCGAGGCAGAGTCTCGATTTAGAACAGCATAGAGAATCTGTGTAAGCAAATTAAGAACGGCGGAAGTGTCTCCCTCATCGGCTATGGCCTTCGCGACCATTTTTGGCCGATACTTCGCAAACCCACATAGCGCACGAAGTGAGTTCGATATGATTCCGATTTCGCCGCCTTCAGTAACCCCCCGTGCAAGAACATTGAAAAGTGACGACATCGATTCATCTGACTCCTCGTACTGGGCCACTACTGCTTCGATCGAAACTGTCTCGATTGCATCAGTCAGTAGTAGCTGGATCTCCTCGGATACAGCCCCGTAAAACATCGCCGTCGCTGCCGAACGGTTAATGTCCTCGTGAGCGAGTTCCTCCTTAAGCGCATGAACGAAAATCGCGTAGTGTGGAATAATTGCGGCAGGTTCGGACTTGGCTAACTCTGTTATCTCTAGTGCCGCCGCATGCCGCTCCCTTAGCCGGCTGAGATTGACGTCCGATCGGATCGGGTCTCCGAGAGTGGAAGCCAACTCATCAGCCCGCTTCTTAGTCTGCTCTTCTACCTCTTGATATGCGATTATTGGGAGTGGATCGATCATCGCAAACCATCTCCTAATCCAGGCGATATCGTTGGCCGTAGCTGGACTATGGTAGACTGCACGTTAACCCAGGCCGGTATCTCTATCTCCAGAGGGCGGTCGAGCAGGTTCGGACGTTGCGAGAGGCTATCGGTCCGAAATGGATTGCGGACCCCGAAGATTTCGAGGGTCCCGAGATGGCCGTTGAAGAACCCAATATTCCACAGCGTTTTCACTAGCTGGGCGAAGAGTCTCTCTACTCTCGGACTCATTTTCGCGCCAGATTTAGGATTGACAATTCCGATCGCTGCTGACAGTTCGGAGTTTGAGACGTACCTCATTCCGGGGAATTCCACCTGATCATTAGCCTCGGTTGCAATAAATGCATAACCACTCTTATGAAACAGATCCTGCCTCGTAGTCTCCTCCACAAATATCGGCTCCTCTTCGTAACTTCCGAGATTCTATGAATCAGTGATTCATTGATCGGTATCTTCTTTTGCAAGTTCGCGAATCTTCTTTTTCGTTTCCTCCCGGTGCTCGCCAAACGCCATCTCGAATACCCCGCGGTAGAAGTGTTTGTTTTTTTCCAGCGTGATATCCTCGCGTTTGAGTTGCTTTTTCAGGCGAGTGAACGTGATCTCGATGTCCTCGCTTTGCTCGGGTTCAACGTATATTGTGGCTGAATCCCAATCTTCGCGGATGTTCAGCGGTTCGTCATCTGTCTCTCCTGCCTCACTGGTCGACGAATCAGTATCGGTCGTGGATGCGGGCCTCTGCTGATCTGATCGACTTTCAGTCGCCGCTGCAGTTTCACGCCCCTTTCCTTCTGGTTCCACCGACGTCTCCGTGGTCTCCTCGTCTGTGACCGCGTCCTCCTCCTCCCCTTCGTCTGAAGGATCCTCGAATCGCTCATCCATTCCTCGAGGCATACTTACACCTCCACCTGCGTTTTGTCGAACGCCTGTTCCATCGTTTCTGCAACCTCGAGGAAGATATCGCGCTCTACTTGCTGGTCGTTCGCGTCCTCCCATTCGAAAATATCCCGTCCGTTGTCCCACGCACGCTGGATCGCCACCCGCATCGGGAGTTTGAAAATCGGCGCCATCGACGCGAAGGACTCGTCGAATGCGTTGAGGAATTTTTGTGACTGACCGTCGTCCCGGTACATGTTCGCCAGGAGTCCAACGATTGCGATCTCGATCTGCTGGTTGTCCTCGATGGACTCCAGCTGGTCCCACAGGTCGTCAAGTGCATCCCGTGATGTTGCTTGGGTCTGTGCAGCCAGGAAGACGTTCTGAGCCGCGATGAAGGCCGCGTCCGTCAGGACTGAGAGGTCGGGAGGGCAATCGACTACGATAAAATCGTAGTTGTATCCGTCGTCAACCATCTCTTCGAGGGCGAGTTTCAGCGAGAGACGAGCATTCGCATCGTCCATCCAATCTCGAGCAAGGCCCATGTCCTTGTGACTGGGAATCAGGTCGAAGTTCAGATGGTCGTACTCGTCGGCTTCGATCACGATCTCTGAAAGACTAGTCTCGTGCGTGCGCGGATTGTCGACGAGCACGTCGAGTAGGTTCTCGTCATCGGTGACTAGTGTGTTGGGGAGGTCGTTCTTCGGGCTTGATGGATCATTGTCGTCGCCCGGACCCAGTCCAAGCCCTTTCGTCATGTCGGCTTGTGGGTCCATATCGATTGCAAGAACATCGTGGTTGCGAGTGGCCAGTGCCGCGGCACTGTTGATCGTCGCGGTTGTCTTTCCCGTCCCGCCTTTTTGGTTGCCGAAGGCGATCGTAGGGATGCCAGTCGATGGTGTGACGCCCCATCCACGAGGTGATTCAGTCATAGTTCGATCATTGAATCAATGACTCATAAATCCATGTCAGACACTCAGTTGTGTCTCTCTCAATGCGATTCTGTCGGATATCGGTGTTTGAGGGGCTGAGATGTGTAATCGTCTCTTTTTGGGTGCTGTCTTTGAATCATTGAGTCTGTGATTCAATGATTCACGATATCAGTACTTCACTGATTCATTGATTCAATAACTCCGTGATGCGGGTC
>NZ_KB913020.1 GCF_000383975.1 Natronorubrum tibetense GA33 | reverse complement strand
GACCGTCACCACTCCAGTCGCTCGCCGACCGCGTCGATCGACGACGACTCGAGATCCTGATGGACGGGGAGGACGACGATCTCTCGAGCCAGCCGCGTCGTGACGTCGTAGGCCGAGTTCTCGCGGACGGTGCTGGGAAGTCGCGGCCAGGTGTGAGCGCCGCCGACGCCACGCGCCTCGAGTTCGGCGAGCAATCGCTGTGGTGTCGACACTCGAATCGGGAAGACCTGCGGACAGATCCCCGGTGGCAGTGATTCGTAGAGCACGTCGACGTTCGATCGACCGTCGAAGATCCGTTGCCACGCGCGGTAGTTGTCCCGTCGAGTGGATCGAATCGAGATCGGATCCGCGTCGTCGATAACGTACGCGGACAGTTTCGACATCGATCCTTTTCCGTTCTCGTATCGTGCGTGGGGACCCGCAGTTCCGCCCGACTGCCCGGCAACGAAGTCGTCGACCGACTGGCGGATCGTCGCGTTTCTGTCGAGCAGATCCGTGAGGAGGGATTTGCAGATGAATCGATAATCGGCGAGTCGAAGCTGATCGTCGATGCCGGCCAGCGACGACGGTTCGAACGCCTCGGCGATGGCGTCGTCGTTGCAGTAGAGGATCGCCCCGTTCGGAATCGGCAGCAGCTTCCAGAGGCTCGTGACGCCGATATCGCCACGGGTACCAAGTAACGTCCCGTTGTCCACGCTGAGCGGGGCGTGAGCGTTGTCGTCGATGTGATAGCAGTCGTACTCGTCGACGAGCGCCGTGAACTCTCGAAGACCGGGCTGTGGGAAGCCGAAGTAGTTGACCGACATGATCGCCGCCGTCTCCTCGTCGATTCGGCGCTCGATATCGGCCAGGTCCGGTGCGAGATTCTCCTCGAGGCGGTAGTACCGAGCCTCGAGACCGAGTTCGTGAAACGGTTCGACGACCGCGTCGGGGAGATAGGCGGGGAGGAGGACGTTTCCACCGGGATCGACGAGCCCCGCGAGACCGTCACGAAGGGCCGTCTTGCTAGAGCCGTAGAACGTGACGGACGCGGTATATCGCCCGAAGAAGGATTCAATACCGGCCCGTCGCGGCTCGGACAGCGACCAGCCGAATAGCGACGGACTCTCACTGATCATACGAGTGTGGTTTCGACGGACGCGTGAGGACCAACACGGCCAGACGAGTAGAACTTAGTCGAACGTCGTTTTAGTGATTGGGATAGTACTGTCGGGTGATAGTGCCGCAGGCACCGCTTACAGGGGATCGACATTGGAGACTATGACTCATTGTCCGAAGGACAGTCCGAGCTTACAGGAATCCAACAGTCAAATAACAAAAACGGGGTAGGTGTCATAGTTGGGCATGGAAGGTTCGACCGACGAAACCGACGTTCGGTTGCTGGTGGTTGGTCTCGATGCTGGGTGTCGCTCCGTTCTCGAACCGCTGTTCGAAACGGGCGAAGTCCCGACGCTCGAACGGCTAATCGAGAACGGCTCCAGCGGACCACTCGAGTCACAAATCCCGCCGTGGACAGCCAGCGCCTGGCCGTCGATGTACACGGGGAAGAATCCCGGGAAACACGGCGTCTACGACTTTCTGTCGTTCGACGGCTACGACTGGAACGTCGTCAACTCGACGTACGTTCGGGAACGGCCGCTGTGGGAGTTGCTGAGCGATCACGGGATCTCGAGCGTCGTCGTCAACGTCCCTGTCACGCATCCCCCGCGAGCGTTCGACGGGGCACTGATTCCCGGGATGACCGCACCTGAGGACCCGCCCTGTCACCCCGAGGGGGTTCTGGAGGACGTAAAACTGGCCTGTGGCGACTATCACGTTTACCCGCAGAGTACGGACGCGCCCGAGCGATCCATCGAGGGATACGAGCGGACGATCGAGTGCCGTGGAGAGGCGTTTCGATACCTCTGCCGGCGGGTCAATCCCGAGTTCGGCTTCCTCCAGTTCCAGCAGACGGACACCGTCTTCCACGAACGACCGGGCGACAAGGAAGCGATCGAAGCCGTCTACCGCGCAGTCGACCGACAGCTCGCCGAGACGCTCGAGGCGGTCGATCCGGACAACGTCCTGCTCGTCAGCGACCACGGGATGGGGAAAGTGACGGGCCACGAGTTCCGGGTCAACGAGTTCCTCCGAGAGCGAGGCTATCTCGAGGTACAAAGCGGCGGCGAAGGGATGCCCGACTGGTCGGCGGCGTGGGAAAACGACCTGCTCGAGGGTGACGGCGCAGGTGAGCGCGACGAAAGCGTCCTCGAGCGAGCCATGAACGTCGCCGCGAAAGTCGGCATTACGACACAACGGGTCGCGAGCGCGCTGGATACGGTCGGGTTGAAGGAACCGATCGGGAAACGGGTTCCGAACGAGATGATCCGTGCGGCAAGCGAACAGGTCGACTTCCCCGAATCGAAAGCTTACGTCCGGTCGAAGAGCGAACTCGGCGTCCGGATCAACCTCGAGGGACGGGAGCCGAACGGGCAGGTTCCCGAGGACGAGTACGAGACCGTTCGGGACGAACTGATCGAACAGCTGTCCGCCGTCGATACGCCCGACGGCGAGCCGATGTTCGATGTCGTCGCACCCCGAGAAGCGTACTTCGACGGGCCACACCTCGAGCAGGCACCGGACATCGTAACCGTCCCCGCCGGGTTCGACAACGCGATCGTCGCCGACGTCGGCACCGACCAGTTCGGCGAGCCGATGGAGCCGTGGAATCACAAGCAGACCGGGATCGTGGCGGCCACAGGAGACGAGTTCGACGACGGAGCCGGAGTCGAGGGAGCGACGATCCTCGACGTCGCACCGACGATCTGTACGCTGTTCGACGTGCCGGTCGACACCGCCATGGACGGAACGACTCTCCCCCTCGTCGACGGAAGCACAGAAGCGGACTACCCTGCTTACGAGGCCGACCCGATCAGCGCGACCGACGACACGGCCGTCGAGGATCGACTCTCCGATCTGGGGTACCTCTAACGATGACTATCGAGATCACCACGCTTGACGCCGAGGCGGACGCCGACGAATGGAATCGCTACGTCGAGCGATCGGACGGAACGAATCCGTTTTTCCGCGCCGAGGCGCTGCAGTTACAGGCGGAAGACACCGGTTCGACGGCGCACTTACTGGCCGGTTTCAAGGGACAGGAAGCCGTCGGTCTCTTTCCGGTCTTCGAGTACAGGAAGGGGCCGATTACCGCCGCGTTCTCGCCGGCCCCGCAGTCGTGGTCGTGTTATCTCGGGCCGTCGCTGTTGAACGTCGACAAACTCAAACAACGAAAGGCCGACCGCCGGACGAAACGCTTCCTCGAGGGCTGTATTACGTGGGTCGATCGAGAGATTTCGCCGCTGTACACCAAGTTCGTCGCCGCCGAGTTCGACGACGTGCGCCCGTTCATCTGGAACGGCTACGATGTCGAGCCGGGGTATACGTACGTCGTCGACCTCGAAGGCACCGAAGAGGATCTGTTGAAGCGGTTCAGCAGCGACGCACGGAGTAACGTCCGAAACGCCGACGAAGACGCCTACGTGATCGAGGAGGGGACCAACGACGACGTCGAGCGCATCGTCGAACAAGTCGCGAATCGCTACGAGAGTCAGGGGAAATCGTTCCACCTGAACGCCGAGTTCGCCCGCGCGATCCACGAGCAGCTCCCGGACGGCTCGATCCGGCCCTACGTTTGTCGCGTCGACGACGAGTTCCTCGGCGGCATCCTCGTCGTCGACTCCGAGCGGACCAGATATCGGTGGCAGGGCGGTGTCAAACCGGATACCGGAATCGATCTGCCGATCAACGATCTCCTCGACTGGCACGTCATGCGCGACGGCCTCCGAGACGGCGCCGAGACGTACGATCTCGTCGGCGCCGGCGTGCCGAGCATCAACCGCTACAAGGCGAAGTTCAATCCGCGTCTCGAAACGCACTACCAGATCACGTCGGGCGCGTTCGGACTCGACCTCCTGGTCGATCGCTACCAGAAACACCGATAGCGGCCCTCGACCGAGTCACGTTTGCCACGCGGCCGAATCTGTCGCCGGTCGGAGATCCGATAAGCGAATGAGTCGGCGATTCGAAATCGATCAGTCGGTGATCCGATACTTCGACTGCCGAGCGTCCTCGAGGTATACGCGACTGGTGACCAGTTCTGCGTCCTCGAGTTTTCCGAGCGCATACCGGACGGTGCGCGAACAGAGCCTCGACTCGCCGGCAATCTCTTCCTGGGTCATCGACCCCTCGTACTCGAGTACCTTGTAGACGAGTTTCGAACTCGGCGGGAGTTCTGTCAGCGAACCGCTGGCATCCCCGTCAGCCGCGTCGACATCGTCCGCATCGACCTCGGCGTCGGGTTCGGTCGCGCTCATCGTTGTCCCCGCGTGTCGGTATGGGCGGTTCGTCGCGTGGCGATACCCTTCACATCGGTGGACGACTCGATTCGTGTTCGTCCGGAAGGCGCTGTACCGATCGGAGCGGACCGTCGGCTGTGAGAAGATGACGCTGAGTGCATTCTCGTGAGCATCCAACGCGAGTGGGTCGTATATACGATAACGACAGTTCAGAAATATAGGGAGAGACTAACGGGGTCGTAAACAGTGTGCGATCCGCGGCGTACCGTTCGACGGCCGTCACCCGTCGCGTGCGATCGGGCGTGAAGCGAACGCGGGGTTCTGACGACTACGGCCAGCGAAAACGGTCGGTTGCCGGACCGGGATCCACTTCGATTCCACGTCAAACAACCAGTATAGGAGCAGCATAGGACGCAAAAACGCGACTGTACGAGGAGCCGAAACGAGCGAATCCGTCGGCGGAAACCCGACGAGATTTCGGTGGTAGGTAGTCGGACGGAGAGCCGGACGTGGCGCTATCGTACGGCTGCTGGCCGCTCGAGTGACGGCGGCAGTCGGTCACCGCGAGCGAAGCAAGTGACCCGTACCGATCGACGACGACACGCGGACGAACGAGACGTCAACAAGAGACCGTTATCGCTGTTCCTTCGGAATGAAGTCGGACGTTTTCATCTCACGGTACGTTGCACAGTCGGGACAGGCGTGGACGACGTCGCGATTGTCCCCGAAGACGCGAGCGAACTGCCGGGTGACCTGGTTTCCACAGTTGACACAACGGGGGGCAGTCGTTTGCTGGCCGGACGTCATCGGCGTCCACTTCGTGTCGGTTGGTTCCGTCGACATCAACAACTCGTAGCCACAGAACGGTATTTACTATAGACAGCATAATACCGCGTCAAGGAGGGTCACGGTGAATTCAGCCGAATTGTTTATCGCAAGAAGACAGTCCAGAGAACAGCAGTTTCACACCCTCGCTCGGCAGAAATTCAATATTTCTGTACAGTAATGGTCCGTTTTACCGGGTGGCGACCGCCGCTGGCCGGGGTGTAGCCCCACGGCCGATTAGACGGCCCCAGTGAGGCGGTCGGTCCGGCGGGGGCGCCCGGACAAGTAGTCTGGTCGGACCGACGAAACGACGGCCTTTTTCGACCGGCAATCACCTGCGATTCCCCCGAAAATCGAACGGCAACGGTAGCAACCGTATAATTATCCGCGAAATTAGGGGAGGAAGACGACATGCAAGCCGTTGTGCCCACGGCGGGCGAAGGAACGCGGATCAGGCTGCTCTTCGCGGCACTGCCGAAATCCATGCTGCCCGTCGGCGCGGGGAAGGGCGTCTCGAACCGCCGTCGCGACGGTGCCGACATCGAGGTAACCGTCAAAGGCGAGAGGGTCTCCACGGGCCGACAGCGATTCGGTGTCGTGGCTGGCGACGGCGCGGAGACGGAAATCGGCACCAACCTGACGCCGGGACTGAAACTGACGACCGGCGCGAAGACGCAACCCGGCGAAACCGTCGAACAGGATCGATAGCGCGGGACCGGCTGTTTTCGACGCTCTATACGGAGAGCACGGCGCTCGAGTGAACCGTCCATCGCAAGTGTGGGCTTTATTCAATTGCGAATTGGTATCACATGTGGAGGGGGCGACCGACGGCGATACGATCGAGGCACCCTCCAGGGCGGTTCCGACTCGACCGAGTGCGGGTCACGGGTCGGTGCCCGAAGAGGCCGTGTGGACCCGAGACTATGGGGGTGGTTTCGGTTCCGACGGCGTCGACGACTCGTACTCGTCTCCGTCGACATCACTGCACACCGTGCGTCGAGCGATGCGATCGGGGCGGTCGAGCGCGGCGACGCGACCGCTCCTACTCGATATTGACGCGAGCCGCTAATGGGGAGCCGAACAGAACCGAGGGGTCGAAGCTGAACTCATTCGTTCGCAAACGCCGGATACAAACAGCGACCGCACAGCGCCATCAGAATCGATTCTCGAGCGGTTACTCGACGGTGACGCTCTTCGCTAAGTTCCGCGGCTTGTCGATCGGTCGGTCTAAGAGATCGGCCGCGTAGTAGGAAACGAGCTGGAGCTGGACGTTCGCGAGCAGCCCCGCGAGGTCGGGCTCGGTTTCGGGGATCGCGAGGTGGGCGTCGGCGATGTCGACGGCCCGATGTCCATCCGGACAGACCGCGACGACGGGTGCACCGCGAGTCTGGGCCTCCTCAGCGTTCTTCAACGTCTTCTCGTCTTCGACCCCGTTGAAGACGGCAAACACCGGCGTGTCGGGGGTCACGAGCGCGAGCGGACCGTGCTTGAGCTCGCCGGAGGCGAAGCCTTCGGCGTGCTCGTAGGTGATCTCCTTGAACTTCAGCGCGCCCTCGAGCGCGACCGGGAACCCGAGTCCGCGGCCGATAAAGAAGTACGACTGACTGTTCTCGTACCGCTCGGCGATGGCTTTGGCATCCGACTGTTCGAGCAACGCCTGGAGCGAGTCGGGCATCGCCTCGAGCTCCGGCAGGAGCGACTCGAGGTTCGCGGGCACCTCGCCGTGTAGGTCGGCGGCGATGCGCTGGCCCAGCAGCGTGAGCATCACGGCCTGCGAGGAGAACGTCTTCGTGGCGGCGACGCCGATCTCCGGCCCGGCGCGGATGAACAGCGCCTCGTCAGCCTCGCGGGCGGCCGTCGAGCCGACGACGTTCGTGACCGTCAGCGTCGACGCGCCCTCGGCTTTCGCGTGTCGCATCGCGGTCAGCGTGTCCGCCGTTTCACCGCTCTGGGTGACCGCAATGACCAGCGTGTCGTCGTCGATCGGTGGCGCGGAGACGCTGTACTCGTTGGCAAGCAGCGCGGTCGACTGGACGCCGGCCTGTTTCAACGCGAGCGAGCCGTACAACGCCGCGTGGTAGGACGTCCCGCAAGCGACGAACTGGACGCTGTCGATATCCGCGAACGTCCCCGGCTCGAAGTTCTCGAGGGCGATCCGTCCGTTTTCAGGATCGATTCGCCCCTCGAGCGCCTGGGCCAGCGCCGTGGGCTGCTCGTAGATCTCCTTGAGCATGAAGTGGTCGTACTCGCCTTTCCCCGCCTGTTCGGGGTCCCACTCGACCGTCTCGGGCTCGCGCGTGACGGGTTTGCCCTCGAGGTCGGTGTACTCGACGCCGTCCTCGTCGACGATGACGACGTCGCCGTCCTCGAGGTAGACCACGCTGTCGGTGTACTCGAGGAATGCCGGGACGTCGCTGGCGAGGAAGTACTCGCCGTCTTCGATACCGACGACCAGCGGCGAGCCTTGTCGGGCGGCGTAGAGGACGTGCTCGCCCGAGAGCATGGCCGTGACGGCGTAGCTCCCCTCGAGTTCGTCGATGGCCGTCCGGAACGCCGTCTCGTTGTCCATTCCGTCGTCGAGATAGAACTGGATGAGATGCGGGATGACCTCGGTGTCAGTGTCGCTCGTGAACGTGTGACCGTAGTCGGCCAGTTTCGATTTGAGTTCGGCGTAGTTCTCGATGATCCCGTTGTGGACGACGGCGACATCTTTCGTCTCGTCCGTGTGAGGATGGGCGTTCGCGTCGGTCGGCGGGCCGTGCGTACTCCAGCGGGTGTGCCCGATACCGACCTCACCTTCGAGCACCGTATCGCCGATCGATTCTCGCAGTTCGTCGACCTTCCCCGACCGCTTCTGGACGTCGATACCGGTGCCGTTCTGGACGGCAATTCCAGCCGAATCGTAGCCGCGGTACTCGAGGTTCTCGAGTCCAGTCAACAGCGGTTCGAGCGCGTTTCCATCACCGACGCGGCCGATTATTCCACACATTAGAAACTCACCATCCGAACGGCTGCCCGGGGAGAGACGCTCCCTCGGACGACGTTGCGGTTTGCACAGTAAGCGGGACGACGGCTCGGTCTGCACGCGGTAGCATCGGCCGAACGCGGGCGAACGTTCGCCCGTGACAGCCGTGATCGTGTCATCGGGAGTCGGTCGTCCATGGGGGCTGTTCGAGAGAGGGGACGGTGCACGGACATGATACAGACCTGCCCACCAGCACCCATTACTATAGACGGACTACTGGTCCCGGTAGCTAGGGGGTAACAGCCAGTGACGAATATCCACCCTTAAATATCAATTTTCGATACAGTAACGTGTTCGGAAGGGGTTTTGGAATATTCGTCCAGTTTGCGGTGGCGGTACGAAGATAGTTCGTCCGATGGGCCTTGCAAAAACCAGTATGTCAAGCGAACAGCGTCACAGCGTTCGAGTGTGGAAGGCCGACGTAACAGTATCAACGGCCAAACGACACAGTACGGAGAACGAAACCGTGCCAGTTTTAGTCACGATACTTGTTAGCAAGGGAACGAGTAGACGACGAACCACATCGAAACGAACAAACGTGAATTGATGGCAGGAAATGCCGTAGAAACCACTTACGTAGGCAGCTCCGCGTCCTCGGTCCGGGAACAAATTGAACGCTTATCCGCATCCGTCGTTCCAAATAGGACATTTTATTACCTATCCGGCCATTTTCTCGCAACGATTACGCTGCTCCGACCCGAAACCACACGAAAGTGGCATCGTTTGCCGGAACCGTCGCCCGACGCGCCGCCGGCGACACCTCGATGCAGACGGGGCCAAATCCGTGAATACGAGCGTTCGAACCACCGATGAACACGCCACTCGTCGTCGACGCGCTCGGTCTCCCGCTCGATCAGCCGGTGCTGGTCTTTACGATCGCGATGGCGATCTTTCTCGTCGGCCCGCTGCTGGTCAAACGGCTTGGCCAGCCGGGAATCGTCGGCATCGTCATCTTCGGTGCGGCCATCGGGCCGGGCGCGCTCGAACTCGTCGAACATTCAGACGCGATCGTGTTGCTCGGAGAGGTTGGACTGATCTATCTGCTATTCACCGTCGGTCTAGAGGTCGACATACAGGGGTTCAAGGAGGCTCCGGAGAACGCCGCCCTGTTCGGACTGGCGAGCTTTTTCATCCCGTTTATCGTCGGTACCGTCGCGACCTACACCCTTCTCTTCCCAGATAACCTGTGGGCCGCACTGTTGCTCTCGTCGGTGTTCGCCTCGCACACTTTGCTCGCCTACCCGGTCGTCAACCGCCTCGGCGTGACGAAGAATCGGGCCGTCACAGCCGTCTTCGGCGGTATTCTCTTCACCGACACGCTCGCACTGGTCGTGCTCGCGATCGTCTCCGGGGCCGTCGAGGGCGAACTCACCGTCTGGCTGTTCGCGCAGGTCTTCCTCGCGCTCGTCGTTCTCTTCGGGGCCGCCTGGTTCGTCATCCCGCCGATCTCGCGGTGGTTCTTCCAGAGTTTCAGCGAGGAGAGCTACTTCGAGTTCCTGTTCGTCATGGTCGCGATTTTCGCCGCGGCCAGTCTCGCCGAGATCCTCGAACTCGCCCCCATCCTCGGCGCGTTCGTCGCTGGAATCGCGCTCAATCAGCTCATTCCGGAGGGTGGCACGCTGATGAACCGCGTCGAGTTCGTCGGAAACGCCTTCTTCATCCCCTTTTTCCTGTTGCACGTCGGCATGCTCGTCGATCCGAGCGTCATTCTCGACGGTCCGGAGACGCTGCAGATCACCGCGCTCATCGTCGTCGTCATGGTGGCGACGAAGGGGGGTGCAGCCTGGCTCGTCGCCACGATTCAGGGGTACACGGCCAACGAACGAAACGCCATTTTCGGACTCTCAGTCGGACAGGCGGCCGCCGCGCTGGCGATCACGCTCATCGGGTTCGAAGCCGGGCTGTTCGGCTCCGAAGTGCTCAACGCCGTCGTCCTGATGTTGCTCATCACGGCTCTGATCAGTCCGTGGCTGACCGAACGGGCCGCGACGAGCCTCGCCCTCGAGCGCGAGGTCGGCGAAGGCGACGACAGCGCGAAGGATCCCAACATCCTGCTTCCGCTGTCTCGCAACGCCGAACTCCAGCAACGGCTGCTCGAGCTCGCGTTCGTGATCAAAGGCGAGCGCGGCTCCAGCCCGGTGCACGTGATGACGGTCGTCCAGCCCAGCGACGATCAGACGACCGAAACCGAAGTCGCGAGGGTCAACGACGAACTCGAGGGACTCGCCGCCGCGGGGAGTGCCGCCGAGGTCCCGATCGAAACCGAGACGCGGGTCAACCACAACGTCGCCTCCGGAATCGTACAGGGGTCGGTCGAGGTCGAAGCGAACCAGATCATCATGGGCTGGGACGCCGCCTCAACGTTCCGCCACCGGATCTTCGGAAGCATCATCGATCAAGTGCTCAAACGGACGACGCTCCCCGTCCTGATCTCGCGATTGGGCCACCCAATCAACACCACCAAACGGATCTTCGTCGTCGTCCCGATCGGTGCCGACCACCACGAAGGGTTCTACGAGGCCGTCCACATCGTCAAACGGATCGCCGCGAGCCTGGGCGCAGAGCTCCACGTGATCGTCGTGGAGGGCTCCGCCCACCAGTTCGAGCAGCTGTTCGAACTCGTCGAAGAGGACGCCACGGCCGAGTTCAGCGAACTCGGCGACTGGGGCCAGCTCCTCCCGACGCTCGAGGACGAAACCGATGACGACGACCTCATCATCGCCATCTCCCCGCGTCGTGGCGACGTCGGCTGGCACAACGAACTCGAGAACCTACCGGCCCGGCTGGCCGAGATGCCGCCGGAATCGTTCATCACGATTCACCCGCGCCAGGGCGAACCCGAGTACGACCGCCAGTATCTGCGGCTAAAGTAAGGGGCGGACTCGAGCGACGAATCGATCGAATTGGCTTCGAATTTGATCGGTTTTCGTCGATATGCGGACCGGTTCCGGGCTCGAACACACCACGGTTCCGGTCCAGACCGCACACAGGAACGGTCTCGGGGTGGGTCCGGAAACGACGGTGGCTCGGGCCGACTCTTTCATATCAGAATTAGAGAGTATTTGCCAGGAAGTTGCGAGCGAACCGGCACACCTTTGGCAGTCACTGCGAAAGATAGGGTATGGGTTTTGGTAGCTACGACGAATCCGAACAACAGCAGCAGACGGCCGACGACGATGACGACGTAGAGGCCGTCAACGTTCACGAGAACGATCACGACGGGAAGATGTCGTTCGAGTCCGACGCCTCGACCGACGAACTCGTCTCACAGCTCGACGCGATGAAAGACGACCCGGACGAGGAAGACGAGTAACCGACCGCCGCCGGGCGACTCGCCGTCCGTAGCCGAAGTCGACGTCGCTCGCTACCCGGCTCGAGCGGCTCGTGACGACGAATTCTGACCTTTTCGCGCACAAGTCACTATTACTGTCGAGTTGAACCGATAAAAAACGGACCCGTCGAGTCGACCTGTTTCTCAACAGAAGGCGCTCAAGCGACCTGTGGGACGGTCAGCACAGCTTCGACGCACAGAGTTCGCCGATCGCTCGACGAAGCCGCTGGGAAACCGCCGATTTCGAGACGCCGAGTCGGTCGGCCAGTTCGTCCTGAGAGATGCCGCGAGGGACGTCGAAGTAGCCCTCGTCGTAGGCAACTGCGAGCAGTTCTTGCTGTTTCTCCGTCAGTGCGACGACGCCGTCGTCCTCGTCGTCCGACACGCGTAGGTGGTCGACCGTCACCGAAATGTCGCGCTCGCGGCAGTAGTCGTTGAACGCGACGAGGTTGTCCCGACTGGGGAACTGAAGTTGGACGAGCCAGCCGTCGCGCGAACTCGAGAGTTCGAGCAGCCGACCGTCGGACTCCGCCGTCTGGGCAATAAAGGGAATCGCCCGGCTGGTGAGTTCGACGCGATAGACGCGTCGGTCGGGGTAGCGGTCTGCGAGAATCGGCTCGCTGATCGTCGGGTCCATTTCGAGGGCGCTCTCGAATCCGTCGAACGAGTCGCCGAAGACGCTACAGAAGACGAGCGTTCGGCCCGTGCCGATCGTCGTCCAGTACTCGGGCTCGACGGTAACGTCGGGTGCGCGACGCAGCGTCGGGCGCAGGAACAGCGACGAGTGATCGAGACGGAGCTGGGTGACGATTCCGCCGTCGGCCTGAGACCGGACGCTGGTCCGCTCGTGTTCGAACTCCGTACTCTCGATGCTCACAGGTGAATCCCCCATCCGGGCAGATGGCGGCTGTAATTCCTCGTTACCACGAACTCGCTCATTGAATGCCAAATTCGACCGCGAGTACATGGTGGTAGACGCTATATAGGAAATCGACGTGCCGCCGATACGCTATATCTATTCATCCGCCGTTCGTCCAGAGTGTTTTTATCCGATGGAAACAGCCGGTTACACCGCGTATTCATCGACAATCCGAGCAGTAATCAGGTACTACCCGCCGGGAGGAGGCGAAATCGCCCGTGACGCCGTCGGCCAGAGCGGCGGGATCACGACTCGTCGTCACCGCCGCGCTCGTCGAACAGCAACGCGAACAGCTTATCCTGGGCGAGTCGGAGGTGACGACTGAACGTCGGCTGTGAGACGCCCAGCGATTCGGCCACCGCCTCACCGGTGCTCTCGCGTGGCCACTCGAAAAAGCCGCTGTAGTAGGCCGTCTCGAGCGTCCGGAGCTGGCGCTCCGAGAGCCGACTTCGGAGTTCGGCGTCGAACGGGCGAGCGGATCGCGTGGATCGGTCGCGCTCGCGTCGAGCGACCAGCTCCGCTCCCGCATACCGTCGCTCGACCATGCTGACGAACGAGCGGACGTCGACGGTGCTGGGAAGTTCGACCACGAGCCGAGTTCGGTCGTCGACCGGGAGAACCGACCGCAACGTCCCGCCGTGGTTCGCGAACGGCTCCGCGACGGACGGCGCCGTGAGCACGAACTCGAGAAGGGAGTCCTCGGATCGCTCGCCGACGAGTCGGCCGGATTCGACCCCGGAAACGGTGTCGACGGCCGCCCGAATCGAGGCGTCGTCGGCCGCTGGGACGGTACAGTACACCGTCGATCCGCCGGACGACCGGGGAATCACCGCCTGCACGTCGAGCCGTCGGTCAAGTCGATGGGCGATCGCCGACAGGGGCTCGTCGTCCTCCCGGAGGAGGAGTTCGAGTTCGGTCAGTCGCTCGGCCAGCAGCGCCCGTTTCCGTTCGACAGCCGCGATCGCGTGGCTGGCGACGGCCGCGAGGTGAATACAGATCTGCCGCGTGACATCGTCGAACGCGGACGGCCGGTCGGCGAACACGGTGAGTACGCCGTAACAGAACTCGTCGGTCACGAGGGGAACGGCTAGAACGGACCCAAAGCCACGTTCGGTCGCCCGTCGACGCCACTCCGTGCCGTTCGGTGTGGTGTCCTCGCCACCGATATCGGCGACGGCCGCCGGCTCGAGCGTCGCAGCCGCCACCGCCGTCGGGTGGTCCGGCTCCGCGGCCGCCATCGACACCGACACCGACTCGAGGGACGCACCGTTCTCGCCCGCCCACGTGTCCGGCGTGATCCGTTCGGAGCCGGTATCGACGTGGCCGATCCAGGCCAGTTCGATCGACCCCGGCGTTTCCGCGAACGGAAGCGAGACCAGCGCGTCACAGAGCGACTGCTCGATCTCCCCGCGGCTCTCGCTGGCGAGTACCGTTCGCTCGATCGCTCGCAGGCGCCGACAGCGAGCCACGACGCCCTCGAGTCGCTCGAGTTCCGAGCGGGACGACCGGATCGTCGAGCCGCGTTCGAGCGACTCGAGCGTGATCGATGCTGCCCGCGCGACGACCGCGAGCGGCGTTCGATCGTCCCCCTCGAACGCCATCGGATCGGTGCTGGTAGCGAGCACGACGCCGTGTCCGGCGATCGGAACCGCGAGGATTCGCTCGGCGCGGATCCCCGTCTGCGCGAAGAGCGACTCGAGTTCCGACCGGTCGAAGACGGTCGTCGGCCCGGCCCGGCTCGCGTCCGCTCCCCCGTTCGCGTCCGCGTCGGCGTCCGTCCCGTCCGCCCGATAGATCCGGTCGAGCAGGTCGCGATCGATCGGCGGGAGTCCGACCGGCGAACTCACAGCCGTCGTCGCGACTGCCGCCGGCCTGAGCAGGTTGTCCTCGAGGAGGTACCAACTCGCGAGGTCGGCGTCGGTGCACTCGAGGACCGCGTCGACGGCTGCCTGGCGAACTGCGGGACGGCTCTCGGCGTCGGACATCGCCGCGATCGACCGGTCGATCGCCGATAGCGCGCCGGCGGCGGATCGTTCCCTGTCGCGGACGACACAGAGCGTTCGATCGTCGTCCGGCAACGGCGTGACGAACACGTCGACAGCTCGTTGCTCGTCGCCGAACGTGAGCGTCCCCGTGACGGGCTCCATCCACCGGACGACGGACGAACGGGCTCGCTCTCTGATCGTCGCCGCAAGCTCGTCGTCGAAAACATCGTCCAGGTCCCGATCGATGAGCGTCGCCGCGTCCGCCGACTCGAGCAACGCCGTGTTGGTGAACTGAATCGTCGATCCCTCGAGGACTGCGATCCCGTCTTCGAGTCCGTCGACGATCGACTCGAGCAGGTCGAATCGTTCTCGGTCGACAGCTGCGGTGTCGCCCTCGGCCGCCTCGCGTGCGTGCACCGTGACACCGTTGTCGCCGGGGTAGACGGAGACCGCGAGCCGCGTCTCGAGCGACGGGTACGGAGTCTCGAACTCGACGACCGACTCCGAGGCGGCGGCCTCGAGGAAACGCTCGTAGAACACTCCCCGAACGCTTTCGTCGAGGAGGTCCCAGACCACGGTTCCGGGCAACGTAGAGCCGTCCGCGTCGAACAGCCGTTCGGCGGCCGCGTTCGCGTACCGAAGCTCCCACTGTGGTCCGAGTGCGAACAGCGGCTCCACGAGGCGCTCGAGCGCCGGCCGAACGCCGCTGTCGGCCCCGACGTCGCCGGTCGAGGTCTCCGAGAGCGTCAGCACGACGCCGCCGACCAGCGGGTCCGCAAGGCGGTTGCTACACGTCAGTTCGTAGGCGTGCCAGGTGCCGTCGCCGTGGCCGATCCGGACGGCGACGCGGTCGGTCGTCCCGAACGGAGCCGCCGAGACCGCATCGAACACTTCGGTGAGCGTCTCGCGGTCGTCCGGATGGACGAGTTGAGTGAGCGGCGTCCGCTCGAGTTCGTCCGGCGTGTACCCCAGCCGCGGCTCGACGGCCGCGCTGGCGTACTCGATCGTCGCTGAATCGTCGACCACCCAGACGAGCGCGTCCGAGCGCTCGAGGATCGATCGGTCGCGGCGGACCGACGCGGTCTCGAGCCGGTAGCGCTCGGCCGCGTTCCTGACGCGGGCGGCGACGAGCGACTGGGGGTCGTCGGCGTCGAGGACATCGATCGCACCCGCCTCGAGTACCCGGTCGACTGCGTCGTCGTCATCGTCGATCGAACCCGCCTCAGCTACCGCGATAACCGGCAGCTCGCCGCCCCTCTCGCGAATGTTCTCGATCGGGAATTCGTTCGAACCGCCCTCGAGCGGAGCGACGACGCAGTGAATATCGAGGTGCATCAGCCGGGCGAGTCCGCTCGAGACCGAGCGCTCCCTGACGAGCGAGATCGAGTCGAACTGCGAGGAGAGCGCGTCCATCGCCGTGTCGACCGGCTGCGAGTCGCCGATCACGAGTATCCGAAGAACGTCGCCAACGGCGGTTGGAGTACCGTCGCTCACCGGACACCCACCTCCGCACGGGACGGGACCGCGGACGCGAGCCGGGAGATGGACGACGAACGGGAGCGTAGTCGACCGGTCGCCGGCCGACAGTGGATCGTCGTAAACCGACGGAACACGATAGGACACCTATCGGTCGCTCGGCGGTTAATTATCGATCGCGTATCGGACGCTAGTGATCGATTAGGGCGACGCTGCTGTCCGGCGGGGACACCTGACGAAGCGGTCGAGCTTTACTCCGCCTGATCCCGGACCGTGACGACCGGAACCGGCGCGTTTCGGACGATCTCCTCGGCGACGCTGCCGACGACCAGGTGATCGAGCCCGGTCCGTCCTTCGGTGCCAACGACGATCATATCGATCGCGTTCACCTCGGCGACGTCGACGATCTCTTCCTGTGGGACGCCGTGACGGACGGTCGTCGTCACCTCGAGGTCGCGCTGTGTCGCGGCCCGTTCGGCCTCCTCTAGGGCCTCCGCGGCTTCGCCCTCCGTATCCGAGCGCATGGCATCTTGCTTTTCGCTACTGTGCGGGCCGTCCTCGGACACCGAGACGATGTGGAGCGTGGCCCCGAGCCGGTCGGCGAGTTCGATCGCGTGCTCGGTCGCCTGTCGAGCGCCGTCGCTGTCGTCCGTCGCGAGTAACAGATCCTGATACATGACCTGAACGTTCACCGGACGGGCGGAAACATATCGCACTTGCCGTTGCCGGGAGTCTATTCGGCCCTCGAGCAGGGGACTCGGGGGACCCGGTGGTTTCGGGAGACGGTCGCAACGTCGCGATGAGTTCGGAGTGGAGACGGAGACGTCGAGTCCCCGCTCGTCGTCTCACGTCGTAGGCGTGACGTTCTGGTTCAGGCTGAAGCGGTTCGTCGGATCGTACTCGTCTTTCAACGCAACGAGTCGGTCGTAAGCCGATCCGAACGTGGTTTCCATCAACTCGTCGTTGTCCTCTAGCAGGCCTGGAAAGTTCAGGTAGACCGACCCGTCCGAAAACTGTCGCATGTCGGCCAGACAGTCGCGGGCCCACTCCACGTTCGCGGTATCCCGCTCGGGGTCTTTCCAGTTCGCTTCGACACCGAGGAGGTACGGCGCGTGCCGACCGGCGAAGGAACTGTCGTCGATATCGACGTCCGCGATCGCACCGCCGAGTTGCCAGATATCGACGGTCGAGAGCGGTGAGGGGGCAGCATCGGCCCAGTAAGCGATCCGGTCGATGGCCGGTTCGGAGAGGCCGTCGAGGTAGATCGAGGTCCAGTAGTATCGCATCCCGTCGGGGTAGTCTTCGTCGAGAACGCGCTGGAACTCGACGTACGGCATTGTGTCGCTGAGATCGGCGATCGGCTCGGCGAACTCCCGGAGCGGTGCGAGCGCGCGCTCACCGTCGGCAGCCGGACCGGCGTAACAGCCCATGATAGCGAACTTCTGTTCGTGAACCCAGTCAGGCGGAAACAGTTCAGCCTCCGGAAGTTCGCCCGCGAAGACGAGCGTGCTAACCGCGTCGGGCGCGTTCGAAACGAACGCTCGATACGCTCGCAACACCGACGCGAGTCGATCACCGGGGTAGAACACCAGACACGTCGCGACGTCCGGCCCGACGGGATGGAGGTCGAACTCGAATCCGGTCACGACCCCGAAGTTGCCACCCCCACCGCGAAGCCCCCAGAACAGGTCCGGATTCTCGTCCGGGCTGGCGGTAAGGAATTCGCCCGTCGCCGTGACGAGTTCGACGGACGCGACGTTGTCACAGCTCAACCCGTATTTGCACCGAAGGTGGCCGAGGCCACCCCCGAGGGTAAGTCCCGCGACGCCCGTATCCGAGACGACGCCGCCGGGCGTCGCCAGCCCGAACGCCTGGCACTCGTGGTCGACGTCGGCCCACGTCGCGCCGCCCTGGACCCGGACCGTCCGGTTATCGGGGTCCACCCACACGCCGGTCATCTCCGAGAGGTCGACGACGAGTCCGTCGTCACAGACGGCCGTTCCGGCGACGTTGTGCCCCCCACCCCGGACCGCCACGCGGAGGTCGTACTCGCCGGCGAACTCGAGAGCGCGAGCGACGTCCGCCGCGCCTCGACACCGAACGATCACCGCCGGGTACTTATCGATCATCCCGTTCCAGACCCCACGGGCGTCGTCGTACGCGGTATCGTCCGGCAGAATTACGTCCCCGAGCACGCCAGCCCGAAACTGCTCGATCCGTTCGTCGCCGATGGTGGATTGGTCCATACCGAACGATCGGCCCCGAGGGCGTTAGCCTCAGTTATCGAACGTCGTTCGACGCAGTAGGCCCGTCTCAGGTCGTGAACCGTCTCTCACCGTGCGAACGGGATACCGTTACTATCCGTGCCACCGTCACTCTAGCTACTGGTCCACATGGAATTCCAGAAAGACGATCGCCCAACCGACGAGGAACGCCCGCCCCCCGGCTCCCCGATTCTGGAGGCAGTCCTGGAGAACGCTCGAAATCAACGCTACCTCGGGCAGCGACTCGGCGCTGCGGACGACCGCGTCGACACGGACCTGCTCGGCGACATCGTTCGACACGGACCGGTTCTGGAAGCGCTTCGCGCGGAGCCGCTCGACCGCCGGGAGATCGAAGCGCGCCTGGACGTCTCGAGAGCGACGAGCCACCGGTTCACGCAGTGGCTCGGTGAGCAGGGATTCGTCGAAAAAGCCGAGGGACGATTCCGGCTGACCGGACGGGGTGAGGCCGTCACCGACGAGGTGCTCCGGTTCGAAGCAAACGTACACACCGTCGACCGTCTGGCCCCGCTTCTGGACGTGATCTGTGAAGACCACCAGGAGTTCGTCCTCGAGCCGTTCGTGGATGCGACGGTAACACTCGCCGAGCCGACCGATCCCTACCAACCGGTCGAGCGGTTTCTCTCGCTGCTGAGTGAGTCCGAGACCGTACGGGGGTTCAACACGACCCACATGGCCCCGCTCGCTCTCGGCGAGTTCCACCAGCAGATTTTCGAGGAGACCGACACCGAAATCGTCTATCTTCCACACGTCGCCGAAACACTCTTTCAAACGTACCCGGAGCGTGCCCGAGAGGCGATCGAACGCGGCCACCTGACGCTGCGGACGCGCGCCCGGTTGCCCTACGGTCTCGCGATCTTCGACGAGCGAGTCGGGATCGGCGGCTACGACGAAACCACCGGACTCATGCAAGTGTTCGTCGAGACGGATTCGCCGATCGCGTACGAATGGGCCGAGCGGGTCTACGCATCGATCAGAGCGGATTCGAACCCGCTGGACCGGAGTTTACAGCGGCCCCGCTCGGACGACAAGTGAGTTCAGACGCCGCTGGACGGTCGGAAGGAGGGGGACCACCGGTACCGTACTAAAGCTGGGGCTGTTCGCGTCCTTTCGCCTGTAAAGAGCCTCGAGTCGACGAACTCAATCCGTCGACGGCACCGCGGGACTCCGCAACCTCGACCAGCAGATCGGAGAGGTTCACCAGATCCGCGACGTACGCCTCGCGTCGCCGCTGCCAGCGGGCCGCGGCGTCGTCGTCCGTGAGGACCTCGAGCGAGCGCTCGAGAACAGCCTCGTACTCGTCGAACTGCTCGGCGAGGCCGGCGCGCTCGAGTTCCTGGAACTCGCCGTACTCGTGGTCGTCGGTGCCTCGGTACCGGAAGGCGGGCGTTCCCAGCAGCGCCGCCTCGGTGGCCATCGTCCCCGTATCCGCCACCAGCAGCGACGCCTCGGCCATCGCATCGTGGATCAGCGCGGGGTGGAGATCGTACGACCGGGCGGGAAGGTCGTCCAGATCCATGTCGTCGCCCTCGTCCGAGACGAAGACGGTCGCGTGCTCGCTCAGTCGTTCGATCAGATCGCGGCGCTGTTCCGGTTTGAATCCCTCGAGCGTGGCGTCGTGGAGCGCGTCGAGCGCGTTGAACCGAACGAGGACGTACGGTTCGTCCGGGTCGACGCCGAGATACTCGCGGACGCCCTCGTCGCGCTCGAAGACATCGGGGTGGAGATAGGCGCACTCCTTGAACCCCTCGAAGGTGTAGTGGGCGTCGCCGAGGTCCCGGCGGGTGACCGCCGGCGAGAGGATGCAGTCGGCGAAGGGCCGCGAGACGGCGTAGTTGAAGTCGCCCGGTTCGTCGTCGAGAACGAGGACGACCGGCGTGCGCGTGAGCGTGCCCGCGTAAGCCGCGTAGGGTCCTCGTCCGAAGATCACGTCCGGATCGAACCGGCGGGCCTCGCGCCCGATCGTCACCACCTGTCCGCCGAGTTCGCGGGCGAACCGGAGCTTCGAGTAGCGATCGGTCCCGTGGCCGCCGTAGACCCGGTACGGCATGTCGAAGAACTCGAGTAGGTCCGTGGTACAGGCGTACTCCCGCGTGAGAACGCGGACGTCGTGTCCCGCGTCCTCGAGGCGGTCGACGGTATGTCGATACAGGTGGACGTGTGCAGGCGTATTGGCGAAGACGAGGATCCGCATCGACAGACTGTATCCGTCTCTGAACCTTTGTAATCGTACAGCTACCCAACATGATCCGCTGTGCGGAAATTCAGCGTCGATAGATGGCGGTCGTGACGGGGGAGAAACGACTCGGAAACGGATATCAGAAATCCGCTACCCCCCGGCGGACGACAGCACGGCGAGGTTCAGTCACCGAATACTGACTCCGGGACGAGCGAATCGCGCGTCGGCGAGACGATTCAGCGCCGCTACAACGACGATACAGCGGGCAAAGAGCGGATACGCAGCTAGCGCACCGTTCGATCGAATCGAACGAACGGATCGGTTCGGGATAGCCGCCGACGTATAAGAGTACGTGAAGAAAAACTCGAGCGTCCGCGTCCGACGGCGCCGTTCTCAGCAACTGAAACGAAGATAGTCGGTGATTGCGTCTCGGCGGGCGCGGGCTGTTCGCTCTATAACAAAACGCCGGTCGCTGGTAGCTGACAGCCAGTCGGCTAATGCACGTCCTCACCCTCACGAACAGCGCCGACGCACCGTTCATGAACCAGCAGATGGCCGAACTCGAGCGCCGCGGCGTCTCCTTTACGACGCTGTCGGTGTCGGGCGACGTGGACGCGACGACCGCGCGCGGACCGACGGACTACCTCCGGACCGTCCCGAAGGTCATCAGCGAGTCGAGCCGCGGCTACGATCTGATTCACGCCCACTACGGGCTGATGGCCCCGATGGCGCTCGCCCAGTTCGGAACGCCGGTGGTGCTGTCGCTGTGGGGGTCGGACGTGCACGGACCCGTCAAACCGGTCAGCAGCCTCTGTGCGCCGCTGTGTGAGGAAGTCATCGTGATGTCCGAAGAGATGCGTGAGGAGCTCGGACGCGATGCCCGGGTGATCCCCGACGGGGTCGACCTCGATCGGTTCCAGCCGGAGCCACAGGAACGCGCGCGCGAGAAGGTCGGCTGGGACGACGCCGGCGACGCCTACCAGGTGCTGTTTCCCTATCCCCCCGAGCGCGAGGTGAAGAACTACCCGCGAGCGCGCCGGATCGTCACCGCGGCCGACAACTTACTCGATCGACCGGTCGAACTCCGGACCGTCCACGGCGTCGACCACGATACCGTCCCGGACTACATGAACGCCGCGGACGCCCTCCTGTTGACCTCCCACAGCGAGGGGTCGCCCAACTCGGTCAAGGAGGCGATGGCCTGCAACCTGCCCGTCGTCGCCGTCGACGTCGGGGACGTGCGGGAACGGCTGGCCAGCGTCGAACCGTCGTGGGTCGGAACCAGCGACGAGGAGCTAATTACGGGGCTAATGGACGTCCTCGAGCGCGGGGAGCGTTCGAACGGTCGCGAGGCCGCGAAGGAAGTGAGTATCGAGCGAACGACGGAGCGGATACTCGAGGTTTACGAGCGAGTCGCCGGCAAACAGGCCCAACGGGTGCGGGACGCGCCACAGATCGAGTGATCGCTCGAGGGTGGCGGACGCCGCGCAAATGGCAAAACATCGTTTCCGTCCCAAAAACTATTTTTCCACAGCGCGTAGGGATTCGTATGGACCAGAGCGACCCGCAGGTGTCCGACATCGACCCGTTTCCGGAGACGGACGCCCAGAGTAACGTAAACGACACCGCCGAACAGGAGTGGAAAGCCGCGACGACGGCGTTCGAACGCGTCGACGCGGTGCTCGGGCGGACGACCGAGTGGCAGAGTGCGAGCGAGATTGCGAATCGAGCCCGCGTCTCGGAGCCGACCGCTCGAAAACACCTCGTCGCCCTGGCCGACTCCGGACACGCGTCGACGAACCAAACCGGGAACGCCACGCAGTTCCGACGCGATCCCGATCGACGACGGCTCGAGCGCGTCCAACAGCTCGCCGACGAGCACTCGCGACCGGAACTGGAACGGGCGATTCGAGAGATGAAAACGCGTGTTCGCGAGTTCGAAGACGAGTACGGAGCGACGAGTCCGGAAGAGCTTGTCGACGGTTTAGAGCCGGACGACGAGGCGGGATGGAACGACCGCTCACGGTGGAAGACAACGCGCCGAAACCTCGCGTTCGCGAAGACGGCGCTCTCGTTCAAGGAGACGCGGCTCGTCGATGCGATGAGCACCGGTGAAGACGGCGCCGTCGAAAAGAATGCCTGAGGAACGCGGTCCGATCGACTGGGATGCGTTGCAAACCGTCGAACGCGTCTTCCGCGATCGGCTGGACGGGCTGGTGACGGCCACGGAGTACGTGCCGAACGCTATCGACCCCGTCGAGTTGCGCCTCTCGATCGGCACCGGATTCGACACGGACAGCAGCCGGTTCGACGTCCAGTGGTGGACCAACCACGGCTACAAGTACCACTACAGCGAGCGTGACCTCGAGTTCCGATTCGGCTGGGAGATCCGTCCGAAGTCGCAGTATCCGAAAAAACACTTCCACCCGCCCGAGAACCCGTCCGCTCATCGCGAGTCCTGCATCACCCACGAGGAGCCCGAACTGGTCACGCTCGCCGTACTCGCGTGCTGGTGGAACGCCCTCGAGGCCGACGATCCGTCGGTTTTGAACGCGACCGAAAATCCGCCGTGAGAAACCGGTTCAAAACGACGTTCGACGCTACTGCACGTCCTCTCGATACCACGCCATCGTCTCCGGCAGGTGGGCTTCGATCGGCTGGTACTCGTAACCGAGTTCGCGCTCCGCCTTCCTCGAGGTGTAGAACATCCGCTGAGTCGCGAGTTTGGCCATCTGTCGGTCGAAGGGGAACACGCGCACGTCGGCGACGGCGCTGGCCGCTTCCGCGACCGGACCGGCCGCGTGGATCGCCATCGCTGGAACCGGAATCCGGGCGGGCGACCCGTCGGTGGCGTGGGCGATCCGCGAAACCGCCTGATCGAACGTCAGGTTCTCGCCGCCGAGGATGTAGTGTTCGCCGCTGGTTCCCCGTTCGTCGGCCAGTAGCAGGCCGTCGACGACGTCCGAGACGCCGACGATGCTCAGCCCACCGGGCAGGTACGCCGGCATCGTCGGCTCGAGCCCCATCGCCAGCAACTGGGCGGTGAACTCCTCGTCGCCGGGGCCGAAGATCGAAGTCGGGTGGACGGTGACGGCGTCGCCGCCAGCGCTCGCGTACTCGTCGACCAGTCGCTCGGCCTCCGCCTTCGATTCCTGATAGGCACCGATCGGCTCCGCCACGTCCGTCTCGTCGGCGAACTCGTCGTCGCCCGACTGCCGACGCGTGCCGGACGTGCTGGTGAAGACGAGTCGGCCGACATCGCCGGCTCGACAGGCCTCGAGGACGCGCTCGGTCCCGTCGACGTTAACCCGGTGGACAGTTTCGGGGCCGGCGCTCCAGAGCCCGATGCCGGCGAGGTGGAAGACGGTGTCCGCGCCGTCGACCAGTTCGCGTAGCGTCTCGTCGTCGAAGAGATCACCGACGTACCAGTCGATCCCCTCGAGATCCGGGCGATCCGAGGTGGGGCGGCTGAGCCCGCGAACCTCCCAGCCCTCCTCGAGCAGGCGTTCACAGAGCGCCGAGCCGAGAAAGCCCGTCGCGCCGGTGACCGCCGCGGTTCGCTGGTCGGTCATCGTCCACTCTCGAGCTGTGGCGGGACGGCGTCACCGGCCACCCGCGCGTAGAGTCGGTAGGCGAGCGTCACGGCGGGGTGGGTCTCGTCCCGCGGCGGGAGCTCCCCGTTCGGGAGCCGGCGTCTGAGCGTCGTGAGGTCGACATCGGGACCGGTCCCGCCGGTGTTCTCGACGGTGATCGACGGTTCTTCCACGCCAAAGGCCGAGCGGAGTACCGGATCCTCCTCGATCGATCGCTCGAGCAGCGACGAGGCGATCGCGTCGACCCGCTGTGTCGGCCCGGCGAACAGGGTGTCCGCCGCGATCGGATCACCGGCGTACGCGGTCGTCGCGTCCAGCACCGAGAGGGCGGGTTCGACCGTTCGCGTCGCCGCGACGGCCGTCGAGTCGGCGTCGGCCGCGCTCGAGACGAGTCTGCCGAGCGCGCGCATCCCGCCGGCGACCGGGCCGGTTTCGGTCGGGCGCAGCGTCGGGACGACCACGACGGTGCTGTCGAGGAGTCGCTCCGGCACCGAGACCGACACCTGCTCGTCGTCCACGGTGACGACGCTGTTGCGCCGCGACTCGTCCTCGAGGTCGACGATCTCGGCGCCGAAGCGCTCGACGATGTCGGGATAGCTAAGATACTCGGCGGTCCGGTCGAACGCGATGCGATCGTCGCTTGCCCCGGCGATAGCGACGTCGGCCTCGGTCCAGCCCGCGAGGTGGTCGGCGATCGAGCCGACGACGGCGGGGTCCGTGACCATCCCCGTGGAGGGGTGGAATGGATAGTGCGCGTCGGGGACGATCGTGATCCGGTCCGTCGCGGTGAGCGAGCTAACGTAGGGCTCGAGGACGGACCGAGCCGGCGACTCGAACGACGCGAGTCGCGCGTCGGTGTCGGCGATCCATCCGCCGCGTCGGTCGGTCGCGTCGACGCCGGCCACGTGAACGCTCACGTCATCACCTCCGGTGGCTCGAGCTCCGCACCGTCGCCCTCGGCCGCGAGTTCGTACGCGGTTTCGGCCAGTTCGAGCGTTCGCAGGCCGAGTTCGCCCCCGACCGGCGGTTCTTCGTCGTTCCGAATCGCGTCACAGAAGTCTTCCAGCGCGTCGTAGTGGGCCTGCAGGTAGAACGTCGGCCCGAAGACGTCCGGCTCGCCGCCGGTGAATCGGCTCGCGACGTTCGAGAGTGCGGCCTTGGCCGCGCCCGCGTAGAAGTTCCCGGGCATGTGCGCTTTGTTACTGATCGTCCCCGTGACGCCCTCGAGTCGCAATCGGGTATTGACCTCGGGTAGCTGTTCCCACTGGTAAGTCCCACAGTGGAGGTTGATCGTCGTCTCCGTCTCCGGCGCGCGGAGCAACACCGTCGCGGCGTCCTCGGCCGGAATGTTGAGGGTTTTCCCCATCGTCGCGTCCTGGACCTCGAGGTCGCCGAACAGCCACTCGAGGAGGTCGAAACAGTGGACGCCGAGTTCGATGAGCGAGCCGCCGCCGGCGGCGTCGGGATCCATCGGCCAGGCCGGCGGGGCCTCGTCTGCGGGCGGCTTTCCGAGCGGGTGATCGTTGAGCCGCGTGATCGAGGCGTAGGGGACGTGCCCGACGCTGCCGTCGTTGTACTCCGCCTTGACGCCCTTCATGTCGGGCTGGTAGCGGAGCGTGTGGTCGACGCCGAGCGCGATGTTCGCCTCGCGGGCAGTCTCGATCATCGCCTCGGCTTCCGCAGCCGTTCGCGCGAGCGGTTTCTCGACGAACACGTCGACCCCGGCTTCGGCGGCACACTCGACCGCGTCGGCGTGGAGGAACGGCGGCAACGCGACCACCGCGGCGTCGAGGTCCTCCTGCTCGAGCAGCGTGGTGTAATCGTCGTACGTTCGGGTCGCGCCGGCGCTAGCGGCCTTGTCGCGGTTCGCCGGCATCGCGTCGGCGGCCGCGACGACGTCGACGCCGGGCATCGCGAGTGCCGACTTCAGATGTACCATGCCGATGTTTCCGACACCGAGGACGCCGAGTTGCAGCGCGCTCGAGTCGGACCACCGGTCGAGAAAGGGTGGAGCCATTCGGTCGAAAACGGACCAGCAGCGGGCTTTGTTATCGTCGCCATACCGACGAGAGCGGGCGGGTAGCACCTGCATTCGTTCCGCCCGTGGGCGCTCGAGGTGCCGAGATAGCAGGCGATTCGGCTGAGAACAACCGTCACTGGCGGGAGCAATAGCCGTCAGTTACCGCTCGCCGGGACCTGTCCGTCGGCCCGTTCCATGACGCCGGCTCCCTCAAATCCCTGAAACCGCCGAGCGACCGCACCCATCGTTTCAACCGTGAGATCCGTCTCCGCGCGCCGCCGCTCGAGGTACGCGAGAATCGCTCGCATGCGACGGTCGTCCCGTTCGCTCGTCAGGTTGTTCGGGTGCAGCCACATGTGGAAGACGCCGTCGGACTCGACCGCGTCGTCGATGCCGCGACGAGCGAGTTCGAGCATGGGATCGGTCCAGACCGACTCGACGACGGTCCGTGCCGGTCCCTCGAACCCGAAGAGAAACATCGAGGCCGGAACGTTGACCAGCCCGTACTCGTCGATTTCGGGCTCTGTGATCATCGATTGACCTCGGAGTGTCGAGTCGACGAGGCCGCGGACGCCGTCTCTGGTCGGGGATTTGCCGCGATACGCCGAGAGACCGTGATCCGCAAGGACGTCCCGATGGCCCACATCGTTGCGCGGGTAGACGAACGAATCGATCGACTGGTCCCAGACGTCGGCAATCTCGACCGCCCGCTCGAGTTCGGCGTCGGCCAGTTCTCGGTCCGTCCCCTCGTCACCGAAGAGCACGTGGGAGAAGGAGTGGCTCGCGAACTCGTGGTCGGCGTCGGCCCGGAGAATGTCGGTGACGAGATCCGGAGCGAACCGGAGGTCCTCGCGGTCGCGCCACGAGCCGCGTTCGCGATCGAACCAGCCCGGCGGGGCCGGGTGGTCGGCGTGTCGGCCGTCACACTCCTCGAGCATCAGGTGGCCGACGACGGCCCACGTCGCGGGGATATCGAACTCGTCTAGGAGTTCGAGCATGACGTTCCAGCCGCGACGGCCCGATTCGACTCGATCCTCCGGTGGGTCCTCGAGATCGTGAAAGCCCCAGCCGAGTTCAGCGTCGAGAGAAATAATGACACTACCCACGACAGTCACCACCAGCGTACAGTCGATGAATCCGTCTCATATGTCACAGCTATCCGACGTATAGTTTTGTTATGGATTGCCTGTTCGGGACGGCGGAGGTCTTGCCGACGTATAGTGGTTGGATATAGGCGTGGTAGATGAGAACACGATAGGAGGCCACATTCGACAATAAATCGAGCAAATTCGCAGGCCATCGTCCGGACGGTAGGTGAAATCTCCCCATAACAAAGCCGACAACCAGTAACTTCCAGCACAGCAGACGTCCCCAACGTCTCAGATATCCAATCATGAGCAGGTCTTCCCAGACAGTCGAGCGCGCATTCGTGCTCGGATTCGACGGCGTACCGTGGAGACTCATCGAACAATGGAGCGACGAGGGCGAGCTCCCGAATTTCGCCCGGATGCGCGAAGACGGCGCCTCCGGCACCCTCGAGAGCACCCAGCCGGCGACGACGCCGCTGGCGTGGCCGACCATCGCGACGGGCGTCTGGCCCGACAAACACGGTCTCTACGGCTTCCAGAACCTCTCGTCGAACTACACGCACGAGATGTACACCAGCTACGATATGCAACAACCGACGCTCTGGGAGCAGCTCTCGCCAGCCCACGTCGGCAACGTCCCGATGACGTATCCGGCTAAGGAGATCGACGGGACGATGGTCACCGGCATGATGACCCCGTCGACCGAGAAGGAGTACACGCACCCGCCCGAGTTCAAAGACGAGATCGAGTCCCGAATCCCCGACTACGAGATCAGCCTGGACTACCCCGACTACGCGGACCGGCTCGACGAGTTCGAGGTCGCGGTCGACGATATGCTCGAAAACCGGCGCGAACTGATGCGACTCCAGATGGAGAAAGCCGGCGACGACTGGGAGCTGTTCTTTTTCGTCTTCACCGCGCCCGACCGATTCCAGCACCTCATCTGGGATATGGACCGGCTGCTAGACCACTACAAGAAACTCGACGACATCCTCGGCGAGGTGATGAACTACACCGACGAGCACGATGCAGACCTCTACACCGTCTCCGACCACGGCTTCGGGCCAATCGAGGAACTGGTCTACGTCAACCACATCTTAGAGC
Source organism: Natronorubrum tibetense GA33 (assembly GCF_000383975.1). Classification (NCBI taxonomy): domain Archaea; kingdom Methanobacteriati; phylum Methanobacteriota; class Halobacteria; order Halobacteriales; family Natrialbaceae; genus Natronorubrum; species Natronorubrum tibetense. The sequence continues at coordinate 186,806 of NZ_KB913020.1, read as the reverse complement.
AGGACGGCTACCTCTTCCGGGAGGAAGACGACGGGACCCGCGGTGCGCTCTCGAGTCTCGGCATCTCCCGGGATCGGATCACGGACGCGCTCGATCGAGTCGGCATCTCCGAGGAGAAGATCGTCTCGACGCTCCCCCGATCGATCGTCGACACGGTCGCTGAACAGATTCCGGGCGATCACGCCCTCTACGACGTCGACTACGAGCGGACCGTCGCGTTCGTCCACGGCGCCGGCTGCCTGTACATCAACGACACCGAACGCTTCGACAGCGGGGTCGTCGATCCGAGCCAGGTGCCGGCGGTCAAAGACGAACTCACCGACCTCTTCGAGTCGGTGACCGACGACGACGGCGAGCCGATGCTCAAGGTGTTCGACGGCGACGAACTGTTCCCGACCGACGACGGCTCGCCCGATCTGATCGTCAACGGACGAGGCGTCTACGAGGCGCGAAACGCGCTCACCGACGAGCCGACCGGCGACACCGGAAACTACGATGCGAGCCACCGCAAGGAGGGGATCGTCCTCTGTCGCGGCCCCTCGATCGATGCCGGGGCGGAGCTGCGCGGCGCGCGCGTCGTCGACATCGCGCCGACGCTGCTCCACGGCATCGGCAAACCGGTCCCGAAGAACGCCGACGGTCGCGTCCTCTTCGACGCGTTCGACGAGGAGACGGCCCCCGCGTCGACGAAAGTCGAACGGACGGGCGTCTCACAGGGTGGCACCGACGAGGAGGTCGACGACGACTTCGGAGACGTAGAAGACCGCCTGAAGGGCCTCGGCTACATGGAGTGACTGGACGACGTGCAATCTGCCACGACTAGTCCTCGGGTTGCGGTTTCGATCAGCGCGGTAACGGATACGGGATGAGGTGACAGCCGCCCGGAGCCGGTACTGTGTCGGCTCATCTATCGATCGAATCGGCGTGTTCAGGCTCAGAGCCGTTCGGTTATCGTGATGAAACGAACATATTCGGCGTGAACCGAACGACCGACTACTCGCGCGCTGTTAGCACGATACTTCATCATGGGAGAATCCACATCGCCGGCGACCCAGCCGTCGTATACGATCCGCTCGTTCGAGCCCAGCGACCGCGACGCGCTGTTGTCGCTGTACGAGACCGTCTTCGAGAAAGAGCGCGGCGCGGACTGGTTCCGCTGGAAGTACGCCGAGAACCCGTACGTCGACCACGTGCCGATCGTCGTCGCCGAAGCGGACGGCGAACTCGTCGGCTGTCGGGCCTTCTTTGCCCTCGAGATGCGCGTCGGCGACGACTGCACGGTCGCGTTCCAACCCTGTGATACGATGGTTCACCCCGAACACCGGGACCGGGGTCTGTTCAGCCGCATGAACGAGTACGCCCTCGAGCGATACGCCGACGGCTCGCCGTCGTTGTGCTTTAACTTCCCGAACGAGAGCGCCAAGCCGGGAAACCTCAAACACGGCTGGAAGGAGATCGCGACGGTACCGACGTACTACCGGCCACAAGACCCAGTCGAGAGCGTGAAAAAAGTCGCAACCGACGGTGACGAAGACGACATAGCAGCGTGCGATGAGACAGCGGCGAACAGCGATACAGCGGCGAGCGCCAACACGGCGGTGAGAAACGATACAGCGGTGACCAGCGATAGGCAAGACGAGTGGGTGTACCGCGATCTTCCATCCGAGGGCGTCGATTCCGATCTTCCCGGCAACGACGACGGCATAGCCGAGGTCCTCTCCGACATCATCACGGGCTCGCAGCTCGCGGGCGATACGCTGGTAACGCAGGCCGACTCGGAGATCGCCGCGATCCGATTCGAGACGCCGCCCGCGAAGGTTCTCGAGACGGTCTACCGACGATCGATTCCCGACGAGATACACACGAATCGCACCGCCGAGTTCTACCGATGGCGCCTCGAGAACCCCGCACGGAGCTATAAGACCTATGTCGCGACGCGAGACGGCGAAACGCCGATCGCGGCGCTGGTCTGTTCGCGCGTCGACGACCACCTCCGGATCGTCGAGACCCTTCCACGAGCGATTACGTCAGCACAGGGCGCGATCAATCAGCTACTAGCGGCAGCACTAGCCGATTGCCCGGATCGAAACTACGTCACTGCGTTCGGGGAGACGCTACCGACGCCGATCCGGTACCGGTTCTATCCCGACACCCGGTTTCCGCTCTCGACGCTGGAGCAGCCGACCGCGCTGACGCTACTCGCTCGTGACCTCGATCGGGAAACCGAATTCGAGGAGACAACGGGGGACGAGTGGTCGCTCTCAGGCCTCGATGTAGACACGTCATAACATTTCTATTCCGGACGGGAACTGGGCGTATGGAGACTGCTGGTCAGGGTGGGACGAAATCAGTCGTCATTCCGGGAGTCGCCGCACCGAGTTCCGTCGCCTGCGTCAGGTCGCTCGGTCGGCGCGGCATCCGGACGATCGTCGTCTCGAGTGACGAATCGACGCCAGCGTTCGCGTCGAAGTACTGCGCCGAGGCGGTCCACGCCCCGTCGCCGCACGAGGATCTCGTGGCGTACAAGGATGTCCTCTGCTCGCTCGCGAGGCGGCCCGACGTCGAGACGGTTATTCCCGTCCGAGAGCCGGATATCTACGTGCTGTCGAAGTACAGAGACGAGTTCGCAGAGTTCGTGAGTACCCCCTGGCCGACGTTCGAGACGCTGTCGCGCACCCAGGATCGGATACAGCTGTTCGAGGCCGCCGCCGCGGCAGGGGTCGCCGCGCCGGAGACGACCCTCTTCACGGCAACCCCCGACAGGGAACGCGAGTGGATCGTCAAGCCGCGGTATACGATTCTGGGCGACGAGTACCTCGAGGAGTACGCGCCCGAACGGTGCGTCGCACCGCCATCAACGCAGTATCTCGAGTCGAACCCCCCCAGAAGCACTGAGGATGTCCGGACCGAGATGGAACACGTCCCGCTGGTCCAGGAGTACGTGTCGACGACCGAGGAGTACGGCTTCTTCGCCCTCTACGACGAGGGCGAGCCGGTCGCGACGTTCCAGCACCGACAGCGACGGGGGTACAGCTACGCCGGCGGTCCCAGCGCGTTCCGGGAGTCGATCGACATTCCGGCGCTCGAGGAGTCCGGACTGGCGCTACTCGACGAACTCGAGTGGCACGGGCTCGCGATGGTCGAGTTCCTGCGCGACGACGAGACCGGCGAATTCAAACTGATGGAGGTCAACCCGCGGTTCTGGTCGTCGCTTCCGTTTTCCGTACAGACCGGCGCGGACTTTCCGTACTACTACTGGCTGCTGGCCAACGGGATGCGAGACCGAATCGATCACAGCTACCAGCCGGGAATCGGCGGCCACCTCCTCCGCGGCGAGCTGCTGTATCTCCGCTCCGTCCTCACCGACGAGATCGATCTGGTCGAGAAGCCGGGGCTGGCGGACGCCGTCTTTGATATCGGTCGCTCGCTCCTCGAGCAGCCGCGATTCGACTACCTCTCTCGCGACGACCCACAGCCGTTCGTTCGGGATTTTATAAACACGCTCTCGGCGATCCGGCGGTAACGCGATCGGTTCCGATGGCCGAAAATAGCGACGAACGATCACACCGATCTGGCAGTATCAGCGACCGTTCCGACCGATCCATCACCGACCCTGGCTGTCCAGTTCTCGTCAGCAACAAGACGGCGGTTCATCGCAGTGTCAGTATCCAACCGAGTGTATTTCCAAAACAGCTACCATTAATTCGACAGGAAAGCTTATACCGGGATACTCGGGTTACCACAGTATGGCACGTGACACTCCGGTACAGAACAAAGCTGCCACGACCGACGCTGAACCACTCCCGAACCTCGTAACGATCGTTGGACGCGGCGTTCCCTCGAGTTTCGAGATCACCGTCGACGGTGAGATCGAGATGGACACAAACGATCCCGTCGAGGAAGCGACCATCGTTTCGGGCAGCGTCGCCGAAGGATCGATCGACTTCGGCGTCCAGCGGTTCCGATTCGACGGCCAGGTAACGAACGTCCACCTCGTCGACTGGAACGGCGTCCCCGCGCCGGAATCCGCGAGCGTTCCGAACGTTCACGTCGACTACGGCGTTCCCGAGCGATAGACGCGCCGCGTCCAGGTAGGGGTCCGGTTTTTGCGGCTGACAGTCGAGTGAGCGACCAGTCGAGCGTGGCGAGGTTGGGTACTGCCACACGCCGGTTGCGGCCGCCACATCGTCAGCGACTTCGCACGCGCTGCAGTCCGGACTTCGCGCTCCGCCAGGCCGGGTAGACGGTGTTGTAGACGCGGGCCGGCGTGTTTCTCGCGCCCGCGTGAAGGATTCGATGGGACAGCGGCGACCCCGATTCGGAGACGAGTTCGTCGAGGTCGGCGTCGTCGAGCCACGCGAAAAAGGCCGCCTCGTCGGGTGAGGACGGCTCCGTCTCGCGCGCGCGATCGCGGATATCCTCCCACATGTAGCGTTCGTCCTGTCCGAGAACCCACTGGCCCTCCTCGAGTGCGGTCCGGATCTCCCGGTAGTCCTCGTGTTCGAACTGGTAGCCGTGGGCCGTCGGCTCGAGGCCCGAGAGGCGGAGGCCCACGGCGGTCCGGTAACACTTCTCGCACTCGCCGCAGTTGCCGTCCATTCGAACGTTACAGGTCTGCAACTGGAGGTCCGGCTCTTCCGCTTCGATGTAGTCGGCGATGGCGTCGAGTCGCTCCTGTCGGGTCAGATCGTAGGAGTCGTGGTGGCACTGCGTGCCGGCCCACCGGACGTGATCGTCGATGTCCGGTCGCGAGCCCCACTCGAGGTCGATCCCCTCCCAGTGGGTCGCGGCGACGTAGAGGTCGTCCATGCCGCGCGCGTAGGCCATCGGCGCACAGAGGCCGAGCAGCCCGAGACCGTGGCCGACGGAGCTGTACCACGCGCCGTCGACGTGGCGCTTGTAGTGGGCCAACAGCATCGGGTGGGCAAGAAACGAGAGCATGTTCGACTCGATGAACTCGGTCTCGAGACCGTGATCGTCGGCGAACGACGAGACGCGGGAGCGGAGGTGGTCCCACTTGTCGTCGTCAACGGCGTCCGGCGTAATCGTCCAGCCGCGGATACTGATCAGCGTCGGCTCCTCCTCGCGGTGGCGAACGTACGAGCAGGTCGAGTCGACGCCGCCGGTAAACAGCAGGCCGCTCTCGCCGCCCGCCGCTCGCTCGACGTCGACGGTCTCTTTCGCATAGAGGGTGCCGCCCTCGAGGAAGTCGTGCATCGAGCACAGCGACGTCTGAACGTCGTCTAACGCCGCGGCGAACGTCGCGTCGACCTCGTCGACGTAGACGTCGGCACCGTTCGCCCACGCGACGGGACAGACCTGCGCGAGAACGGGAATGACAAGAACTGCGTCGGGAACGTCTTCGATCGAGACGTTGTACTCGGTTCGAAACGATTCGTCGGAGAAGAACCGCTCGAGTTCCGTAGACGTCCGAACGTCACACTCGAGGGTCGTACCGTCTGCGCTGACGTGGTCGATGACGATTGATGACATAGTTGGATCGGGATCGCGCCACAGTGTCGGTTGCGCACTGTCCGCTGTCGACTCGACGGATCACGAACGAGTACAAAAAGCATCAGAATCGTTGATCGTTCCGAACTCGAGAATGCAATCCATAGCAACGGGTTGGGATCGGTAATAGATGCCTACTGCCGATCGATAACGGTCCGGAAGTGGATGGTTCGAATCGGCCGGAGAGCGATCGGCGGGCCGGATGAGCCGTTCGAAAGGGGCGTCGGCGGGACGTGGGCGGCTACAAACCTGAAGGAACGGGCTGGCTGATCCGCTCGCGTTGGCGTTCGTTGCCTGTCGGTCAGCTGTGACGACGTCGGAGTGAGCGAGCAACCGACCCCTTCTCCGCGTGCAAAACCGATAGGAGCCGTATAACAAACGTCGCTATCGATGACCCTCCGTCCAACACATGCGTATCGCCACTGGACCGGACAGCGCCCCTCCTGAGAGACCATGAAACGGTCGACACTCAACGTCACGTTTGCCATCGGCTTCTTTGCGACAGCGATCGCGATCCTCGTCGCGAGAGCCAATCCCGCGAGCAGCTACGAAGCGTCGATCTATACTGGCACGCCGACGATTACGTGGATCGCGTTCGCGTTCGCGCTCGCGATCGCCGCCAGCACGGCGCTCACCTGCCGTGGTCGCGAACAGGCCTACGGAATCGCACTCGGCGGAACGACAGTGACGGCGATCGTGAGCCTGCCGACGATCAGGAACTACCGGTTCTCCGGGATGGGGGACGCGCTTACCCACCTCGGCTGGACCCGGGACATCATCGACGGGGCACTGGCCCCGCACGAACTGTTCTATCCCGGGTTTCACGCGATTTCGACGGTCTTTCACTACGTCGGCGGCGTTCCGATCGAGCGCGGAATGCTGTTCGTCGTCGCGATCGCCTTCCTCCCGTTCGTGCTGTTCGTGCCGCTCGTCGTCCGAGAAATGGGCGGCAACGGGATGGCGATCGGCGTCGCCGCGATCGTCTCCTGGATGGTGCTCCCCATCAACAACATCGCGACGCACATGGGCATTCATACGAACTCGAACGCGCTCTTTCTGGTGCCCGTCGTCATCTTCGCGTTCCTCGCGTATCTCCGTCGACGCGCGACGATCGAACGGCTTCCGTTCGGTCTCTCGCCCTTCAGCCTCCTCATTTACATCACCGGTATCGGGCTGCTGTTCATGCACCCCCAACAGATGATCAACGTCGTCGTCCTCATCGCCGCAGTCACCGGCGTTCAGTATCTCGCCCGGCGACGGTACGACGATCACCCGATGCTCGATCACCCGACAACGTACGCCCACACGGCCGTTCTTGGCGTCATCTTCACCGCCTGGGCGGCGAGTAACGCGCGGTTCAGAGGGGCCGTCGAAGGGCTCATCAGCGGCGTCTTCGCAGAAGACGTGGGCGGGAGTGCCGAAGTCGACCAGGCTGAAGCCTCGCTCGGCGAAGTCGGTGGCAGCCTCGGCGAACTGTTCGTGACGATGTTCCTCGATCTCGCACTGGTCTCACTCGCCGTAGGGCTGTTCATCCTGCTGGTGTGGCTCGGCCGAACCAGACTCGATCCCGAGACGAAGTCATTTGTCAACTACTTCGCGATCGCGCTGATTCCGCTGACGGGGATGTTTTTCATCTACTTCGTCGGCACGCCAACGATGGCGTTCCGCCAGATCGGATTCATTGCGGTCATTCTGACGATCCTGGCGGGAGTTGGAATCGCACGCGCCATCGATGCCCTCTCGGGCGCGATCACGGTCCCAGGTGGGACAGCCGTCGCAGCGCTCCTGCTCGGCGCCTGTCTCGTGCTCGGGCTGATGACGGTGTTCTCCTCACCGATCATCTACAATCCCGGACAGCACGTCAGCGACCAGAAGTTCAGCGGCTACGAGTCCACCATGGAGTACGGGGACGAAGACATCCCCCTCGTCGGGATGGGGTACGATCCGTACCGATACGATCACGGCATCAACGGCGTCGAAGGACAGGAGAGTCTCAGCGCAGCGACAACCGCCAGCGGAACCGTCGAGCCCGATGAGTTCGAAGAGGGCAACTTCAGCGGCGCGTATGGAGGGGTGAGCTACAACTTCATCGTGACGGAGTTCGACACCACCCGTGAGATCGAGGTCTATCAGGAACTCCACCACAGCGAAGCCGCACTCGCTGCCCTCGAGAAGGACTCGGGTACGAACAAAGTGGTCTCGAACGACGAGTTCCGGATGTACAACGTCCAGGGCGACGACTAGCTCGGCTCGGTTGCCTTGGTTGACTTATTTTCTTCGTGCGCGTGTGTCCGGAGCGCCTATTCCCGTTCGGCACTCGAGGCGTGACGCGATTCGATCGTCATTGATCGACGTCAATCCGCCGACCGTCACTCGGTCCCGTCGAACGGTCGGCGGTCTCGCGTTTCGCGAGACACGGTTCACCGATACCGACGGCTACGTCCGTCCGGACACGCGAGCGGTTGCCGGCACCGATCACCGAAGACGAGCGTCGGCGTGGTCTCGAGCCAGCAGTTGTGACCGACGGAACCGCTGAAACCGCCCCGTTAGACGGCATCGCACAGCCGGGCTATCGGCGTCCCGGGATCGAGTCGCGGTGGACCTGGGGCAACGGTTCGGCTACGCGAGCGCCATTCGTCCGTTCTCAAGGACGACAGTTCGCGCTCACCGCCGACAGCTGCCACCAATCGACGGGACGCGTTCCCACGAACGTCGGTCACGACGAGCGGCGAGGAGTCGGACAGAACGCGAGGTGACCGCTGAGGACCAGCAAGCGAACTGACTCACGTGAAAGAGGAGGTATCGTCGAACGTGATCGTCGATCGAAGCGTCAACTGTGACTAACTCACACGCTAGAACGGAGAGTCGAACGACCGGCCGACTCGATCAGAAATCGCCGATTGTTCACGCCGTTTCGAGCCGACGCTGAACGGTCAGAACGATCGACCGTCGCCAACCCTCGTTTCGCAAAACAGGCCGTATACGGCTCCTCGAGCGGAGTAATATCCTATTTCTGCTGAAAACAGTGGCTCTCAGGCGCCGTATTTCCTGCTATTCATTCACAATTTCTTAACTATATGTCCACGAATTGTGCCATATTTTCTAATGATAGGAATATATTCTGTAATTTCAGGCTATATCGCCAAGGAAAAGTTTATGAGTATAAGCCCAGGTTACGAAAGTGTATGGCGCAGAACCCCCGCTCGTCCGAGACGGACACTACGCCGACTGCAGACCGTAACAGTGGCTTACATCGCCGCACCTACGTGCGTTCGCTCGCAGCGATCGTGACCGCCGCAACCTCGCTCGGTACGGCCGGCACGGCCGCCGCAAAAGACGAGAACGACTACGAAGTCATCGAAGCCGCAAACCAGGAGATCACCATCGAAGACGGTGAAACCTGGGAGAACAAACTCTTCGATATGACCACCGGGCAGGATGTGACGGTCACGACCGTCGGGAGTGACTGGACCATCCGCAACGTCGGGTTCCACGGCGAGAACACCTCCGGAACCGGCTCCGCTACGTTCGGTATCTCCGACGCCGGCGGCTCGAGTACGATCGAGAACGTCTACCTCGGTGACGGCTCCGACGACCGCAACGGAAGTTCGACCGGTCACGGACAGACCGCGTTCTGGGTCAACCCCGACCACTCGGGTCACATCGACATGCAGAACGTCAACATTCAGGGCTTCGCGGACAACGCGGTCTACGGCTCTGCACCCGGAAACAGCGGCGGCGGAACGGTCCACATCGACAGCTGTTTCGCAGCCAACTGTCACGTCTCCCACTTCCGTCTCGCGACAGAGGGGAGCAAGGTGACGAACTCCGCCATCTTGGTCGACGAGGACGGCTACGCGGGCCGCGGCATCTGGGCCTGGGCCCCCGGGACGATCGAAATCGAGGACTGCCAGATCGAAATGAACGGCAATCACACCGCGATCGACGCCGGTGCCAACGGGCAGGGAACCGAGGTCCTCGTCCACGACACCGACTACGACAATCAGGCCGGCATCGCCGAACACGCCGGCTCGTCGGTCCAACTCGAGGGCGATTCGGGAACCGATCCCGAAGCGTTCATTCCCGAGGGCACCCCGACCAGCGCCGAAGAAGCCGCCGCCGGTGACAGCTGACCGAGGATGTTCGACACCCCGCTGACGACAGTATCGAACGATCCCCCCGAATCCCGCTGACGACTCGCCCCTCCGACGACTCGGCCCTTATCCCCGCTGACGACTCGCCCCTCCGACGACTCGGCCCCATTTCCGCCGACATCTCGCTCCTCCACCCCATCGACGACGCTGCTCCGTTTTTTGCTGGACACTCATCTCTCACCCCCTGTCGACGGTTCCTCCATCTCCACCGACGAACTCGCTGTCGTTCCTCGCTACCAGCCTCTTTGTTGTCCGTTCCCTGGTGACGGTTCATTTCTCGTTCCCCGTTCCCTGCCACGTTGGTCTTCGTCTCGACCAGTGTAACTACCGAACGTGAGAGTCACGCTCTCCTACTACATCGGTAGTGCGCTCCGCCGTGACCGTCTCTCTGGGAAATAAGTCTCTAGCCGCTGTCAGTCCGATGGGCCGCCGCATCGAACCGTTCAGTCAGTTCCCGGCCTCCTGAACGGACCGGAATCTGTAGTAATATACTATTACTATAGGGTTAGAAGCGATCTCGAAGCAGATTTATCGGTAATTTATGATTATCTGGGACGTTCCACGGCTACGTCGGCATATAAGATTTCAAAGAAATATATCAATGATTTCGTGAATGGAGTTTCTGGTTGGATATATAGTCTGTAAATTTTAAGTAAAGGAGAGGAGAAAGTTTATGGTGGTAGTATCAGATTACCCGATTGCATGGCACGCGAATCTTCGGTACCGGATGACGATCGATGCGTCGGCGGCGAACTGTCGTCGACCAGTAGTGACGAGACCAGTGAATTACTCGGCCGGCGATCCTACATGAAGTTGGCTGGAACGACCACCGCGGCCGCAGCGGTGTTTAGTACCGGCGTGAGCGCCGACGAAGACGATTTCGACGTCATCGAAGCGCGCGGACAGGTGATCAGAATCGGTGACGAGACCTTCGAAAACAAGCTCGTCGACGTCTCGAACGGAAACGGCATCACGTTCGTCGTCGACGGCGCGGCAACCATCCGAAACATCGGAATCAGCGGTCTCTACCAGGGAGACGGCTTCATCTTCTCGATCACCGCTCCTCGAGGAACCGTCGAGTTCGAGAACATCTACATCGGCGACGGCGCGAACAAGTCGGGCTCGAGCTTCGTCCACGGTCCCGGCGCGATCTTTTATCATGCCGACGCCAGCGCCGACGTCGTGTTCCGAGAGTGTAACGTACAGGGCTATCCCAACAACGGCTGGTACTGTTCGAACAGTTCCAGGGGCGGCTCCGTAACGTGGGAACGGTGCTTCGGGAAGAACAACGGCGTCACGACGTTCCGCGCCGCCAGCGGCGGCGACACGCTCCGTGACTGTGTCGCGTACAACGACAACACGGACTACTCGACCGACTACGGCAGTTGGGGCAACTACAACGAAAGCTCCGGCCGGCCGCTGTGGGTCTGGCAACCCGGCGGCTGCACCGTCGAGGACTGTCACTTCGACGCTGGCCAGTACAACGCGGCCGTGATCACGCATCAGGGTGCCTCGGTCGCGCTCGACGGCGGTGCCGTCGCGGGCGGCACACAGGGACGCGTCAACACCTCTAACGCGGGGAACAGTCCCGACCTCTCCATCCCCGATGGCGTTCCGACCAGTGCAGAGCAAGCCGCGTCGGGCGAGTCGGATAGCGGGAGCGACGGCAGTTCGGAGCCCGAGGAGGAGGAACTCGAGCACACGCTCCTCTTCGACGGCGACACGTCGGACGTGACGCGATACGAGTTTTCAGTCGACGGCGACGTCGAACCATCGAACTACGAGGGCGCGACGATCGACGACGCGGCCGGGATCGAAGACGCCGTCGCCCACGGCGTCGTCGCCGACTGGCGCGACGCCTTCCGTTTCAGCGGCGACCTCGAGGAACTCACCGTCGACGGGCCGGCGACGGTGTTGCTCGACGACGAAGAGATCGATCCGGCCGACTACGGAGAGGATCTTCCACACGTCCTCGAGGTCGAGGGCCAGGGTGAGCCGACGAGTTTCGAGATCACGGTCGACGGCACGATCGAACTCGACTCCGAGGACGAGCCCGAAGACGAGGTGACGACGATCTCGGGATCGACCGTCCAGAGTTCGGTCACCGACGACAGCCTGACGTTCCGGTTCTCGGGTGCGCTGACGGACGTCTCCATCATCGACGGCGAAGCCGATGTCAGTCTCGACGACGAGAGAATCGATCCGGACGACTTCGGCGACCACGAACTGCTCCCCCACGCACTGATTATCGACGGGACCGAAGACGAGGAGCCGAGCGCGTACGCCTTCGAAGCCAGCGGTGCGGTCTTCAAATCGACGTACCAGGACGCCACGATCGACGCGGACGACGTGATCGAGGGGCGAGCCGTTCGCGGCGTCGTCGACGACCATCTCGACGCCTACTGGTTCGACGGCGGCATCGAGGACTTTACGCTCCGCGGCAAGGCGGAGGTTGACGTGCAGTACAACGTCCGAGATCAGTAATCAACGTCCGGAATCAGTAATTGCCGTCACTCGAGCCCTTCCCGAGGTCGCTTACGACGCTCAGGTCAGTTGGGCGATCGTCTCACGCGGATCGATCACACCGCTGACCGTGATCAACACGCCCCAGATAGCGATCCCGGCACCGATCACGCCGAACAGTGCCGGCAGATTCGACGCGTACGGAATCAACAGCAAGACCGCGAGACCCATCCCGCCGGCGATTGCCGTCGTCACGACGAGCGAGCGAGCGATCCGAACGAAGTCGAGCGAGAGTTCGCTGTGCATGACGTAGACGTTCACCAGCGTGTAGATTCCGAACGTGATCACCGTCGCGACGGCAGCGCCGGTGACCCCGTAGATCGGGATCATGACGATGTTGAGACCGACGTTCGCGACCGCCGTCGATCCTTTCGCGTACGCCCGCGTTTTCGCCCGTCCCAGAAAGTCGAGCCCCTGGGTCGTCACGTCGGTAATCGCCTGGAAGACGACGTAGACGCCGAGTACCTGCAACACCGGCGCCGCCCCGGCGTACTCGGCACCGAAGACGAGCGTGACGGCGGGCTCTGCCACGAGCATCATCCCCACCGCGGCCGGCACGTAAAGCAGGAACATGTACTCGAGCGTCGTTTCGTAGATATCGGCCGCGTGCTCGAGCGAATCGTTGGCCTTCTCCTCGCCGTACGTCGGCGAAACCGAGAACCCGAGCGAGCCGGCCGGAACGAGCACGAACTCCGTGATCTGCTTGCTCAGCACGTAGTAGCTGACCGCGACGGGGTTGATGAAGAACGCGACCAGGACCGTGTCGATCTGTCTGTCGAGCACGCCGGCACCGTGGGTCGCCGTCAGCGGCACGCTGTACTTCAGCATCCGGTTCCGGAGCGACTTGCTGCCGCCGCCGTCGGCGTACTGCGTGTAGAAACGGCGGTAGAGAAAGACCAGGCCGACGATCGTTCCGAGGAAGACGCCGATTATGTACCCGAAGAGCGCGCCGGCGACCCCCAGACCGAGCGCTGTCAGGATAACGACGAACACCAGCCGTGAGACGTTGTTGATGACTTCGATAATCGCGCTCAGATCGACGCGGTTGAACCCCTGAAACAGGGTTATGTGGTAGGAAAACAGCGACTGGAAGATCAGGTAGCCGACGGCGACCAGCATCAGCGTCGAGAGCTCCGGAATGTCGAGGGCAGCGGCGAGCGGATCGCGGGCGACGACGAGCCCGACGGAGACGATCGCGAGCAACACCAGACGGTAGCTAAGCGAGGACCGGAGGAGATAGGGGATCGTCGAGGGTTCGGTTTCCTTCTTGTCCGACACGTATCGGGCGGCCGAGCGGCCGATCCCGAGGTCGGCACCGAGCTGGGCGACGGCGATAACGGAGATGATCGTGAACAACAGTCCGTACTCGTCGTTCGTCAGCAGGAATCGCGCGAGGACGAGCATCAACAGCCCGTTCGCGAGGTTGTTTACGAGTCGGGCACCCAGCGTCGCCTTGAACCCGTCGACGATACGATCAGTGAGCGACATGCTCGAGTATGCGTCGACCGTCGGTGTTATTTCGACACGGGTCACCTGAACGGCACTCGACGTCTCCACCGACCGAGCGTCGGAGCCACGAAAGATCGGCTGCACCACCAGCGGACTCCAACGGGGGATTCGACCATCGAGCAGGTAGAGACGGTTTCGCTGTCACTGACCGATACCTACCCGAACGAAGCCATTGTAATCCTCCACATACCCGATGTTTTATCGGTCATACCGCTAGCCGACTGCCGGACGCAGACCGAACGTGACGGAGCGAAAACCGATACCCCCTCTCAGTCGGTTTCAGGGCTACTGTTTCGCAGCTTCGTCCGACCTATGAGACGGGGAGATAGTACGTCGAAGCTAACAAAGCAGTACGAGAACAGTTCACCGGGTATGCAAATCGGGTTCTATCACGACGCTGCTGGGACCCGCCACGCCGGCGGGATCGCCGTCTACACCCAGCAGCTAGCCGCCGCACTCAGCCGATCGAACGACGTCTATCTCTATACCCAGCGAGGGGAGCTGTCGTCCGTGCTGAGCGAATCGGACGTCACCATCGTCGAAACGCCGTCGTTCGACGACCACTGGCTCCACTCGATCGACGCGCTAAGTCCGCTCACCGATCAGGACCACTCGAAACTCCTCATGACGTACTGGGCCGCTCGGAACGACGTTATCGACCACATCGACGATCACCTCGACGTACTCATTACCGCCCAGTTCCTTGACGATCTCCTGCTCTCGAACCTGACCGACGTGCCGACTATCTACACCTTCCACCAGTTCTCCGACGGCGGTCTCGGAATCAAACTGCGCGACGCGCTCTCCCAGACGGAGCTGATTCTGGCGAACTCCGACGATACCGCCCGGAAGGTGTCTGAGACGTTCGACTACGATATCGGGGAGGTAATCTACCCGGGTATCGATCTGGATGAGTTCCGGCCAGGTGTCGCTCCGGCGATCGACAGCGACGACCCGATCGTCCTCTTCGTCGGTCGGCTCATCGAAGCCAAGGGGATCGGCGACCTGCTCGAGGCAGTATCACGTCTCGACGGCCGCCAGGAACTCCACGTCGTCGGCGGCGGCGACGAACGGTGGGTGAAGCGCCGAGCCCGCTCCCTCGGGATCGCGGATGCCGTCACTGTTCACGGGGAGGTTCCCCACACGGAGCTACCGTCCTATCACGCCGGTGCCGACGTGTTCTGCCTGCCGAGTCACGACGAGAGTTTCGGCATGGCAAACATCGAGGCAATGGCGTGTGAACTCCCGGTCGTCACCACCGATCTCGAAGGCATCGAAACCTACCTCGTCAACGGTGAGAACGGACTCCTCGCCAGAGTCGGGGACCCGCAGGACCTCGCCGACAAACTGACGATGCTACTCGACTCACCGCAACTTCGAGAGCGACTCGGCACGCGTGCTCGCCAGGACGTACAGCGATTCGACTGGGAGGAGCAGGCGCGGTCCCTCGAGCGGTTCTGTTACGAAACGCTCGACATCGACGACCCCGCCGACCGACCCGAACCGGAGCCCCTTTCGGGAGTGTAGAACAAGATAGTCGAACCAGAATCCGTTCCGAGAGTGACGGACAAGACGGCAGCGGCCAGAGCCACGGCTCGCGATGTGAGTTCGAAAGGTGGCTCCCGCGCCTGAAACGGGAACAGATGCTGGCACGCGAACTGCTCCGATACTGGATGACGGTCGTCGGGAGCCGATCGTGTGTTCGAGAGCCGTCAATAAAAGTCCTTCCTAACAACAGCACCTTCCATAATATCATATCATCTGCCAGCAATAATCGGCGAGAGTGGGTTCGCCCCCTTGCTGCTTCGGTCGATCTCAGTATCCACGGTCGCACGGACGCGACGTTACTCGTCGCCGAGGGCGTCGGGATCGATTCATTCGTCGTCGATGAAGATCGTTGGTGATCGATCCTTCGAGTGTCTCCCCGAAATAGACGTAGCATCATCCGAGTCGTCAGCAGGCGCTTGTCAAGCGTTTCATCGACGCTACCCTCGTAATTCGAGGGCGTGCCGTTGCCGACGATGGTCAGTACGTGTGGACGATCGTCGCTGTAGTCGGTCGGATCAATTCGTTCCCCATCGATCAGAACCGTCGGCCCATCGACGGTCAGTTTCTCGAGGGAGCCTGTAAGTTTCTCGAGAGTGCCTGTAAAGTCGAACGGTTCACGCCACCCGATGACCGTCCCTGCCACGGTTCCACCGTCGATCACCTCGTCGTCTCTGGTAACCCTTTCTTCATCTGATTTCTTGATATCACCACTGACTGGAAACTCGTATCCCGTTCCGCCCGACGTGCCGACACAACCGAAGGGGATCGTGTGTTAGGATCCGCCGTCATGCCACGGCATATCTCCCTTCCAGTCGTCGCCGGTCGCGCCGTCGCGAGGATAGCGATTGAGGTGTGATTGCTGGTCGTTGACGATCGGCTCGGCCGGCCCCTCGACGGTGGCGTCGACGAGCAGTGTGTCGAACTCCCAAGCGTGACGGCCGTCGACGACGCGGCCCGCGGCACGAGTCCCGTCGTCGCTGACCCACATGTAGTCGTCTTCGATGGTCGCGCCGTTGTACATCGAGGGCTCGATACTGCTGCCGTCTTCGATCTCGAAGTAGTAGTCGGTCGGCTCCGACTCGCCTTCGGCAACGAACTCGTAGGTATGTTCTCCCGTGACGTGCCACGGCATATCCCCCTTCCAGTCGTCGCCGGTCGCACCCGACAGCGGGTATCGGCTGAGATGGGACTCCTGATCGTTGATGATCGGTTCGGCCGGCCCCTCGACGGTGACATCGACGAGCAGCGTGTCGAACTCCCAGGCGTGACGGCCGTCGACGACGCGGCCCGCGGCACGAGTCCCGTCGTCGCTGACCCACATAAGGTTGTCCTCGATCGATGCACCGTTATACGTCGATGGAACGATGGTGCTGCCGTCTTCGATTTCGAAGTAGTAGTCCGTCGGTTCCGACTCGCCGTCGGCGACGAACTCGTAGGTGTGTTCCCCGGAGTCGTGCCACGGCATGTCGCCTTTCCACTCGTCTCCGGTTGCACCGGAGAGAGGGTATCGGCTGAGATGGGACTCCTGATCGTTGACGATCGGTTCGGCCGGCCCCTCGACGGTGACGTCGACGAGCAGCGTGTCGAACTCCCAGGCGTGACGGCCGTCGACGACGCGGCCCGCGGCGCGGGTGCCGTCGTCGCTGACCCACATGTAGTCGTCTTCGACGGTCGCCCCGTTGTAATTAGAGGGTTCAATGGGGCCGTCTTCGATCTCGAAGTAGTAGTCGGTCGACTCCGACTCGCCCTCGGCGACGAACTCGTAGGTGTGGTCGAACTCGTGGCCTTCGTCGTCGTCCTGGCCGTCCTCCTCTTCGCCGTCGTCAGTCTCCTCTTCTTCGTTATCGTGCCACGGCATATCTCCCTTCCAGCCGTCGCCGGTCGCACCGTCGCGGGGATAGCGATCGAGATTCGACTCCACATCGTTGATAACCGGTTCAGCCGGCCCCTCGACAGTGACGTCGATAAGTAACGTGTCGAACTCCCAAGCGTGATGGCCATCAATAACGCGGCCCGCCGCACGCGTGCCGTCGTCACTGATCCACATATAGTTCTCTTCGATCGTTGCCTCGTTGTACGTCGAAGGCTCAATCGGCCCCTCCTCAACCTCGAAGTAGTAATCAGTTGGCTCGTCTTCGCCGACGAATTCGTACGTGTGTTGGAGGTCCTCGTAGTCCCCTCGAGTTTCGTCTTCGCCCTCGTCGTCTGAACCACTGGACCCCGATGCAGCTTCCTCCGGCGATGTCGGAACCCCACCGGGAACAGAGAGATCTGCACTGCCGTTTACCACATCGTTCCCTTCGGAGTAGCTACCCGATCCGGACATACTGTACCCACTGTGGTGGGTGTCTTCGACGTATGTCGTGGAACCGGATCGGCCGTAAATCGACGAGCCGTTAGCGTAGGGACCCCCGTCGAGATTACAACCGACGATCTCCTGGTCGCCCCAGCCCCAGAACGGCCGACCCTGATAGCGGCCGTTGCCATCGTTGTACGCGACACAGTCGATCACTTTCCCGCCGTCGGACACCCGCAGCGAGGCGACGTAGTTGTTCTTCGCGAAACAGTTCTCGAGCGTGACAGTCCCCGGCGTGTCGTAGGCAGCTGCACTGGCATAGATGCCATTGTTCGGCCAGTCCTCGGCGTAGACGTTTCGGATGTCGAGGTGGCCAGAGTGGCCACGGTGGACGAAAATTCCACACTGACCATGTGAGCTGTAGGAGTCGGGACGCACACAACCATCTCCGAGATAGACGTTCTCGATCGTAGACGAGTTTCCGCCCGAATCCTGTGCGACGATTGCGTTGTGATCGTGGTCGTGAATACCGCGGAACCCGACGTTCCGAATCGTCCAGTTCGTCGCATTTGCGATGATCGTCAGCCAGTTGCCGTTCGAGAAGTCAATGATCTTGTTCTCGAAGACCTCACCGTCGTCGAGGTGGTAGTTGCTGTTGTTCGCTTCGATAACCTCGTACTCGTCCCCGGACGCAGAGACTGCGCCGGACGCGGCGACAGCAGCCGTCGTCACGCCGGTGAGTTTCAAGTACGAACGACGGTCAAGTAGGGTGTTACTAGTCCACTTGTCGCCGTTTTCAGGCCGTTCTCGGCCCGAATTGGCTTCATCCAGTTCTGAAATATCGCGTGCCATGCGATCGTGTAATTCGCTATTACCGATATAAGCCTTCTGGAAATGTTGAATAATACCTGGAGAAAATAATTATTTCGTGAAGGTATTTTAATCTGATATACCCGTATGTCCATTATTCTGCAATCGTTTCTATTTTTGATCAATGGCTATACGAATTAGTCGCAAACCGCCGCGGCGGCTATTGTAAAACGGGTTACTCGATGTGGACTTCGGATAGGTTGTCGAACACGTACTCGACGACCCTCGAGCGGTCGTCGATTTTGTCCGTATACGTACTCACGGCGTCGAACCGCCAATCCAGTTCGAGGCGATGGAGGAAAACGCTCGGGAGGTACAGTTTGAACGTTCGAACAGGGATACCGACATCCCGGCAGTAGCCGCGAATCATCGATTGCGTGATTCGAGCGAACTCATTGTCATCACAGAAGGCGGACTGGAATCCGTCATCCAGCCCACCGAATACGCGCATCGCCGCGTTCAGTACTAGAAAGCCCGCGTCGATAATCGGTGACGCATCGATCGCCCCGTACTCCCAGTCGATGACGCTGGTGACCTCATCATCGGCGACGTGGATGTTTCCGGCCAGATAGTCCCCATGAACGGGCGTGAAGAAGGTTGTGACAGGCTCGTCGATCTCTGGCGGTTCGAGATCGGTAGGTGCAAATCGGAGATCATCCCGAACCTCTGCTGGCGACCGCGTCACCGTCGGCCCACCGAACGACTGCTGAAATTCGATGAGCCAATCGAACCCCAATCGAAGCACTCGTTCGTACGAACGGCTATCGGCCGACAGATCGTCGTCGAGCGGCGAACCCGCGACGGGATCTTCAGTTCGTGCTTTCCCGAACGCCGACTCGATCTCCTCTCCATGTGGAAGCGTCTCGACGATCGGCTCGTTCGACGCGTGCAGCGACGAGAGCACAGCGTTCTCGCGTTCGGTGAACGGAGAGTGCTCCAGCCGGTTCGGATACTTCCATACCCGGTCGATACCCCCGTCCCCAATATCGAGGACGACCGATCGGGTCCGGCCAGAGACGAGCAACGAATCATTGTACGCTGCAGAGGATCGTGTCGAAACGGCCTGATTGGTACAGACCGCCAGGAAGCTCGGATACCACCGATTCAGGAGTCCGAACCGATTGGCGAGGGAGACAAACGGTTTCCCTGTTTTCGCGAGTCGTCCGCGGTCGGACAGGACGAACTCGGCGAGCGTCTCGATGGCCCGGTCGTCCTCGATATCGAATACGAACAACGGACGGCTCGCGGTCGGGAACAACGAATACAGCGAAAGCGCATCGAATCCGGCATTTTCGACCACCGAACGGTATGCAGATGGCGTCCCAGCCGAAAGTAACCGACTGGTGTCCGAATCGCTCGAATCCAGCCCGGCCAGTTCGGTCAAACCAGTCTGGGACGGCCAGCCATCCGCCGTAAAGACGAGCGTTCCATCGTCTGCGAGATACTCGGACAACCGGGGAAGCCGAGCACGGACATCATCCACGCTCGACCCGGTGAAGTCCGCGACGATCGTATCGAACGTGCCTGAATCGAAGGGGATTCGATCTTCGGTCGTGTGGAGGGGGACGATCCGTTCACCGTTGTCGTAATCGTCTCGTGTCGCTGCAATTCGAAGCTTCTGGAGATTCGAATCGACAGCAACCACGGACTCACAGAGCTCCGCGAGGATGTGCGCTCGTCGTCCAAATCCAGCACCGACATCGAGACACCGGCCAGAAATTGACTCGGAGACGAATGTCAACCACGACTCCCGATTGATATCGTAGATTTCGTTCAGGACGTCATCGCGGTGCTCGTGGCCCTCGAGAAACGTCGTCGCATCTCGGACCGATCCGCTTTCGACGCGGGCTGCAAGTCTTGTCAGTTCGTCTGCCTCAAGCAATTGCGAGCCCGGTTCGACACTGTCGAGGCGCTGATCGTCCGGACGTCGATGAATGACGTCGGGAATCAGTGACGGAATCCCGTGTCTGCGCGTTCCTTCGAATCCACAGTGACGACAGGTCAGCGAGTTGGACGTGATCGGTACCTCGCAGGTCGGACAAACTGTGGCGAGTTCGTCGAACTGCAGTAGTTCATTTGCCTCTTGGTTTTGGTTCAGTGACATGGGTTACAGGACGTTTGTAAGCTGTTGTAAATCGAGCAAACCGGTCGCAACCGAGAGCGTACTCCAGACTGCAACACCCAACGCGACAACGAACATCAGCGAGAGTAGCCCCTCAACAAGGGAGACGGTCAAAAAGACGACAACGACCATCACGCCGGTAACGGCGAAGATCAGCGCTGCACGGCGGACGAGATAGCCCACTCGGAGATGAAACTCCTGGTGGATGATGTATACGTTCGCGGCCGTATACAGCGAGTAGGTGATAATCGTCGCGACCGCAGCCCCAACGACGCCGATTGTCGGAATGAGGATGATATTGAGACCGAGGTTCATGACCGCAGTCACCCCTTTTACTATCGCGCGATCGCGAGCACGGCCGAGGAAATCGAGACCGTTGCTCGTGAGTTTCGTGATCGACTGCAACACCGCATAGAACGCGAGTACCTGGAGAACGAGCACCGCCTCCAAATACTCGGCTCCGAACACCAACTCGAGGGTCGGTTCGGCAACGAGAACGATCCCCGCTGCGATGGGGATATAAAGCAATAGCGTATGCGAGAGTGCCGTCTCGTAGATTCGAGCTGCTTGATCGATGTTCCCGTCAGCCTTTTGTGCCCCATAGGTCGGCGACAGCGTGAATCCAAGCGCCGAAGCCGGCGTCTCTACGAACTCAATGACCTGTTTGCTAATGACGTAGTATGAAACCGCTACGGGATTCAAGAAGAAGCCGACGAGAAGCGTATCGACCTCCTTGTCCAACACGTTTGCCGTACTCGTCGCGGTCAACGGAACCGAGTACTCGCCGATCCGCCGAGGCAGACCGTCCTCGATCGACCCAGACACCTCGTGATTTCGGTAGAATCTGAGGTAGAGACTCCCAATTCCGATCACCGTCACGATCGCGAACGCGAAGATGTAGCCGACGAGCGCGCCAATCGCTCCGAATCCAAGGACGACGAGTCCAATCGCGAACACGAACCGACTGCCTTGCTCGAGTGCGTACAACGTCGCGCTGAACTGTATCTCCTCGAGTCCCTGGAGCATTAACCGAACGTACGTTGCGAACGCCTCGAACGCGAGATACAGGACGCCCAATAGGAGGAACGGGACCAGATCGGGCTCTTCAAGGACGGCGGCGATCCGTTCGTGGCCGACGTACATGACGACCGCGACGATCACGACCGCAGCTACGTTGAACGCAAGCACCGTCCGGAAAATATGTGGGAGCTGCTCTGGGTTTCGTTCCTTGTACTCCGACACGTACCGTGCGCCCGATTTCGCGATTCCGAGCTTGCTGAAGATACCGATCGTCGAAAACACCGAAACAGCGAGAAACAGCAATCCGTACTCGGCAGGTCCGAGCATTCGAGCCAACAGGACCATCAACAGCCCGCTCGCGACGATTGCCACGATTCGACCGAAAAATTCAATTTTGAATCTTTCGGTAAGGCGATCTGTGAGACTCATGTGGTAGCGGGAAGGATCACAACTGTTCGAACTGGTTTACCGTGATACCGGAGTGTCAGGGATCGGATACCCGAACACTATCGAGCATTGCACCTGAGGGAGTCTACTGCTCATTATGGAGTACACTCACCTGCTACGATATATTATATAGTAGTTATTTCACCCATAACTGGCGGTCAGCTATATAGAATAGTCAGCCAATAGAGACGTACGGCGTTGATGGAATTTGGTATCTCCGTCGTGTCAGAGACCACGATACTGACGAAACAGGGTAGAGGATCATCGGTCGAGATCTACAGCGTCGAATTGAGGCGTCACTTTCGTGCGAAGTGCAGCGAAGAACTGCAGAAACGGACAGGCCAGAGAGTTGGTTGTATTCGTCGAAGGATCGTCGAGAAGAACGTGACTTTTTCGGGAGCTATATCGACGATAACGGTACGGTAGTGGTCGTTAGACCGGTTTTACAGACCGTTTACACCGAAAGAGCCAACCTCAGCTTGCCAGAACAGTTACTTGATTCGCGAGAGTTTGCCGTCGACGTTCCGCTCCAGCTCTCGGTTGGTCACGACGTGTGCGACCGAGAGGAGGAAGAACGCGACGACGACGACGCCGGCGAGTCCGAGCGTCGGAATCGACGACAGCGGCGGGACACCGAGGAACGCACCGGTGACGAGCGCCGCTCCCACGACGCTGAGCGTCGCGTACCATCGATCCCATCGATCCTGTCGATGCGTATCCGTATCGAGGTACATCATCAACAGATCGGCGTTGTCCGCGAGCGAGATCAGTCCGCGATCCTGATCGTATTCGACGATCCCGGCATCGTCCATCTTCGGAAGATGCGTTTGGTAAAGGGCAACGTATACTCGCTTACGCTGGTCCGAACTGAGTGCGCTGACCTCGGTGTCGTTCTCCCAGGCAGCGATCTGCTCGGCGAGTTCACCGAGCGTGACCGTTTCGTCGGATTCGAGCAAGTACGCGAGGACTTCTCGACGGCGGCGGTTTTTCAGGAGTTCGAAAATAACGTCTTTCGAGAGCCGTTGCTCCTCGTCTGAGTCGGCGACCGATGCGATCTCGTCCGGAAGCGAGGTATCGATCGACGACATTACTCTCGACCTCCAGGCACTGAACGGCCGGGCCAGTCCCATCCGTTGGGCGAGAAACGTCTACCATACTGTCGGGTCGACGGGTTCCGCTGTCTGTTTGATCGGCAAATCGCAATCACGATTGACACACCAAGTTGTACACCAATACTGACACTCTTAAGGACGGCCACGTTTCGCACCGGCTGCAAAGCGGGTACGGATCGACTTCCCCGGTCTGCCGACACTGCACCGAATCGACACCTCGGTGGCCGATCCGGGTAGCGGATCGATGCGAACGGTATCGATCGATTGTGGCAGAGTATCTTTCGCGTACGTACGGAAGAGTCGGGGGCAACGAAACGCGTCTCCAAGTCGAGGGGTAAAGGTGCGACACGACACTGGTTCGGAACGTTTGCTCGTAGCGACATAAAGTCGAGCGACAGTTCGAAGGAGAAACTCGAATTTACGCGGTGAACGCGTGATTTACGCCGGCCTCTCGTCGGGGCGATTGCCGTATTTCACGTCTCGTGTTCACAGTGAACATCGTCAGGCGAAACCGGTTCTCGACGTCGGTAAGCTACGGGCGACCGATGAGAGACGATCCCGACACGGTTCGCTGACCGACTCGATCGGGGACGGCGATATCGTATCGATACTGCGTCGCCCGATGCGACTCCCACCGCGTGATAGTCGCTCGCAACTCTTGGTAACACCCGTACAGAGACGGCTGGGCGAATATTCGTCGTCAGTCGACGGTCGAAGCAGTAAGTCGGCGTTTCTCGCGAAACCATGTGAACCCCTTACAGTGCCGGCACGGCTCTTTCCACTACTGATGACGCGGTCCATTATCGATCATACGGAGACAGAATCAGCGAAAACGGAGCCCGGGCTATGTCCTGACTGCGAAACCGATACGATCATCCACGACCCGGACCGCGGCGAACGAGTCTGTGAAGAGTGCGGTCTCGTCCTGACCGAAGATCCGATCGACTACGGTCCCGAGTGGCGGGCGTTCAACGCCCAGGAACACGACGAACTCTCCCGCGTCGGCGCGCCGCTGACCCAGTCGAT
Organism: Natronorubrum tibetense GA33; assembly: GCF_000383975.1. Taxonomy (NCBI): domain Archaea; kingdom Methanobacteriati; phylum Methanobacteriota; class Halobacteria; order Halobacteriales; family Natrialbaceae; genus Natronorubrum; species Natronorubrum tibetense. The sequence goes on along the minus strand of NZ_KB913020.1, from coordinate 162,668 downwards.
GCACGACCGCGGGCTGACGACGACGATCGACTGGCGCAACAAGGACGCGAACGGTCACTCCATGTCGGCCGACAAGCACGGCCAACTCCACCGACTCCGCGTCTGGCAGGAGCGAATCAGGACCAAAAACGCCGGCGAACGCAACCTCAAGTACGCGCTCTCGGAGATCGACCGCATGGTCAGTGCGCTCGGCGTTCCGCGACCCGTCAAGGAGACCGCAAGCGTCATCTACCGACAGGCGCTCGATCAGGACCTCATCCGCGGCCGATCGATCGAAGGCGTCGCGACCAGCGCCCTCTACACTGCGTGTCGTAAGGAGGATATTCCGCGCAGCCTCGAGGAGGTAACCTCCGTTTCACGCGTCGATCAACGAGAGATTGGTCGCACCTACCGATACATCGCGGACGAACTCGATATCAATCTCGAGCCCACGAACCCGCGTCAGTTCGTCCCTCGCTTTTGCTCCGAACTCGACGTCGGGAAAGAGGTCGAGACGAAGGCCGTCGAGATCATCGACACGACGACCGAGCAGGGACTGCACTCCGGGAAGTCCCCGACCGGCTTCGCCGCGGCGGCGATCTACGCGGCCGGTCTGCTCTGTGACGAGACGATCCCGCAGCGAGCCGTCGCCGACACCGCACAGACGACCGTAGTGACGGTTCGGAACCGGTACCGGGAACAGCTCGAGGCGATCGATCAGCAGCCGGCCTAATCGCGTGCTACCGAGACGATCGGCTACATAATCGACCGCTCTTCGTCTCCGCGTCCGCTCGTGTAGAGATCCTGGTCCGCCACCGCGTGCAGGTTCGCGTACGGCACGAACGCGATGAACTGGTCGTCCGCGTCGTAGAGTTCGATACCGTTCTCGGTGTGCTCGTATCGATCGCAGTCGATCTGCCCCTCGGGGAGGATTGCACGATACATAGCTGACGGGATGCTCGCCAGGCAGAAATAACTGCGGTAGGGGACAGCAAGACGGTGGTGACTGCGTAGGGGACGGCAAGACGGTGGCGAGTGGGGCCGCCGTCGCCTCGAGAACTGCATCCGACGGCTCACTGCTCGAGTGGCTCCGTGGACAGCTGTTGTCTCCGGACGGCATCGGTTCGGCGTCTCCGACGTGACCGCCGAGGACCGCTCGAGCGGTAGACCAGCGGCTACCGCGGTGAAGCGAGCACCCGCGCGTGGCTGCGTTGGTGGGTGGGTAGTGGAAGTGGGGCCTCTCTCGAGGGGCGTTTCGATCCCGTGGACGGGGCTATCCGTGGACGTCAGCTGTCTCCGGGTCGCTCGAGTCGGGTGTCTCGTTCTCGGTTTGGCTCGTCGACTCGATCCGGTGGGTCGAGTCGATCGCCTCATTCCGTCCCGTCTCGCCGGGGATCGAGGCGTCCGTCGGGAGAATCACCCGTCGTTCGGTGTACTCGAGGCCGTTCTTGCGTTCGGTCTTCCGGCGCACCGCGAGCCGGTTCTTCGAGAGGTCCAGGAGGGAATCGATCGTTCGCGAGACGAGCTTCTTCGCGTAGCTCTCGCTGATGCCGGGTTCGTTGCGGCGGATCCAGTGTCTGAGGTCGCTCGCGGTGACGAACTCGTCGACGCCCTTACAGCCGCGTTCCCACGGATCGTCGCCGACGCTCGAGTCGGTTCGCGCCTGCCAGAGTTTCGCGGCCAGTCTGGTGGGGAGGGCGTTCGCCGCCGAACGACGCCGCTGGTCGTCCATCCGCGCGAGTTGCTGGATCGGGAGCAGGTCGCCGTAGGCGAGCGAGACGTCGCCGCCGCGCTCGAGCGGGTCGGCGCACTCGGGCAGCCGGTAGTAGGCCGCGCCGTCGTCCTTCTCGATGCGCTCGAGACGGCCCTCCGGGACGGTGACGGCGTGCTCGTCGATGTGTTCCGTCCGGAGGTGCGCGCCCTTCTCGAGTTCGCGGGACTGCAGTTCCGCGATTCGCTCCTTGTTCGCGCCGGCCTTGTTCAGCGCCGCGTCGGTGACGCTGTCGAGGCGTGCGGTTTCGGTCTCGAGTCGGTCGGTTTCGGTCTCGAGTCGGTCGGTTTTGGCCTCGAGCTTCGCGACCCGACCGTCCAGCTGGTCGACGGTCGCTTCGAGTCGGTCGCGGTCCCGCTCGAGGTCGTCGATCCGGTCGTCTTTGCGCTCGAGGCGGGTCTCGAGGGTCTCGAGACGCTCGCGGAGGTGGTCGAACTCGTCGCGTCGGTCGGAGTGGGCGGGCTGGTTAGGGGTCGATTCCTCGGTCTCGGCTGCTGTCGGTGATGGCATCGGTTCGAATGGTGTGGGTAGTTGTTCGACGATACGCGGGCGTCGGAAGGGCCGTCCGAGTCGTCACTCGAGTGGCGGATCATCGGACTCGCTGCCAGAGCCTCGGTCGTCGGTATCGACGCGAGAGCGAAGCGTGATCAACAGCGGGTTGATTTGGGCGCGGATCTCCCGCAGACGACGCCTGGTACGGGCGCGCGTCTCGTCGTCGAACGCCTCCGTCTCCGGGATGGACTCGAGAAGCCGCGCGACGTGTGCGTCGAGTTCCTCGAGGTGGTCGACGAACCACTCGGTGGTCATCGCCTCGGGGACGGGAGGGGACTGCTCCGCGGGAGGGGACGGCTCGGAATCATCAGAATCGTCGGTCACGGCTCAGCCCCCGCATCGCGTTCACCGTCGGCCCCCGCGTCGCGGTCGGCCTCGAGTCGCGGATCGTCGGCCGCGTCGACCAGCAACAGGCCGGGTCGGTCGTCGATCACCGCGAGATCGTAGACGCGGACCGAATCGCCGGCCTCGAGCCCGAGTTCGGCCACGGCGACCTGTCCGACGGCGACTCGAGCGGCGTCGTAGCGATCGCACAGCACGTACGCGGCGAGCGGGTCCGTCGACTCGGCCGCGGGGACGAGTGCGACGCCGTCGTCGTGTGTGAGTGCGTGGACTCGAGACCGATCGGTCCAGTCCCGGTCGCCGAGCACGCCGGTCGAGAGCGTGACCGTCCGCCCGGGGCTGACGGCGTGCGTGCCGAGGTAGCCTCGGCCCGTGGGGACGATGTAGTCGGTCATCGGCGGGGTCCTCCGCGGGACTCGAGGATGGCGTCCTCGCTGGCGACGACAAGCGCGTTATCGCTGAGAAGTGGGAGTGCGACGGCTTCGTCGTCCAGGTTGATTAGGGGGTGGTCGTCTCGCTGGCTAGCTGTACGGTCGTCTATGGGGTAATCTCTATGACCCCTCGAGCGTTCGTTTCGCATGGTCGGAATCTCGTGTAACGGGTGACCCGACCCCGGCGTGTCCTTAGCACGTCGGACTTTCAGTCCGAAAGGGCAGGTCAACAACAACTTCTCACTAACCATTAATATAGCTTACTGGCAAGTCGTCAGTGCTGCGTTGCTCTAGGCAATTCTACGCAGACTGGTGGCAAATTGGCACAGATAACCAGTATTCGTATGGTTATGGACTTCGATGCTTCGAACAAGATGCGCCAAGCTGCGGACTGGATGGTTCCGTCGGACGACAGAATACTCGAGTTAGTCCGTGAACACGGCAATTTGACGCCGACGGCCATCGAGGATCTCGGTGGGCCAACGTCCGGCCATGCCAGGAATCGTTGTCCGGTTCTCGCGGAGTATGGACTGCTCGAGCGGATTTCTCGAGGCCTCTATGGAATTACTGAGGAGGGGGAAGCCTATCTGAACGAGGAGTTAGATGCGAGCGAACTCGAGGCTACTACCGAGACCTCGTAACGACCCACCAAGCAATAATTGAGATACTGGCTATTCACTTCAGATCGGCCTTGTGAACACGAACCGTCTCCATCTAACTACTATTTCCGATAGTTCTGTGACACCAGTGTAAGAATGTCGGCAGAGAGACCGAGTTGCCGGCGATAAAAGACAAGAAGTGAGTGAACACAGAAAACTTGCTCTCGTGTTCATATTCGGGAGATCAATCTTCGCGACGGGCAACCGTAAGGGGAAGCAAGAGAAAGACTAGGAACTGAACGTCGCCAAATCGGCTTGAACTCCCTTGTCTTCTTCAAACTGCTCAATTGTCTGTTCCATAGCTTTCGATTCTATTAAAAACTCATTACATTTTTCATCATAATTGTCCGAAACATCATCATATATTGTTTGAGGGTTTTGTTTCCGAGATCTAAGACGGTATACTGTGCTCCCGTCATCAATTTTATCATTGGAATCGCTAACCTTAGTCATTATATCAAGATGTTCCCATAACTGGATTACTCTTCCTGTTAGTATTGAAGCCTTATGGGTCGAATCTGAGCCATATAATGTACTGTCAAAGTAATTCCGTAGCTCTTGTGTCGAAAAGTGTGTATTTGGTATATCTGTGTCAAGATGATTACTGGCCATCTTTATTATTGTATGTTCAAGAAGTAAACTATGATGGGTGTCGTAAAAAAAGTCTGGTAGAACATGGGGCGAATCCATAATTTCTCTTCCAGGATCTAATACTTGTCCGAGATCTCCATCATGGCACCTATTTTGACCAGGATCACTTGGGAAATCAGTATAGATGTCTATTTTTGCACCTTCTGTTCCAGTAATACGCCATACATAGAAATCTTCTGGGTCTGTGACTGATTGTTCATATTCTTCGATAGCAACCGCTGTGTCATTTGCTCGTGCTGGTTCAATAGCAATAGCTGTTTGAATACGGTCATTCCGGAAGTCTAGATTTATATCATCACTTAGGGCGCTGTTATTGTCTCTCACGCCCCCAAGCATTTCTAATGCGTCATCGATTCCCGTTTCTGGCCTTTTACGTAAAGAAAGTATGATTATAAGGATGATTGACCCATCAGTTTGATTTCCTACGAGGACGTCTGCTGAGTCTACATCTAATGTTCTGAGTGGAAATAATCGCCTGAATTCCCAATTTGTGACTCGTTCTATTGGACCATTCCTAAGGAAAGCAGCCATCAGCGTTGTTCGCACTTTCTTTTTATGTTTTGATTCTTCTTTTCTATTCTCATATTGTTCTTCAGCAGCTTCTATAGCGTCTTCGTCGTCCAATAGATCGTCAAGTATCTCTTCCTTAGTGTTCTCATAGTTGTCATTAGATACTTCATCTTCGTAGTACTCGAGAATCTCAAGTTCTTTTTTTATAGTGTTCATTATCCTGCCAGTGGGTAATCAATAGATTCAGCTTCAGCGTACTCATCTACAGTCGACTGAACAATTTCAAAAAAGCGGAAGAACGTACTTATTTCGCGTTTTTCCCTAGGAAAAACTCGGATTGCGTTCTCGTCCGCCCGAATATTAAAGAATAGATTACTATCCTGGTCATAGATCTTGCTAGAGAAATAGACTGAACCACGTTCAGCTGTCGTATCGATTAACGCATAATCACTTCCTTGGAGGCTTGCCTGAAGTGGTTCTAAATCTTCATATTTTAAGTCAAGTTCAATTCTGGCTGGAGTAGACTGCGAAACTCTATTCCCTTCAGATATTTCGATTTCATTGATTCGTGTACTATCATATGCGTTCTTAATATCTAAACATCGGTTTATACATTCATCAATATAATGGAACATCAAGTGAAGGGAGCCACTTTTTAATTTAAACACACCTTCTTTATCCATTCTAAAGTCCAACTCATCTGGGATTGAAATTTCTAGAATGTGAGGGAGCACACCATATTGTTCTTCGACTTCCCGGAGCGTTCGTAAACCATCATCACCATAATAATTGATCGTTCTCTCTTTATCTGGCCTCTCGGCCGCAGGGATTTCTGTTCCTTTGGTTCTTTTTGCGATGAATTCAGTAACCTTGGCTGAATCGTTTTGTTCTGCAATTTGTTCAGTTACCTTCTTCAAGATCCGGGGACTTATATAAAGATAGTGGACACCGCTTATTTTCCTGAAAAGCGGAACAATAGCATCGTTGATCTCTTCCGTCTTCCTCTGATCAGTGTAAAAGAATATCAGGTCTTTTTCTTCATCGAAATGAAGGTACGCCTCCGCTCGATTGATTGGGGAATATTGGCGACCGATTTTCTTTATGACTCCGTATTCTTCGTCGACCTCCCAATTACGTTCTTCTAGTCTATTCTCAAACTCTGTCTGTGTGAGTTCGGTGACACCTGAGATGATGTAAAGGTCTTCGCTAGACAACCCACTATAATTCCTGGATAAATATCTGTTAAACTCAGGCCCGTCTTCGAACTCATTTGAGTCGATCTCGAAGACTCCCATTGTCAGATAGTTACGGACTTATCCTATAAGTTAATCGAATGGGGTGGAACTGATACTCAATGGATATTTCGGACAGTATAAGTGATTAGATCGACGAATCTGGGATTAGTGAGTACTCACGAGCAAACCTGCGGCTATTCGGAAGACGAAGAAAATCTTCCAGAGGGTATTCCTCCGATCTCTTGTGACCAACCTCTCTGGAGGGATCAAGACCATTGTATATGGCATGCTAAAACAACTGAAAAGCCGGTTGATGTACTCGCCAGAAAGTGGGACAGTGCACCTTCTCGTATTGATGGGATATATTTAGCAGAAATTCATCTAAGTGATCGTCTTGATTTCGAGGATATGGATCTATATAATGCTAATTTCAGCGAGTCCGACTTGACTAACGCTAACTTTCAGGGCACACAATTAGACTTAGCTGATTTTTCAGAGGCAAATCTTCGATCGACGAAATTCAATAGTGAGGCTACCAACCTTACGGGCGCGTGTTTTGAAGAGGCAGACTGTATTGATACTCGATTTCAACATGCTACCCTCCATAATGCTAACTTCCGCTCGTCTAATATGCCCTCAGCGAAATTACAACATGCCGATGCAGCTGATGCGGTTTTCATTGATTCCGAGCTTCATGATGCTAAGATCATTTGTACAAATCTGCGTAGTGCAGAATTAGATGGGGCGGAGTTACATCAAGCAGATTGTGGTAAAGCGATGCTAGAAAGTGCGTCTCTCGTGGACTCTGATCTCCGTGGAACTTCCCTCGTCGATGCTGATTTATTTGATACGGATCTCCGAGATGCTGAGGTAGATCATAAGACCAACTTTGGCACCCAAATTTGTAGAGAGTTCATTGCAGATCGAAATGCCGAATGGGATATTATTAAGGAGAAGACTGGGTTTTCGAGCGATATCTGTGGTGAACGGGGCCCTATCTCAGATTCAGATCCTGAGGATACTTATCATTCTAGAAGAGAAGAGTATATGCAAGGTCTCAAGTACAGATATCAAGTGCTGGCTGCATTCAATCGTCTTATTACTAGATGTCCCATCTCGTCGTCTCATGATTGTAGTCTTGATGACCTTGAGGATGCAGAGGAGATATACAGGAATATAAAACAGTTGTTTAGGGAAAACCCCGTCCCAGAACAACGGCGCCAATTCAATATTCGAGAGAAGGAAACGAGTCGGAAAATAGCGTATTCACGTGGGGAAATTTCCTGGTTCCGCTGGACTGTGTTACGGTGGACTATGAAATACGGAGAAAGCACTAAACAAGTTCTTTTAGCCTCATTGGGTGCAATCCTGTTGGGTGCGGTAATCTACCCGATTTGGGGAATTCAACGAAGTTCAGGCGAAATAATACGATATAGATTCTCAGGGAACTTCTCTATAGAATATATTTTCGACTTCCTATTTTATAGTCTACGTCGATTCATTAGTACAAGTGACGGCGGTCTAACCCCCTTAGGGCCTAACGAGTGGATTGCTCTAGGCCAAACAGCAATTGGAACGTTGCTATTGGCGATGTTGGTATTTGTATTAGGCCGGAGAGCAACATCGTGAGGAGCGACTGAACACCATCATTTCTGGTGGATCAACTGGAGATCTGCGTGCGGAGGTCGGGCGGGGGGCTGTAATTTTTTGGCTCAGTCCCCTTGGGGACACCCACATTGGGTTTCGGCATAACTGATCGAATCAACTGTATCAGAAGACATCGGCGGTGGTAGGCCGACATCGAAGCTCCCCATCCGCTGGTGGTGTGTCAACCGGACGGGCCGATCGGCGATCAGGCGTCGGTGACGTTGGAACGATCCCGATCGGTGACGGTGGGTTCGATGTCTCACGTCGAACGGACCCTGTCGGCAACGACAGTACTCCTTCCCCCCGTCGGATGGGTTATTCGACCGGGAGAAAGTAAGCCTACTGGCCGTCAACGAGGTTCTAAAGCTGGTTCTGTCGGTGTTTCGAATGCGTCCGAGAAGCGTTTCGAGTTGCATTTCGAGGGTAACAATCCGGCACTCCTAATCGAGCAGATACGAAACGAGATGTGTGATTGTCGGATCGGTGTGGTTTTGAATCTCAGCGGCGTCGGCGAAGTTCCACACTTGGACGAATAAGCGTTCGAAGTGATTTTGATACTCAAACCGAAGTGCTCTGTGGTTCGGGAACCTCTCGTTTTCAAATTTACGGAGTGTATCACGGTATGTGGGGTTTGTGTTGCCCATGTACCCAAATCGAGCGAACAACAGCTAAGCAACGGGGAGCAGTTTCCAGAATTCCGATACGGTCTCACGTCCGGAACTGCGTCATCATATGCACGGATATTCGAATCTCATGCATATTCGATAAACTGGATCTGTCGACGTTCAATCCCCAAAAAAGAATGAGTATATTAGCAGTGTCACTCGGTCTTCCCCTTCAGTTCAATAACAGTATCATAGATTAGGGCCCTATTCCTTCTGTGAGAGAATTTTCGTTTTTGATAGTAAAATATTAGGAATAAGATCAACTGTAGAACCAAGATTAGTGACACAATTCTTAGGTCGTTAAAGTAGAGATAGGCCCAGAAGGTATCGGTAGCCCCCAATCCAACATATTCATACACCAATAGAGAAATGGAATAAAATATCAAAGACAGACCAAATACCGTATGCATACTCCGGAAAAAGGTTGTAAGAATTTCATATCTTCTATAAAGAACAGGCTTGTTGTAAAGAATGGAATGGCATACGTGTTTTAAGTCATTAAAATCGTGTCTATCAATACTCTTTGTATTAACATCGTACTTTTCATTTATTTCAGCATGGAGTTCATGTACCATTACAGTTTTCATAGTGAAAGGGGTAAACGGTGCCAGTCCATCTCTGATATGATCTTCAAAAGAAAGATGTAAACCAAATCTCTTAGTTAATTTTTCGTAAATAGGGTGTTCCAAGAAGAATTTATCTATGTTTGAGCCAAATTTCGAGATTGATTTATCGAAAGGGCTAGCTATGCCATGTACAATTCGACCAATCACGTATGAAAGCACTATGATTATCAAAGTTGCTTCGATACCTAACAGGTCCAATGCGTCTGAATAGGCAGTTCCCGGTCCTAAGACCAACGGTAAAAAGATAAATACAGCGACTAAACCAGGAAATATATCGACAATAATATCGTATAAGTCGAGTTTTTGAACAGGCATATTTCAAATCATGTTCGGGAATAGTTATAAATTATGAATAGTTCGGATTAGTATACTTCTTGGGGGCTGACCAGGGAACCACCACCACAATTATTACAAGCTGTTACGTACTGTTACACATGCCCGTCGATTTCGAGAACTACCGTCCGACCGATCTGCCCGACGAGAACACGAACGGGCGTCGGATCCTCGAGTTCCTCGCGGCCAACCCCGAAACGGGGTATCGAGCCGGTGAACTTACAGAGGAACTCGAGATCCCACGCGGGAGCGTCGGAACCACGCTGAGCCGACTCGAGAGTCGCGGACTCGTTCGTCACAAGGGCCAGTATTGGGCGATCAACCCGGAAGCCTACGACGCCCACACGGCGAGTGTCGTCGGTCTCCAGACCGTCGCCGAACAGTTCGAAGGCGATTATTACGATCAGAATTCGGACTGGGACGCCGAGCTTCTCGATCTCGATGACCAAGAGACGGACAACGAGTCGTCGGAGAAGCAGTAATGCACGAACGCGGCGTCATAGTCGTTGCAACGGATCCATTTGGGAACACGCCGCGCCGGCCGTATCTGCTCATCAGCGATGAGAGCCATCCGTTTGTCGGAGACCAGTACATCGCGCTCGGAATTACGACCAAAGAGTACGCCGAGAGCGTTCCCCTCACCGGTGCGTTCGAAACTGGAACCCTCAATCGCGACTCGTTCGTGTCTCCCTGGGCCATCGTTTCGCTACAGGATTCCGACGTCGATCGGGCAGTCGCTCGCGTAACTCCCGAACTGATCGATACCGTCACCGATCAAACGATGCAGTACATCTGCGAGTAGCAACCCCTCCACCGCAGACACAACCGAGCGCACATACCGGACGAGCGATCAGGCGCTCGACTCGTCCCGCTCGTCCTCGAGCCCACCAACGTCGAAATCAGATCCAGCGCCGAGATCGATTGCCGCGTCAGCCGGAGCCTCGAGCACCACCGTCTCCCCGGCCGTCATCGCGTCCCCGATCTCCACGTCGATATCCTCGAGTGCCACCTCGGGCGGAAAGAGGAGATCCACTCGACTCCCAAACGCGATGTGCCCGATTCGGTCGCCGCGCTCGAGGTCGTCGCCGCGCTCGGCGTAGGGGTGAATCCGGCGGGCGAACGCGCCGGCAATCAGCGTCACCTCGGCGTTGCTTGGCGGCTGGTCGGCTTTCGCGTGCGGGTCCTCGGCGGCCAGATCGTCGTCACCACTCCCGTTCCCCACTCCCTCAGACGACTCAGAGGCGGGCAGGTTCGACGACTCGGTTTCACACCGCACGTGCACGCGCTCGTTTCGATCCGAGTCCTTCGAGAAGGCGGGCCGGTTCGCCCCGGAGACGTGCTCGACATCGGTCACCGTCGCCGCAAACGGCGCGCGGACGACATGGACGTGCCAGACGTTCATGAAGACCCCCAGCCGAACGCGGTCGCCCTCCTCGCGAAGCACGGAGACGTTGCCGTCGGCCGGCGAGACCACGCCCGTCGGCGGCGGCGTTCGCTCCGGATCGCGGAAGAACGCGAGTGTTCCGGCACCGAGTGCAATGGCAAGGATACTCGCCGTCACGCTGAAAACGAACGCGAACGGCGCAGCGAGCAGCGGGAGCGCAGCGTACTTCCAGGCCCCCGGCGCGAAGTTCATGGCCCAACTCACGTGATCGACTCGTATGGCCGTTACGGTGGGCTGCGGCGGCGGACCAGCGGATCGGATCCGATCGACGAAGCCGCGCGCGCCGACCGAACCGCGATCTACCGAATCCGGTCGATCGGCCCGCGCTCGGCAGCGTGGACGAAACCGTCGCGCCCTCCCCGTCCTCGAAGTCCACCTAACTCACCCCGCCGCGGCGCTCGACGGTGTGCTGGCAGCGCGAGAACGGAAGAATTCAGCCGTCTCAGTCCCAGAACGCCTGCGTGCGCGCGTATTCCCGTTCCTTCGAGAGGATGTCGCGGTAGAACTCGTCTTCGTTCTCCCGAAGCTTGTTGATGATCTGGGCGGCGTTGTGCGGCCCGACACCGCGGGCGGCCATCGCGATCACGGCCTGCTTCCCGTGGCTCTGGACCAGCCCGGCGCTGCGATACGCCCGTTCGGTCATCGTCGCCTGCTCCTCGTCTTTCTCCTCGGCACGAACCGCCTGTACGACCTCGTCGGCCCACGGATTCAGCGAGGCGATCCGCGTCGAGCCGCAGTCAGGGCATTCGGGCTGGTCGCGAACACGCTTGACCTTCGTCTTCACCTTCCACTCCTTGCAGTGCGTACAGAGCAGGATGATCCGATCGTTCTGGATCCGCTCCCGAACGGTGTTGATGACGCTCGCGTCCGCGTTCTCGGGGGCCAGCAGCTCCTTGCCACTCGAGGAGCGGCCACCCTGTCCGACCGGCGTTCGACCACGGTGAGTCAGGAGGTCGATCTCGCCGGATTGGATCTCCTCGAGCACCGCACTCGCCCGCTCGACGTCCAGATCCTCGTGGAACACCTCCCGGATCGACTCCTGGTACATCGGAGTCTCTTCGAGCGCCGCGAGCAGGCGGTCGTTCGAGATCCGGCCCGACCCGCTGGCCTCCCAGCGTTTGAGCGCGCCGAACTTCGCCGAGACCTGTGCGAGCCGGAAGGCGAGCGCGTCCGAGTTCTTGAGCCCGAGTTCGACGATCGCCTCGACGTGCCCGGGATCGGTCTCCTCGAGCACCGCGAGCACGTCGCTGGTCGCAACGGAGTTCGGTACCTCGAGTTCGATCCGGTAGGGATCCGTCTCGAGACCCACCGACGAGCCCGACTGTTGCCCCAGAAGCGCCGAAAGCACCCGGCCGAGCGTCTCGTTCGCCATGTGGCCGAACGGCGCGTTCAGGACGACGGTCCGGCCCTGTCGCTCGAGGACGAGTCGGTCCGCCGTCGGCATCGGCGCGTCAGCCGAAACCTGGCGCTCGAGTTGGTCGCAGGCTTCGGTCAGCGTGTAGTCGTCCGCGGGATACCGGTGTGCCAACTCCCGACCGACCGCGGCGGCGTCGGCCCCTGCCGAGAGCTGTGGCTCGGCCACTCCCCGAATCTCGCCGACCTCGCCCGCTACCGGCGCGGGAACTGGAATCTCCTGACCGATCCACGAGGGTACCTCGCCGGCGGGATCCTCGATCGGGCTCACCTTGACTCGTCCCTCTTCGTCGTCGATCTCGGCGATGCGCCACATCTCGCCCCGTTGAATAAAGACCTCTCCCGGCTGGGCGAAGTTGACCACGAACCGCTCGTCCAAGGTCCCGATCTGGCCCCCCGAGGCGATGTCGTGGACCTCGTAGGTCTCCTCGTCGGGGATCATCGAGAGATTGGAATAGACGTACTGCCAGGTCCCGCCCGTCGTCTCGAGTCGATCGTCAGCCTCGTCGAACCAGACGATCCGGTTGCGGTGAAGCTCCGAGACGACCTCGCGGAACGTCTCCACGGGAAGGTCACGAAACGGGTACGCGCGCGTAACGGTCTCGTAGGCCTCCCGGATCGGCGTCGCGCCGCGGCTCTGGACGAACCCCGGAATCTGGTTCGCGACGACGTCCAGACTGCCCTCGTGGATCGCGGCCGGTTCGACCTCGCCGTCGCGGGCGCGGCGAGCGATCGCGAGCGCCTCGAACGTGTCGTCCGGCCGGGTCGCGACGATCGTCCCGCTCGAGACCTCGTCTTGCCGGTGGCCCGCGCGACCGATCCGCTGGAGCAGCCGCGTCACCTGTCGCGGGCTCTTGTACTGAATCACGTGATCGACCCGGCCGACGTCGATCCCCAACTCCATCGAGGACGTACAGAGCAGCCCGTCCAGTTCACCCGACTTAAATCGGTCCTCGACGTCGATTCGGGCTTCCTTCGACAGCGAGCCGTGGTGGACGCCGATCGGGAGCTCGAGTTCGATGAATCGCGAGCCCAGCGCCTCCGCCGTCTGTCGCGTGTTGACGAATATTAGCGTCGACTCGTGGTCCGCAACCAGATCGCGGATCAGCCGAACGTGACTGGCCGTGTCCGCTTCGGTCATCAGTTCGCCCGAGAGCCGTTCGTCCTCCTCGGTAATTTCGGGCTGGCAGACCGTCACGTCGACGTTGCTCCCGACATCGATCTCCCGGATCTCGCAGGGCCGCCCGCCCGTCAGAAACTCCCCAACCTCGCCGGGATCACCGACCGTCGCCGAAAGACCGATTCGCTGAATGCCGTCCGCGAGGTCCTCCAGGCGCTCGAGACCGATCGCCAGCTGTGCCCCCCGCTTGGAGGCAGCGAGTTCGTGGACCTCGTCGATAACCACGTGAGAGACGTGGGCGAGGGCCTCGCGAAGCCGTTTTCCGGTGAGCATCGCCTGTAGCGTCTCCGGCGTCGTGACCAGCACGTCCGGCGGATTTTTCGCCTGCTTGCCACGCTGGTACTGGGTTGTATCGCCGTGGCGGACGTCCACCTCGAGATCCAGGTACTCGCCCCACCACTCGAGGCGCTCGCGCATGTCGCGGTTGAGCGCTCGCAGGGGAGTCACGTAGAGCACGCCAAAGCCCTCCGGCGGGCCATCGTCCGCCACGAGGTGATCGAAAACGGGCAACATCGCCGTCTCGGTCTTGCCACTCCCCGTCGGTGCGATCACGAGCGTGTGCTCGCCGGCCGACAGGGGTGGGATCGCCAGTCGCTGCGGTGCCGTCGGCGTCGAAAAGCCGCGCTCGGAGAGCGCCCCGCGAACCGTCGGTCCAAGGTGCGTAAACGCCGCGACGTCGCCCTCACTCATCGAAACACCGTAGGGGCGAGAACCGGATAAGCGCCACGTTCCCGGAGATATCGAGCCGGTCGGATCGGACTCGAGCGCCTCCCCCGCGCCCGTCCTCACTCCTCGTCGTCGGTCGAGTCGGTGGTCTCGTCTTCGTCTACTGGCTCGCCGTCGTCGGCCGAACTCTCGTCCACATCGACGTCGGATCCACCGTCCTCGTCGATCACGTCTTCGACGTCCTCTTCGACGGACAGCTCGCCCGGTTCGGCCGGCTTCTCCTGAATCTCGTCGCTCGAGCCCGACGTGATTTTCGCGGACGACGGATCGTCGGCGAGATCGACGTTCGTCGCGGCGTCGTCGACCGGCTCTCCGGCACCGGACATGGAACCGTCACTCGACGCATAGGGGTCGGTTTCGATCTCCGTTTCGTCCGTTTCGTCCGTCTTGTCCGTCTCCTCTTCGTCGGAGCCGACGTCGCCGATCGGAATGGGCTGTGATTCCGTCGGAACCGTCTCCGGAACGCGGTCGCTGACGGCCGAGGGAACGGCCTCGACGGTTCGTTTCCGGATCGTCTCGAGCGACGTATCGCCCCCGTCGTCGCCCAAACCGAGGAGGCGATCGATGACGTACGCCGCGACGACGGTCCCGGCGGCTACGAGTACGAGCGTTCGGAGTTGGCTGCTCGAGTCGGTGGTCGTCGCGTCCGGCGGCGGGTCGCGTGACGATGACGTGGTCGTGTCGACGGCGGATCGAACGCGCATCGGAGATCGTACAGTCCCGGTCCGGAAGTCGGTTCGGGATGCCAGCGCAAGCGTCGCGGTCGACCGCCACTACGGGCCGCCACTCGACGGTGATCGACGGCCGAGCGGCTGGATATCACAGCGCGTCGCCTCGGTTGACTCCGTATTCGCCACGCTCTCGGGCCGACCCGTAGTAACGGCTCCCTAAACCCTCGGTGTGACACGTAATTAGATATTACAGTCAGGTATGTATGTCATATAAAAATCCGTGAATATGCTATCTCGATAAGATGATACGGCCCAATATACGACAGACTGACGACGCGGACGAGCGAGTGAACCCGATTCGAAAGCGGGGGCGGTAGCCATGCGCCGAGGACAGGCTACGGCCACGGTCGGATTGCTCGTGCTCCTGTCTCTGGGATTGATCGCCGTCGGAGTCGCCGGCGTGAGCGCGGGCGATGCGACGGACCGATCCAGTACTCTCGGAGCACAGGACGCCGAACCGAGCGCGAACGTCTCCGAAGAGGCGTACGTCGAACCGGCCCCTGAGGCGGGCGACCCGTACTACGAGGCGAGCGACGGAAACTGGGTCAGCTACATCAACCCGCGCGACGAGTATCGATCCCCGTATCTGGGTGACGGCTCCGGGAAGATCGGCGTGACGCTGCTCAACGAAGCGGGTGACCCGATCGTCGGCGAAACCGTTCCGAACACGACCGTCACGATCGAGACCGGAGACGAGTTGAACTGGCACCCCCACGCCAACCCGGTGACCGTCCAGTACCCGCTGACCGACCACTACGACCGACCGCTCGACGCGGATCAGTTCGGGACGACCGACGATCTGCCACAGGGCGACGGCTACATGGACTCCCATACCATCGAGATGCACGGCCAACCCGAGGATGCAACCATCGAGTACGGCGAGGCTCAGATCGAGGGCGAGCACGCCGACAAAATCGAGGTCGTCGGCTACATCGAGCAGGCCCACGACACCTGGGACACGAGCGTCGATCCGATCGAGGACGCCGAATCCTACGAGGAGGTCGGCGGCGAGTGGACCTTCAAGCCGGACGGCTCACACGGCCAGGTCATCGTCGTCCTCCAGCTCGACAGCGACGCAACGGGCGTCGACGACGGTGACTCGAGCGAGGAGAACGATGACTCGAACGACAGCGACGGAACGGAGCACTCGAGCGACTCCGACGACGGATCGGCGAGCACGGACGGTACGAGTGACACCGAAGGCGACGATGGCGACGAGCTCCCCGGATTCGGCATCCCGGCGGTGATCGTCGCGCTGGCGGTCGCCGCACTCCTCGGCGCCCGACGCCGATCAACCTGACGACGGACGAACCCGTTTCAAAAAAACACGGCCCTACGTTGTGTCTGTGCCTTGTCGTTGCGATCACTAACTACGACGCGGAGACAACCGAGAACCACCATCATCACGGTGTGAAACGCGTTCTATGACATCCTCACCGTTCAGTGGGTTCTCGACAATGGATTTCGATCCGTAGGAAGGGGGCGACAGGGGCAAAAACTTCAACGAGCGGACCCATGATAGTTTCCCACATAAATACTCAAATACAACAGATAATATTTTAGTGGTGTAACAAATTGGCTCGAATATGAACGAGATATTAGTCGGGATACTCGGCTTTCAAATTTCGATAGTCGCCGCACTCGATCTAATTCTCCGGGAAATTGGCCCTACCCCTGAGGGACCGGGCTACCTCCTAATCTGGGTGGGTGTGCTGATCACGCTCGTCGCTATCGGTCTTGATCACGTTTCGTCTGAATAGCTAGCTGACCACAATATGTCAGGTGTGGTATAATACGCTCATGCGAGCGCCGACGCTGGGTGGATTCAACTGACATACAGCGAACGAAAAACCGGTGAGGACCGGTCGATAGTCTATCGTCCCCTCGAGCGAACTGTCCAGTCTCACCGTAATAAGACTGCTGGCCGATCGAGTCTGTCGAATAAGACTGCTGGCCGATCGAGTCTGTCGACGTTCCGTCAGCGACCGGATTCGTTCCGAGACCAGAATCGCGTCGATAACGGTAGCTGGAGTCGTCCAACCAGTGAGATTTTGCCGCTTCGCTCGAGAGGGTGAAACGATGACAGCCGCCAGCGACTCGGACGATCCCCGCGTCCCGATCGTATGCCCCGACTGTGAGACGACCTCGCGCATCCCCCTATCGGACGTCGCCGACACCATCGAACGCCACAACGAGCAGTTACACGACGGCGAGGACGTCGCGGCCGTCGATCCCGATATCGTCGAACGCATCGCCGATCTCGCTGCAACCGATCTCGGACTGCTCGAGGACTCAGAGCCCGAATCGGAGTCCGACTCAGAGGCGGCGTAAGCTACCGGCGCAGGTACGAGCGGATTTGCTGGAACAGCGACTGTGACATCTCCTCGGTCGACTTACTGTCGCGTGTCGTAACCCGGCCTTCCTCGTCGGGTGTCTCGTCCAGTCGAACGTCGGGCCGTTTTGAATCCATGCCGCGGCATACGGTTACGAGCGAAACAAGCGGTCCGCTTGCGAGCGAAACCCGCGATTCGGTGCGATCAGATCACGTCGAGGACGAAGATCGCAAGGTACAGCTGCCCGAGTCCGGCGATGATCATGACGCCCCCCGCAATGCGCTCGAGTAACCCTGTGTGAGCGGCCAGCCGGCCAGCGCTCGCAACGAGACCCATTCCCGTCGCAACCGTCAGCGAGACCATCAACACGACGACGCTGCCGACGTAGGTGCCGACGACGAGCGCCGCCGAGACCGGCGGGAGCGCCAGCGCCTGTGCGAGCACGGCGACGAACAGGGGCGCGACACAGCCCGCCGCAGCTAGCGCGTAGCCGGCGCCGAAGACCCCGAACCCGAGCACGCTCGAGCGGCGCTTCGGAAGCGGTATCGAGAGCGAGGGAGCACGGTCGAAGACGACCAGCAGGCCGAACACAACCAGAATCGCCCCGACGATCGGCTCGAAGAGGACGATGTTCGATAGCGTCGAGTGCCCGACCCAGTAGGCAGCGACCAGAAGCACGCCGAACGTCACCAGGACGCCGATTCCGGCGACGAGACCGCGACTCAGCGCGCCGGATAGCGAGGCCTGCTCTCCCTCGGTCTGGCTCACGTAGAATCCGACGTAACCCGGCAAGAGCGGGTACGCACACGGCGAAAAGAACGTCGCGACGCCCGCTACCAACGCGAAGGTAAGCGGCAACGAGCCGTCAGTCATCGCCCGTCACCCGAGTTGGCCTCACCGTTCCCCGCACCTGCAGTACCATCTCACTCGTCACCGGCATCAGCCTCGAGTGCCTGCTCGATTCCGGACACGAGTTCATCCGCGCTCTTGACGCCCGAGTCCGCCCACTGAACGCGCCCCGAGGCGTCGATGGCGACGGCCGTGGGAAAGCCGCCCTCGAGGTACCGTGCCGTGAGTTCGGCCGCCGGATCGTGTCCGACTGTCCAGTTCCCATCGTTTTCCGACCACCACTCGACGAGTTCCGCCTCGGTAATCGAGCCGTTCTCACCGACTGACTCGTTGGTGACGGAACAGAACAACACCTCGTCACCGATCCGCTCGTTGGCCGTCGCGAGCGCCGGCATCTGTTCGATACACGGCGCACACCAGGTGCCGAACAGGTCGACGAACGTCACCCGTCCGAGGTCGGGAACCTCGATCGTCCCCGCCTCGCTCCCGGCGGCGTCGACCGTCTCGATCTCGAGCGGATCGTCGGGTTCGTCAGCCGATTCCTCGTTCAGCAGGCCCTCGGTCGATGGGATCCCGTAGACGGCGATCGCACCGGCGCCGGCGACGACGCCCGCACTCCCGATTCCGGCGAGGACGTCCCGTCTCCGCATGCTTACTCCACCCCGACGACCGTCCTCGTGTCCTCGACGATCTGTTCGTTGTCGACCGCCATCTCGGACTGGACGGCCGACGGATACGCGCGCTCCACGATCCCGTCTTCGTTGACGAGCGTGATCAAATTGTTGTGAAGGAAGGTGTACTCGCCGTGGTCGTGGTCCTCGTGGCCCCCGTGGTCCGACTCGTTTCCGTGGCCGTCCCCACCGTCGTGATCGCCGTTACCCTCGAACCCGTCGTGATCCTCGAGTTCCTCTTCGTCGTCGATGCGCTCGAGGGGCAGGTTGAAGGTCTCGGTCATCACCTCCTCGGCCTCGTCGTTAGTTTCGGGACGGAGGAAGTGCCAGTTGTCCGCCTCGTAGTCGATACTTCGCTCGGCGGCGTACTCCCGGAGGACCTCGGGCGTGTCGCGCTCGGGATCGAACGTGAACGCGAGCAACGCGATATCGTCCTCGTAGCCGTGTTCGGCGGCGTCCTCCTGAATCCACCGGAGGCGCAAAAGCAGGGCCGGACAGGCGCCGTCTGGACACGTCGTAAAGAAGTACGTCAGCAGAAACGGCTTCTCGCCGACGAAGTCCTCGAGCGAGACGGTCGTCTCCGCGATCGGATCGGGGAGCGAAAACGAGGGAAACTCCTCGCCGTACTCCGGATACGAGGCAACCGTCGAACGGTCCGGCGGCGGGAGAATCCCGTCACCATCGTGGTCGCCGGAAAGTGCTTGATCCACCGTGTCGAGACAGCCGGCGGCCCCAGCGACACCCGCGACCCCGAGCGCGCGGAGGTACGTCCGTCGTTCCATACGAGATTCGTAGGAGCGCGCCATGAAATGCTCGTTGGTTTGCTCACCGAATGCGATACGATTCGGTGCGGAACATCCGAGACCGGCGTCGAACGTTCTCCCCTCGACTGCTGCGATCGTGAGCCGAACAGATGTGGGTCGACGACGTGGCATCCGATTGTGTCACCGACACGTTCAGCTCTAGCGGTCGGTTCGATCATCCTCGGACTGAGAGCGATCGGTGTCGTCGCGGGCTCCTGGACCGAACCCGCCGCGGGCTCGAACGTTGCCGCATCGCTGACAGCGCTCTCGAGTCCGTTCGCCCCGCCGGTGAATACGACGACGTTCACCGTACCCGTTTGGACGGAGGCACTCGAGATCGCCACCCTCCTCGCTGGCTACGTGCTCGCGGTCTGGGCCGCCTACGTGCTCGCGGACTGGGCCGCCTACGTGCTCGCGGACTGGGCCGCCCACGCGACCGCGTTCAGCTGTGTTCCGGATCGATCGCAGGCGATTCGAACGACAGGCCGACAGCCGCGATTCGAACAGCAAACCAACAGCCGTTTTGTCAGTGCCACCCCAAGATCGGCGTAATGAACCGTCGGGGATTCCTGCGTGGAACCGCCGTGGCCGGAACCGTCGCCATCGCGGGCTGTCTCGAGCGACTCGGTTTCGAAGAGCAGTCGGCCTGGTCGAACCCACCGCTCGTCGACGATCGACCTGACGCCGTCTACCTTCCCGCCGGCATCGAGGAGATGGGGACCTACGGGCGAGCGACCGACGGCGAGTACGCCGTCGAACTTACCTACACGATCCCGCACCGATTCTGGCTCGTCGCCGGCGAAACCGAGCGCGTCGACGTCGACGCCGACGACAGCATGCACCTCATGCTCACCGTCTGGGACCCCGAAACGGACACCGTCCTTCCGGTGAACGCTGAACTCGACGTGCTCCGGGGCGGCGACTCGGTCACCGGACAGCTCTCGCCCTGGCCGATGCTCTCCCAGCGCATGGGGTTTCACTACGGCGACAACATCTCGCTCCCGGAGCAAGGCGAGTACACGGCTCGGATTCGAATCGGCCGGCTCGAGGCCGAGGGAACGGGCGCGTTCGAGGACCGATTCGATAGCCCGTCCACGCTCGAGATCGACTTCGAGTTCAACCGATCGGACATCCACGACCTCGAGTTCGAGCTGATTGACGAGGATCGGCGCGGTGAGCGGAACGCCCTCGAGTTGATGGACCACAGCGACCACGGAGCGCACGACGGACACGGGGACGACGAGCACGCTGCTCACGGGAACGACGAGCACGACCACGGCCACCATGGCGAGGGACACGGCCACGACAACCACGACCACCATGGCGAGGGACACGGCCACGACAACCACGACCACCATGGCGAGGGACACGACCACAACGACCCCGGACACCCGCCGACATCCGATGGGCCAGCCATCGACGAACTACCGGGTGACGTCCTCGGAACGGAACGGAGCGGCGACGCGAAGCTATCCGTAATCGTCCCCGATACCGACCGATTCGCCGATGACGCGGCGTATCTGATGGCCTGTCTGCGGACCCCGTACAACGATGTCGTCCTCCCGTCCGCCTCATTGCGGCTGACGATCGATCGGGACGGGTCAGCCGTCCTCGAGGACGAACGACTGACCGAGCGAATCGATCACGAATACGGTCACCATTACGGACTTGCGGTCGACGATCTCGAGAGCGACGACGAGATTACGGTTGCCGTCGACTCACCACCCCAGGTGTCGCGACACGACGGGTACGAGACGGCATTTTTCGAGTTCGAAGACGTTTCGTTCACCGTCTAACAAGCACGTACCTCGCGAACCGATCGACTGGACGGTCCGGGTCTTCTGTAGACCGGAATCGTTGCCAATACCGATGGTGTGTTCGTTGCCGATGTCGATAGTCGAGTAACAGAAATTCGATCCTACGACGACGAAATGCACCGAAACCGACGACAAATCGATCGTACGGCTGGAATAACTAACCGAAGTTCTCGAATACTCTTGGGGTATGTCTCGATCAGACCACTCAAATATGCGTATCGGCTGTCCGGAGTGTGAAGCACGCGTCGACGCGTCCGTGCCGCCGGGTCCGGGGATCCACGAAGAGCGTGCCACGAACCGACTCCAGGGGAGGGAAACCGCGTGTCGGAACTGCGGACACGAACTCGAGTTGTACTACTACTGATCCCTGCATCGAACGTCGGTTTCGGCGTTGGGTTTTGGTTTTGATCGTCCAGTGCTATTGGCTACAGCGATAGTAGCCACTGGAAGTTCCAGTTGTTACGATAGAGTGAAACGGACACACCATGTTTCCGGTGAAATTACACGACGGTCGGTACGTGATGGACGATCGGCACGCGATGAAGACGGCCGATACGCGGCACTCGAGACCAGCGTCGCTACTGAGCCACACACCGTGTTTCCGGTGAAGACACGTGGTCGATGGGCGCAACGGGAGACGTCCTGTAAGAAAAATACGCTGGGAGCAACGCTGGGAACAAGACAGACGGATGAGACAGCCATAGTGAGACCGAAGTGAGAGACCGAAGTGAGACTGAAGTGAGACTGAAGTGAGACTGTAAGTGTGGAAAGATCGTGATCAGAGAAGGCAGTATCGTGAGCAGATGAGGCAGTGAGTACGAGAATTGACGCGAGGGAGAGAGAACCAGTCGGTCATCCGTTACGTTAATCGGTTGCACTGGCACACCACGTTTCCGGTGAATAAGGAAACGAGTAGGTAGTCACTGCTTCATCTGCTCACGAACCGATAGTCGGTGAGATGACTGAAAGGACCCAGTTGGGCCGCGCGCACACACCGGGTTTCCGGTGAAAGGGGGAAAATAGAGGGGCGTGTGAGAGAGATTCGATTCGATGATGACAGCAAAAGATCCGAATTCGAGCCAACGGTGATGAATGCGAACGGGAACGTACTCGAGAAGAAGAGTAGACCAAGGCCAAACGCTAATCACTGAAATTAAACGCCAATAGTGGAGAGAACACCAGTGTATAACACACTACGACGCACTTTGCGAAGACCGACACACCACGTTTCCGGTAAAATGAGGAGAAAGAAGGCCATCGGTTGGAGTCACTGTCAAAAGAATCTAGCGGTATGTGTGATTGAATCCAGTACCTATAAGTACACATGGGCGAAAAAGTCCATTGAGTCAGAACAGAGAATACTAATCGACGTAAGTCGATTGGAGCTCTTTCACCGGAAATTCGAGGTAGTGTTCACCGGAAACCGAGGAGGTGTACTCGTCTTTCAGTCTGATTGTACTCAGTAAATGGCTTCTCTCTGATCTTATAGTCGGTATTTCACCAACTTATGGTGGTATTCACCAACTTATGATACTATCTTTGAATTATGCCGTCTTGATCTGTTTAGGTTTTCTCACCTTTCATTGATCTCTCTCTGTAATATTGGGTCTGCCCTTGGATCGATTCGCGGTTAATTGCCCTCCGTTCGCAATACGGGTGCTTACACTGGTAAAATTCGGCTTTGGTGTATCGATAGCCAATTCCCACCACACCGGGTTTCCGATGAATCCAACCCCCGTTTCAACTGCACCCCCACACCCCCTTTACCCCGTTTCACCGGAAACGTGGTGTGTGTGTGCTCCACTTTTCACCCACTTTCGGTTTGTTCCACCCTCCCCTTTCGAGACCCGCTCTCTCCGAGAAATTTCACCGTCTCATCGGTTTCCGGCGAACGAGTCCAAACAGTAAAGACGTTTCACCGGAAACGTGGTGTCTACTACCTATGTCGAGTTCCGGCGACGACCTCTTCACCCGAGACGATCCGATCTTCGAGAATAAAGAGCTGCTCGAGATCAATCACCTCCCCGAGGAAGGGCGTATCGTCGGGCGAGACGACGAGATCGCAGATCTCGCGAACGCCGTCAATCCGGCAATTTTCGGGCAGAGCCCGAGCAATCTGCTCATCTACGGCAAGACGGGCACCGGAAAGTCTCTCTGTGCGAAGCATATCTCCGAACGGTTGGTCCGCGTCGCGAAAGAGGAGGGCGTCACGGCCGACTTTGCCTACGTCGACTGTGCACAGGACAGCACAGAGACGCAGGCGGTCCAGACGATCGCCCACTCGTTGAACGACTCGGCGGTCACCGATATCAAGATCCCGGATAAAGGGCTCAGCACGTCGACTTACTACAAACGCCTCTGGCGTGTGCTCGATACCCAGTACGAGGTCGTCCTCATCATCTTGGACGAAGTCGACAAGCTGGACGACGACGACATTCTCATGCAACTTTCGCGCGCGGGCGAGGCCGGCAAACTCGAGGACTGCAAGATCGGCGTCATCGGGATCAGTAACAAGATCAAGTACAAGGATCGGATGGACGAACGGGTCAAGTCGAGTCTCTGCGAGCGCGAGTTCGTTTTTCCGCCGTACGATGCAAATCAGCTCCGGGACATCATGCAGGCGCGCAGCGACGCGTTCAAAGATGAGGTTCTTGACCCGTCGGTCATCCCGCGGGCCGCAGCGCTCGCCGCTCGCGAACACGGTGACGCCCGGAAGGCGATCGACATCCTTCGGTACGCCGGTGAGATCGCCCAGTCGAACGGAAGCAAAACGGTTCGCGAGGAGTTCGTCGTGCAGGCTCGCGAACGCGCAGAAACCGACCGATTCCGCGAACTGATCCGTGGGTCGACACCCCACTCCAGGTACGTGCTGCAGGCGCTCGCGGTGCTCGCACTCAACAGGCCAGAGGAGGACGGCTTTCGAACGACGCGCATCTTCGACGTCTACGAGGAGATCTGTCGACAGGAGGGCTCCGATACGCTTTCGCTACGTCGGGTCCGCGACCTGTTAAAAGAGCACGCGTTTCTCGACATCATCGAGCAGTCCCGCCAGAGCGGCGGCAGCGCCGAGGGGAGCTACACCGAACACCAACTGCTCGAGGACCCGGACGTCGTACGGAAGGTCCTCGTCGAAACGGACGAGACGTAGCGACGATTCCGATCGAGAGACGGACAGTGCGATGACGTTTCACCGGAAACCAGGTGTCCGATTCACTGACAGTCCGAACTGATTCACCGGAAACGTGGTGTCTCGAGTTACGACTGAGACGTTCCACCGGTTTCCCAGCCCCGCGGTGAGTCGTTTAGGCGTTCGGCACCGTCTTCTGTCACGACGACGAGATCTTCGATTCTGACACCGAATTGTCCCTCGAGGTAGACGCCCGGTTCGACGCTGAACACCATTCCGGACTCGAGTTCGCGGTCGTTGCCTTCGACGATGTACGGCGGCTCGTGGACCTCGAGGCCGACGCCGTGACCGGTTCGGTGAACGAACGCGTCGCCGTAGCCGGCGGCCTCGATCGTCGTTCGTGCGGCCCGATCGATCGCGGCGGCAGTGACGCCGGGTTCGACCGCATCGACCGCGGCGTGCTGTGCCTGCCGGACGACCTCGTGTACTCGCTCGTATTCGGCCGACGGCTCGCCGACGACTACGGTCCGCGTCTGGTCGCCCGGATAGCGTCCCGTCCCGGCCTCGAGATCGGCGTCGACGAACGCGCCGAAATCCAACACGATGGGATCGCCGCGCTCGATCTCTCGGTCACTGCTGTGGTGATGCGGTCGGGCGCCGTTCGGCCCCGACGCGACGATCGTCTCGAACGCCGGCTTCCCGCCGCCTTCGGCTGCGAGCAGGCGTTCGATCTCGGTCGCTAACTCCGCCTCGGTCATACCGAGAAGATCCTCCCCGCGCGAGCGAATCTCAAGCGAGACGCGATCGGCGACCTGCCCCGCCCTCCGCAGGGCGTCCAGTTCGATCTCGTCCTTTCGGACGCGGAGGTCTTCGAGGACATCGCTCGCGAGGCCGAACCGTGCGTCCGGCACGCACGCTCTGAGATCCTGCGTGAACGTCGCCCACATCCGGTCGTCGACGAGGATCGCCGGCGGTTCGTCGCCTGTCTCGTCGGTTGCCGTGCTGTCGTCGGCACCTCCCCGCCCGAGCAGTTCCTCGAGGACGCCGTCGATAACGGCGACCGGGTCGTCGCTGTCGTTCCAGAACCGAATCTCGAGCGAGGGATCGTCGATCGGCACGTCGGCGAGCTGTTGGTCGTACATCGTTGGCGCGACGACGATGGGGTCGCCTGTTCGCGGAACGAACAGCAACAAGTGACGTTCGGAGGCTGATTCCTCGAACCCGGTCAGATAGGTCATATTCGGACTCGGGAAACAGACGAGTAGCGACGTACCAGCGCGCTCGAGTCGGCGTTGACAGTCTCCAATTCGACGCTCGACGGGCGATTGCATACTCGCGATTCGCGGGAGAACGGAAAGAACGTTTGGACTGACGAGGTGGTTTCTCGGCCGGGTGGCGATGTGACCAGTGCTGTTTTGATGAGTGGTGCCAGTCTGACGGGTGAATCAGTGGTAGTCCGGGCGGCGCATCAATGCCGGCTTGATGGACAGCGAGGTGTATTCTCCTCCGCGCTATTGAACGGTATCTGTCGAAAAATAGCTGGTATTGTACCGTGGTATTCGGAGTAGATTCGGTCATTTTCTCTCATTGTCTGGTATATTTGACGAGTAGCGGACGCTATTAGAGGTCCATGCGGATGCAGGCCGCGAAGCAACCCGCCACGAAACGCTGTATTATCAGCGAATGCGATTTACCGACGAGCGGTCGTCGTCGACGCACCCGAATAACAGACAGTTACGGGCCGACGGGTACGGTCGTGTGACAGCCGACGCGCAGGCCGACGAATCGGCCTGCCCCGGCTCGCTGATCGTCGTTTCGAACCGGCAGCCGTACCGGCACGAGTACGAAGATGACGAGGAAGAAGTCGCGGAGACGGCGAGTCGATCCATCGAGGTGGATGAACCCACCGGCGGGCTGACTGCCGGTCTCGATCCCGTGGTCCAGGAGTCCGAAGGAACCTGGATCGCCTGGGGCGACGGCGAGGCGGACTTCGACGTCACCGACGAGGACAACTGCGTTGCCGTCCCGCCGGCGGAGGAATCGTACACCCTCAGGCGGCTCGACCTCTCGGAGGCCGCGGTCGACTCCTACTACTACGGATTCAGTAATCGCGTGCTCTGGCCGCTGTGTCACGGCTTTACCGATTTCGTCGAGAACCGGTCGAACGATTTCGACTGGTACCGGACTGTCAACGAACGGTTCGCCGACGCGGTAAGCGAGCACGCGACCGAGGACTCGGTCGTCTGGCTGCAGGACTATCACTTCGCACTCGCGCCGGAAATGATCCGCGAGTCGGTTCCGCCGTCGACGACCATCGCGCAGTTCTGGCATATTCCGTGGCCAACGGCCCTGACGTTCCAGCACTGCCCGGCCGGCGCAAGCCTTCTCGAGGGATTGCTCGGAAACGACCTGCTCGGGTTTCACGTCGATCGATACGCCGAGCGATTTCTCGACTGTGTCCAACGGTACGTGCCGGCTGCCAGCGTCGATCGCTCTCGGAGAATCGTCCGCTACAACGGGACGACGACCCGCATCGTCGCGACGCCGATGGGCGTCGACGCCGAGTCCTACGACCGAGATGCGCGATCGGTCTCGGATGCGGCGGTATCCGAGCTGCTCGAGCGATACGAGATCTCGGCGGAGAACGTCATCGGTCTCGGCGTCGATCGACTCGACTACTCGAAGGGGATTCCGGAACGGCTGGCCGCTCTCGAGCGATTCCTCGAACGGAACCCATCGTGGCACGGCGAGTTCACCTTCGTGCAGTCGTGCTCGCTCTCCCGGACGAACATCCAGACCTACGAGCGACACGGGGATCTCGTCCGAAGCGAGGTCACGCGGATCAATCGGCGATTCGGAACGGACGAGTGGCAGCCGATCGTCTACACCGAAGACTACCTCTCGAACGACGAACTCTGTGCGCTCTATCGCCGTGCGGACGTGATGGTCGTGAGCCCGCTCTGCGACGGGATGAATCTGGTCGCTCAGGAGTACGTCGCCGCGAACGTCGACGGTGATGGGACGCTCCTGTTGAGCGACCGAACCGGCGCCCACGAGATGCTCGGCTCCCACGCACTCACGATCGATCCGGCGGATATCGATGGGTTCGCGAGCCAGCTCGAGGCCGCGGTCGCGATGCCGTCACACGGGCGACAACGCCGGATGCGAACGCTCCGAAACCGAGTGTTCAGCGGCAACCTCGAGTGGTGGATGGATACCCAGTTCGACTGGATTCGACGGGTACACAGCGAGCGCCGCAGCGATACCCACCGCGGCGGTGCGACTCGAGGAACTGTCTCGGGCGCTGTTCGGGATCGAACGTCGGACTCGAATTCGGGCCAGACTGGTGACTCCGACGCTAGTACAGAGATGGACTCCGGTTCCAATTCCAATTCTGGTTCTAATTCAGACTCTGACTCAGATTCGGATTCGGATTCAGACTTGGATTCGGATTCAAACTCGGATTCGAATTCAGACTCGAATTCAGACTCGGATTCGGATATCGACCCGCCTGAATACACCTCCACCGTGTGATCAATGTCGACCGTAACATCACCGCAGCCAATCGACGACCAGCGAGACCGAATACGGTCGCGACTCGCCGACGCGTCGCATCTCCTGTGCTGTCTGGATTTCGACGGGACGCTCGCACCGATCGTCGACGACCCAGATGCAGCAGCGCCGACTGCCGAAAACGAGGCCGCGGTGGCGACCCTCACGGCGGCACCGTCGGTGACGACGGCGATCGTCAGCGGCCGTGCGTTAGCCGATGTCCGGCAGCGAACCGACGGCCCGAAGACGTACGCCGGGAATCACGGTCTCGAACTCGAGCGCGGCGAGTCGGTCGCCATCCATCCCGTCGCTCGAAAGCGGGCCGTGAAGATAGAGCGGGTCTGTACGGCGCTCGAAACGGCCCTCGAACACGTGCCGAACATCCGAATCGAGAACAAGCGACTGACGGGGACGGTTCACGTTCGATCGGTCCCGCCTGCGCTACGGCCGATCGTCGAGCGCCAGACGGCCGCAGTCGTCGACCGATTCGGCGGCGACGCACTCGAGATTTCGACCGGCAAACGCATCCTCGAAATCGGGCCGTCGATTCCGTGGGGGAAGGGGAACGCGGTCGGCTTGATCTCCGCGGATATGCCGCCACGAACGGTGCCGATGTACATCGGCGACGATGTGACCGACGAATCGGCGTTTCGGACCGTCGAACCGAAGGGAATCGGGATTCGAGTCGGTGGCGACGAGCCGTCTGCGGCCTCCTGTCGACTCGACGCTCCCGACGACGTCGCGACGTTCCTGGAGTGGCTCGGTTCGGTCGGCGTCGATGCACTCGAGCAAAACCGGTCGCGACCGCGGTCGGCCGGCGACCGATCGAGGGCTGGTATCCGCTTGACCCCGGATACCCGCTCGACCACTGGCACACGGTCGAACGCCGATACGACGGTGATCGACGAAATTTGGTCGAACTAACATCCATCTCGGTAGTCCGTCCCCCTACTCGGTGTCACTGTGTGCCCGCTCGCATTTTCGGGGTCCGCTAAATGTTAAATTTCGAATTTTTACTCACTGTTTTCGCAATCTGTCGTCGTAGAAACCACAACCGAACAAGGCGAAAGTATTAGTTACCGCTGGAAATATAGTGATAGATGAGAGTGAACGATAGTGAAGTTACGTCAACCTACTGATTTTTTGATCCTCGATGCACTCGAGGATAAGGGTCGAAACGTCGCCACGAATCTCGCCGCTCACACGGGGAAGAGCCGCAAGAACATCAATACGAGGCTCCCGGTACTGGAGGATTACGGACTCGTACGGAAAATCGGGCCGGCAGAACGGTCCGGGTTATACGAGATTACGTCGCTCGGGAAGGCAGCACTCGTCTATCAGGAGCAGTACGACGAAGTCGACGACTTCGACTCGCTTATCGAAGGTCCCAGCGCGGGCGGAACCGGACGGAGCGGTGATACACAGGCGAGTTTCGTCCGCGGTGAGGACGAGAGCGAGGACGAGGAGGACTGAGCCGTTTCCAATCCCACGACGTGACGTTTCATGCCAACCCCTTCGCGTTGGTTCGTTTCGAGACGGTTCTCCCCGTCGGCACATTCCGGGGCGAGTTGTGGAACCAGTGGTCGTCTACGGAAGAAATCCACCGCTGTACTCGGCGAGTTCGCGGCGCGCACAGGGCGAGAAGGCCAGGCTGAGCTTCCGATCGAGATCCGCGGGATCGGGATAGTTCGTGCCACACCGCGAGCCATCGTCGTCGTAGTCGGACGACCAGGCATAACTGCTCAGCATTGGTGAGGCGACGATCGCGTCGCCGTACCGATAGGCGACGCCGTGGTCGTGTTGTAAGCCCAGCGCGTGACCGACTTCGTGGGTGAGGATCTGTATCGTCCGCGAGGGCCGTCCGTTCGGAACGATCCAGCGGTCGGCGTCGGCTTCCGGCGACGAGAAGAGGTCGTCGAACGAGTCCAGGGCTGCGATATGCTTGGCCCCGCCGACCGACGCGATGTGTGGAATCCCGTACCCGGTCGGGGCCGCTTCCATCTGGCCGTCCGTGACGAGCAGATTGACGTCGGAAACCGGTGAGAGGTCACGGCGGCCGATCGCTCCCGAAGCGAGCGCTGCCGGCCATTCGCCGCCGCTCGTCACCGCTGCACCGTTCTCAGTCGAGACATCGACGGCTCCGCCACTCGAGACCGCGAGCGACCAGTGCTCGAGGTCGAATATTCGCTCGAGGTACTCCTGTATCCGATCGGTGACGCCCCCGTAACTCGCTGCGTGCTCCGAGAGCCAGACGCGAATCTCGAGCGTGACGGTGGGTTCCCGGGTCGCATACGCCAGCGTCCCGACGGAAGCAAGAGAGCCGGCCGTGCCGAGAAACACGCGTCGGTTCACGATCGCTCCTCTCGCGTCGGGTGGCCAGTTCCTATCGCTTCACATGTCTCTCCATTATAGTCGATCAGTTCTGACTGATACTCACAGACACGCTTATTTCGGGGTCGAGATGATGTTGTCTCGAGACGAACTGTGTCGTCAGGCTGCGGTCACCGTCGAACGCGACGAAAATTGCGGGACGGACGTTACTTCGGAAGTGGGCGTCGCGTATCGACGACGCGAGTGCCGCGGTTATCGACGCGGATCTCGGCCCAGGCGGGGAGGTCGTCTGTCGGTGTCAGCAACAGTAAGCCACCGTCGCTCGTTTCCACCAGCCGTCGGTCCGGGTCACGCTGTCTGATGCATGGCTTCCATCGTTCGGTACGCAGATTGGTCGTGACCTGGCAATCGGTGTAGTAGCGACCGTTTGTCCCCTCGTAGAGTACGTCGACGGGCGTATCCGTCACCACGATACCCCGCTCTCCGTCGGTCGACCGACGGTGATTCTCGCCGAGGTGGTTGTCGTACCCATCCCACTCGATCGAACTCACGGCGACTGCATCGGCACTCGGGTTCACATGAACTTTCTTTAAGATCGTGTGACTGTCGGGAAACGTGATGGGTACTTTGGCGATCGGGTGTGCAGTGACGTTCAGTAGCTACGATAGCACACCGGCTTTCCGGTGAAGATGGGTTTTCTATCACTCGAAACGAGACTCTGATCCAGTAGCGAGATCGGTCCATACCTCGGTTGCTGTCGACTGTAGCGTCACTCCGTCTCGGCGCCAGCCTCGAAAAACTCGCGGAGAACCGTCTTCAGTCCCTTTCGCAGGTGCTGGTGCATCGTCGGTGGAGTGACCCCCATCGAGTCGGCGATCTCCTCGCCGGTGCTCTCGCGGGGCCAGTCGAAAAAGCCGCTGTAGTAGGCGAGTCGTAACGTGGTAAGCTGTCGATCGGTGAGTTGATCGAGGATCCGGTTGCGACGCTCGGCTGCCGTCTGCACCGATCGGTCGACTTCGCGACGAGCGATGAGTTGTGTGTTCTCGTAGACGACGGTCAGCGCCTCCGCGATCTCTCGGACGTCCGCGTCCTGAGAAACCTCGATCACGCAGCGTCCGACGCCGTCCTCGACGCTGACGTCTCTGATCGTCGCGCCGTGATTCGCCAGCGTCCGAACGCCCGACTCGGAGAGGCGCATCTCGATCGTACAGCTGGTATCGCCGTCGTGAATGAGTCGACACCCCTCGATCGAGTCGTGGTCTCTGGCCGCTTCGAGGACGGTTTTGCCGTCGATCCCGTCGACCGTCACGTACTGGACGGTCCGCCCGCTGGATGTCGTTCCGGCCCACTCGAGTGAACACGTACAGCCGTACTCCTCCGAGAGGTCGAACGCAAACGTGTCGCCGCCGTCGATCCGGAACTCGAGTTCGACGACCGTATCGGCGAACAGCAGCTGTCGATTCTTCACGGCCATGATGGTGAAGCCGATGGTCTCGCCGAGGAGTTCGAAGCCGGTCAACTCGTCGCCACTGAACGCCTCATCACGGCTGGCGAGTACGGTCAACACGCCGTAAATCGAGTCGTTGTGGTCGATTGGAACGGTGATCGCCGAACTGATGTCGTCCTCGCGAGCAGCGTTCTGCAACGGTTCGGGGACCGTCTCGCTCTCTTGTACGTCTATTTCCGTCTGGGCCGACCCCGTCTGGACGGTTCGCTGTCCCAACCACTCGTGGTCAGCGTCGAGCGCTTCGACCGACTGGAGGGAGGTTTCGGCATCGCCGGCACCGGTTCGATACGCAAGCGTCCCTTCGCCCGTGCGCTCGGCGATCCAGGCGCCACAGTACAGCTCCGAGTCGACGAGCTGTTCACAGACCTCGCGCTCGATGGCGTCCCGTGAGGGTGCCTCCACCAGTGTATCGATGACTTGCCCGACCACCGTGCTGATTCGATTGAGTGTCTCGAGTTGGTCCTGACGCGATCGGAGCTCGCGTTCGCGCTTCGCCCGTTCGGTGATATCCCTGGCGAGCCAGACGACGGCTCGCTGCCCCTCGATCCGATCGTCGATCGGGACGACTCGGGCCTCGAACTGTCGGTCTCCCTCGGTCGTCTTCGCACCGTACTCGACCGTCTGAATCGTATCGGTCCGGAGCGTTCGATCGATACACGCCGCTAGCTTCGCGGCGACATCGTCCGGAAAGACGTTCTGTAGCTGTTCGCCAATCAGCTGGTCGGCCGGCTTCGTGTACAGTTCCGCAGCGTCCGGTCGAACCTTCACCTCGAGGTAGGTTCCGTCTTCACCGATGACGAACGCTTCATCGGGCAGTTCGTTCGCGAGGATTCGGTGGTAGTCGCGGTCAGCTGATCGTGTCGACGGTCGTGTTCGCGCTGCTTCCGCACTCGTCTCCCGGTTCGAGCGGATCGTCTCGAGAACTCGTTCGATCGGATCCTCGTCCGTCCCGAGAGCGACGTACTCGTCGGCGTACCCCCGCAGCGCAGCCGTCGCGAGTGCTTCGCTTCCCGTTTTCGGGACCACGATCGTCGGAGCGGCTGTATCGGTCGCGTGACACCGCTCGAGGAGGACCTTCGTTTCCGCCGGATCGTCGTGCTCGATGACGACGGCGACGGGACCCTGTGCGTCGGCTCCGTCTCGAGAGGCGGACTCGAACCCGCCCTCGAGGCCGTTTTCGAGAGTCGTCTCTACTGAAACCGTTCGAATAGCGTACGGTGTCCCGTCGTTGAGTCGGCTCTCGAGGGAACTCGCTCGTGCGGCCGTGATGTGAATGATCGATCCGGATGGGTTCTCGTGGGACATGCGATAGCAGTATTTACCGATCGCAATCTGACGCCGCCTTCTTTCTGTCCTATCACCATATCAGAATAAAAGACTACTGGTACATCGCCCCCCCGCCAGATGCGGTGTCCGGGAACTAGCGGCCGATGCCGACGATCGCTAGAATACCATATTACCTGATACTAATTTGGCGGAAAACTCGTTATTTCCGATCACGGCACGTTCAGTCGACACCGTCCCGCTCAGATCGAATCGGTTGGTTTCACAGATAATCGAAAACACCACGACATCGGCTTCGAGGGCAAGATTCGTCCAGCGGTCCGAGAGGTGTCCGACGGGGGTTTGCAGTCAACGACGGACGCCAACACGAACGACGCCGTCTGGAGCAATATTGTGTCGACGGACGGATGTTTCAGCAGCGGTGACGCGTTCGATGGTCGTACCTCGTGTTCGTTGCCGCCCCCTCGCTTGATTTCTGGGATGATGGATCGTCAACACGGTGTACACAGTTTACACTGTGTAAAATTTGCGCACTGTTCTCACGATATCGTACCGACGGGCGACAGTATTGCAGGCTAGGTGATCATCATGTAGCTTCGGGGCTGCCACCGCGTAGTTTCGGGGCTGTCACTGCACTGTCCGTGTGATCGCACTCCGACAGGTCGGTAACCCGGTCGGGGTTCGCTGAAACTGGTGTCGGTGTCTGCCCCGCCGCGCTGGATCGACGACTACTGATCGCTGGGTAACTACTGAGCCGTAGATCTACTGATCAGTGATCATCGGAGAATGGGGACTGGAATCGCCGGGGAGCCAGTCCGTCTCCCGTGCGTGAAACGGTCGTTCGGGTAGTGCCCGAGTCCCGCTGTCCGAGTTAGATCTCGCCCTGTTCTTTGAGGTCTTCGATGATGTCGTCGACGAAGGACTCGGCGTCGTCGTAGGGGAAGTCCCCGCCCGAGGTCTTCGTGTTCAGTTCCATTGCGGTCATCGAGAAGTCGCCGGACTCGAACTTCGTCCCGGGACCGTTTGGCAGCGCCGGCACGAGATCCATCGGACTCGAGATTGGATAGTCGGCACCTTCGAACGCGTCGATCATCTGGTCGCGGATTTCGGATTCATCTGCCATTGCGCGTGCTAGTTATGCCCGATAAATAATAAATTTGCAGGTAGTTGCTACCGGCTAAATCGAAATGATTAGACCATCACTACGACGACAAGCGGTGCTGTACGGTCGCGTGTGACAATAATTCAGGTGGATGGGTCGCGCAACAGCCGATCGGCTTCGGACTGCACCGTTTTCCTCGCGCTCGTTTGTTCACGACCCGGTTCGTCCAGCTACAGTTGGCGCATAAACTCCGGAAGTATCCCCCGCTCGCTCGAGTCCGGGGCGGCCGCCGGTTCAGCACCTGGAGGCTCGAACTCGCTGCCGCCGTCGATGCCGGGTTCGTCGAATGGGTCCGGCTGTGGCTCACTGGATTCCGCGGCGACGGCGCCGGTGCCGGATTCGGTCTCGAGGATCGCTTCGAACGCGTCCTGTGAATCGGGACCGAAGTAGTACGGCTCTCTGGGGCTGAGGTACTCGCGAAACTGGCGGTTGGCGTACCCCGCGAGCACGATGGCGGGAACGACCAGCGGCTCGATCCCGAACAGTGTCGGCCCGGCGGTCAGAATAACGAGAAAGACCGCCAGCGGCGAGTAGACGAAGTACGCGAGCAGCCGGAACCAGTTTCCGACGTAGCCGTCGATCACGTAGCTGTACAGCCCGTACGCACCGACCAAGAGGCCGGTATCGGTGTACAGTGCGACCAGAATTCCGGCCTCGCCGGCGACGAAGATGTGCATGTGCGTAGCGATGGCGCCGGTCAGGACCGTCGTCCGATTGACGTAGGTTTCGTCGAGTGCTATCCCGACGACGAGCACCGTGACCTGGAGCAGCGGCGCTGCCAACCACCAGGGGAGGGAACTGACGAAGAGGCCGAGGGACACGTCGATTACACCTATCTGTGTGGCCAAACCCGGCCCGTTCGCTTTAACGCTCGTTCCGTTTCGAGATTCGATACGAGCCTCGAGTGTCCATCGACGCCGTTCGAATCCTCTCTCATTCCTGTTCCAAACTCTACAACTGTTCGAAACAGTAATGTGCCAGGAGTGTGCACAGTGTCGATATGGCGAAAGATACCGTCAGATACCCAGACGAGGTCGTCGAGGAGATCGACGAACTCGTCGACGACGGTATGTTCGAGAGCAAATCCGAGTTCTATCGCTTCTCCGCGGAGTACGTACTGACCCTGATCAACTCCGATCACGAGGTGGAGACGTTCAACTTCGACGAGATCAAGTCCGAACTCGATATCAGCGAGCAGGATCACGCGGCCGCACTGGGCACGGACGGCGGCACGTTCTTCCTCGACGCCGTGATTAACGTCCGCAAACACGGTCTTCGCGGCGACTATGAGGCCGCAGAACGCTTCATCGACACCCACTACGAGTCGACCGATCAAGAGTGTATTATTCTCGAGGAACTGCTGGGTACGTACAGAGGACGATCGGGCTGATATCGTTCTCCACCTGACCCGATACCGTTCGTTCCGCAGTCTGTCGCGCTTCGGCCGCATACTGGCGGTAGTCTTCGGAGAACGGGAGAAGCGGTCGCCTCACGGAACCGGTTTTCGGTCTGCAGGGTTGATACTCGAACGGACCAATACTTGAGACGTCGGTCTGTTGGATATGGCATGCTAACAGTGAACAGATGTGGCGTCGCGTCGTCGGTCGAGGACGATAGACCGACCGAGATCGGATCGGATGTCTCCGTCGGACAATCGGACTGGTCGATCGAACGCCGCCAGCCGTTTCCGGAGCAACGCTCGACCGAACGTGCATGAACTGGGGTTCGACGGCCTACGACTGGGTCGGGGACTGGAGCGGCCGACGAGCGTCGCTCTCACCGGAGCGAACCGCCGTCGTCGACGAGGCGAGCGGAGACGCCTACACGTACGGCGACCTCGAGGATCGAGCCAACGCGACCGCGCGGCTGCTCGAGGCGTTCGGCGTCGAGAAGGGCGAACGGGTCGCACTCGTCTCCCGGAACCGGATCGAGGCGTTCGATCTGTTCTTTGCGACGGGGAAGCTCGGTTCCGTTCTCGCGCCACTCTCCTATCGACTCGCGCCGCCGGAACTGGCAGCGCTGCTCGATCTCGTCGAGCCTCGACTGCTCGTCATCGAATCGCCGTTCGTCGAACGGGTCGAACACGCTCTGGCCAGGGCCGACGTCGACCCCGCGGTCCTCGAACTGGCGAGTGAGGATATTGCGGGCGGGTGGGAGCTGTTCGCCGGCGCTGTCCCGGACGACGAGACGCCGGTGGAGACGGTTCGGCGATCGCTCGCGAACCCACATCTCCTCTTGCACACCGGCGGGTCGACGGGAACGCCGAAGGAGACGACGATCACGCACGGTTCGATCTATTGGAACTCGTTCAACACGATCACGGCGTGGGGGTTGCGGGACGACGACGTCGCCCCAATGGTGTTCCCGATCTTCCACACGGGAGGCTGGAACGTGCTCACGCTCCCGTTTTTCAACATGGGCGGAACGCTGATTATCGATCGCGAGGTCGAACCGGATCGCGTCCTCGAGCAGATCGATCGCCACGGGGCGACGGTGCTCGTCGCGGTCCCGGCTGTCCTGCGGACGATGACCCGACACGAACGCTGGCCGGAGACCGATCTCTCGACGCTCCGGTTCGTGAAGAGCGGGGGCGGACCCTGTCGAGACGCCATCGTCCGTTCCTGGCGCGACCGCGGCGTCGAGTTCTCACAGGGGTACGGACTGACCGAGTGCGGGCCGAACAACTTCGCGATGCCCGACGCGTGGGCTCGGGAGAAGGTTGCGAGCGTCGGCAAGCCCGTGATGCACACCGACGCCCGCGTAGTCGACGAGGACGGATGTCCCCTCGAGACGGACGAGATCGGCGAACTGGAACTGACCGGGCCACACGCCGCCTCCGACTACTGGAACGAGTCGGGAGCGGACGAAGGGACGTTCGACGACGGCTGGGTGTCGACGGGCGATCTGGCCCGGCGTGACGAGGATGGCTTCTACCACATCGAGGGACGCAAAAAGAGCGCGTTCGTCAGCGGGGGCGAAAACGTCTATCCACCGGAGGTCGAGGACGTGATCGCCGACCATCCAGCCGTTGAGGAGGTCATCGTCGTCGGCGTCCCAGACGATCAGTGGGGGACGGTCGGGAAGGCTGTCGTCGAACCGAGCGAGTGCGGGGACGGGGACGCCCCGTTTTCACTCGCGGCACTCGAGGCCCACCTCGATGGCCGTCTCGCCCGGTTCAAGATCCCGAAATACCTCGAGTTCGTCGAAGAGTTGCCGACGAGTGGTCCTTCGAAACTCGATCGCGCGGGGATCGAGGACGAATTCGGTGCTGAGGGGACTGACCCGTCGTTTGGGGGATAGAGACAAGTAGTAGCATATTATATTCTATGTAACTGACCTGTCCGCTCATGATAGACCTCACGCTGGACATGGAGCAGTACGACTGTCCGTTCATCGATACGACGGACGACCACGACGTGTCGTTTTCCACGCTCCAGTGGGAGTTCGATTCCCATCGTCGGGAGTTCGAGACGCGAATGATCGTCAACGGGGAGAGCAGGGGAGGTCTCGAGTCGGGCCTGACGGCGGTCCGGGACCACCCGAACATGCGCGAGTGCGACCTCTTCAAGAAGCGCGACGCGACGGCACTCATCAGAACGACCATCGAGGAGACGAACGCGATGGGGGTGGTCCGCGACAACGATGGCTACATCACTGGACCGTTTCACATCGAGGAGGGAAGCGAACACTGGGAGATCGGGTTCGACGACGGCGGGACCGCCGACGCCGCCCTCGCCGAACTGGAGGTTCACAACGAGTTCACCGTCGAATCCCGTACCGGGGTCTCCTTCGACGACAGGTCGGCGGTCCTCGAGCACGTCGGCGCAGCGAGCGAACTGCTGGAGGGCTGTCAGTCGCTCTCGGCGGTCGAACGCGAGACGCTGACGGTCGCAGCAGAGCAGGGCTATTTCGATCAACCGCGCGGTGCAACCCTCCAGATGCTCGCAAACGAGTTCGACATCTCGGATACGGCAGTCTCGAAGAACGTCCGCAGAGCCGAACGGAAAGTACTCCGTCGAGTCGTGAGCGCACTCGAGTCGATGGATTGAGCGAGCTACGTTGCGAACGTCGCATGCCGTCGGGCGTCCCTTTTCGCTATCGTATCCGATGAACCTGGGAACCCCGATCGCACGGCTGTCGAGACCTCCGTCGACACCCGAGGTTGGTATACCAACCTACCCCAACTTGTGGTATAAACACATACGATAGTTAGTATGGGATATAATACCACTCGACGTGAGGCACTGAAACGAACCGGTGCGCTTACTTCGGTTGCCATTACCGGTCTCGCCGGCTGTATCGACGACAGCAACGGCGGGGACGTCGACGAGGAGACGATGACCATCGGCGCGATACAGCCGGTCTCGGGGGAACTCGACTATTACGGGGGGATCAGCCTAATGGGGTTTTATTCCGGGCTGGCCTACAAGTACGACGTCGACCCGATCGACGGGATGACGACGGGGACGTACGAACTCGATCCGGACGACGGTCCGACCTTCGAGATCATCGTCCAGGACACGAGGTTCGATCCGGAGACGGCACAGAACGTCGCCGAGGACCTCGTCGTCGACGAGGACATCGACCTGCTCTTCGGGGCGTCGTCTTCCGACTCGGCGCGACGGATCATTCCGAACGTCATCGACGAGGCGGACATTCCGTACATCATCGGCCCGGCGGCGGACGGCGACATTACGGTCTCTGGCGACCACTGTCATGAACTGGCCTTCCGTGCGAGCGAACACACCGCGATGGACGCCCGTACAGGCGGGCGATACGTCGCCGAACAGGGCGACGTCTCGACGGTCGCGATTTTCGCGGCGGAGGGGGCGTTCGGCGAAGGGGTCGCGAACAACTACCAGGAGGTCCTCGAGAACGAGGGCGTCGAAGTGTTAGACCCCCGGTTCGTCGAGCCGGGATACAGCGAGTTCGAGGGGATGTTCGACGAGGCGATCGAACAGGGTGCCGACGGGGTCGTCGGCGGGTTCACGTTCCAGACGCTACCGGAGTTCCTCCCGACGGCGATGAGCTACGACGAGGTTCAGGCGTTCGGTGGGTTCGCCGAACTCGTGACGACGCGGGTCACGGGTGAGACGGTTGAGGCCGTCCTCGGCGAGGATTTCACTGAGGACGACGTTCGTGATGCGGGGCTCGGACCGTTCACGACGCGGTATCACTGGAACCAGTACGACAACGAGATCAACGACGAGTTCGTCGACCTCCACGTTGACGCGTACGGACAGGTGCCCGACCTGTTCAGCGCCGGGACGTTCGTTGGCGCATCGGCGCTCGTCCAGGCGATCGAGGAGTCGGAGTCGACGGACGGCCAGGATATCGCTGACGCAATGACCGGGATGACCGTCACGGACACGCCGAAAGGCGAGGGCGCGTACACGTTCCAGGAGCACAACAATCAGGCCGCCTCCGAGATGACGGTCGCCTGGCCGGTTCCCACCAGCGACGAGTACGCGGACACCTGGGATGCGTCCGTGATGCCCGGTGAACCGATTGAGACCTACGCAGCCGATGAGGTCATGGTACCGGCCGACGAGTCCACCTGCGATCTGAGCTGAGGTGATCCAATGTTACTCTCGACACAGGATCTCACGAAGCAGTTCGGCGGTATCACTGCCGTCGACGGTGTCGACTTTACCCTCGAGGAGGAGGAACTCTGTTCGGTTATCGGTCCCAACGGTGCGGGCAAGACGACCTTCTTCAACCTCTTGACGGGGGTACTCGAGCCGACGGCGGGTCGGATCGAGTTTGCACCCTCGACGGGAGCAGCGGCTGAGGGCGGGCAGTTGGACGGATCGGATGACGAGACGGTCGACGACGGCCCGATCGACATCACCGACGCTGCGCCACACGAAACGGCGCTCCTCGGGCTCCACCGATCGTACCAGGTTACAAACATTTTCCCGACCGTCTCGGTCCGCGAGAACGTTCGCATCGCCGCCCAGGCCCACCGCGGTGGGGATTCCTGGCGGTTCTGGCGCAACGCCAACGCTTTCGACGACCACGTCGCGGAGGCCGACCGG
The DNA here is from genome assembly GCF_000383975.1 of Natronorubrum tibetense GA33. NCBI lineage: Archaea > Methanobacteriati > Methanobacteriota > Halobacteria > Halobacteriales > Natrialbaceae > Natronorubrum > Natronorubrum tibetense. The sequence continues at coordinate 122,299 of NZ_KB913020.1, read as the reverse complement.
ATCCTCGAGCGGATCGGCCTCACGGCGTACGCCGACCAGCCCGCCGAAAACCTCAGCCACGGCGAGAAACGTAACCTCGAGATCGGGATCGCGCTGGCCGGCGACCCCGATGTCCTGTTGCTCGATGAGCCGACGGCAGGCGTCTCGAGCGAGGACGTCGACCGGGTGACGGATATCATCGAGGACGTCGCCGCCGATCACGCCATCATGCTGATCGAGCACAATATGGACGTCGTCATGGACATCAGCGACCGCGTGGCCGTCCTGAACCAGGGCGAACTCATCGCGCAGGGGCCACCCGCGGAGATCAGGCAGAGCGAGGCCGTCCAGCGCGCGTATCTGGGCGGCTACGAAGGCGGGGGAAGCGAGGCTGTGACGGACGGTGGTGACCCGGAACCGGCGCAGGATCCGGACGCGGGGGTGACCGCCGGATGAGCGAGGCCGACGCGCCGACCGCCGATGACGAACCGGCGAGCCTGCTCGAACTCGAGGGCGTTCACACCTACTACGGCGAGAGTCACATTCTCGAGGGGATCGACCTCGCGGTCGAGGAAGGCGAAATTGTCGCACTGATCGGTCGTAACGGGGTCGGGAAGACGACGACGTTGCGATCGATTCTGCAGTTGACGCCACCTCGCGAGGGCACCGTCCGGTTCAGAGGCGAGGACGTCACCGGCGAGAGTACTCACGAGGTTGCCGGACGCGGGGTCGGCTGGGTGCCTGAAGACCGTCGGATGTTCGGCTATCTCACCGTCGAGGAGAACATCCGGGTATCGGTCGGCCCCGACCAGGAGTACGAGCCGTTGCGCGAGTACGTCTTCGACCTGTTCCCCGATCTCGAGCGGTTCCGGGAGAAGGAAGCCCGGAACCTGAGCGGCGGCCAACAGCAGATGCTCTCGATCGCCCGGGGGATGGTCGGCGATAACGACCTGCTGCTGGTCGACGAACCCAGCGAGGGGCTGGCCCCGATGATCGTCGATCAGGTGGTTGACGCGCTCCGGGAAGCCTCGGCGGAGACGACGATGGTCCTGGTCGAACAGAACTTCCCGCTGGCGATGGACCTGGCGGACAGGTTTTATTTGCTCGATCACGGGCGGGTCGTCGTGTCCGATACAACCGAAGGAGTCACCGCCGACGACGAACGTATCCGGAGGTATCTGTCAGCATGATGGGCGCTGGCTTCGCGCTCCACGCGATCGTCTCCGACGCGCCGTTGATCGTCGACGCGCTCGGCAGACTCTTCCAGCCCGATACCATCGCTCGCATCCTCATCGAGGGGCTCGGAAAGGCGGCGATCTACTTCATCATCGCCGTCGGGCTGACGCTGGTATTCGGGCTCATGGGCGTGCTCAACTTCGCTCACGGCGCGTTCGCGATGATCGGTGCGTACGTCGGCGGGATCCTGATGGTGCTCGCGATATCGGGCGGGACGGGACCGTTCGCCAGAATCGCCTTCTTCATCGTGGTCGCCGCCGTCGTCTTCGCGCTCATGACGGCCGTCGGGAGCGCACTCGAGATCGGGCTCGTCCGACCGATCTACGACCGGACGCCGATGTACCAGATCCTGCTGACCTTCGGCGTCGGCCTGATCTTAGAGGAGGGCGCACGGATCGTGACGTCCGCTCGGGGCATCCAGCCCGAACCGACGTGGACGGGCGCGGCACAGACGATCCCCCACGCGCTCGAGTCGTTCTACTCGGTTTTCGGCGCGAGCATCCGCGGCTTCTACGTGTTCGTGATCGTCGCCGGAGTACTGGTCGCGTCGGCCGTCTGGCTGTTCCTCAACCGAACGCTGTACGGTCTCTACATTCGGGCCGGGAGCGAGGATCCGGAGATGGTCGAAGCGCTGGGGATCGACGTTCGCAAGGCGTTTACCGTCGTGTTCGGGCTCGGAACCGGACTGGCGGCCGTCGGCGGCGTCTTCCTCATGTGGGATCCGACCTGGGGACCGAGCGTTCTGCTGAACATCGACGTGTTGCTGTACGCGTTCGTGGTCGTCGTTATCGGCGGGCTCGGGTCGTTCAAGGGAACGCTCGCGGCGGCGGTGATCGTCGGGGTCGCGGACTCCTTTACGACCTGGCTGTTCAACACCGGCATCGTCGCGTTTCCCGGCTTACCCGAGGTGACGATCTTTCTCCTGCTCGTAATCGCACTAATCGTCCGTCCACAGGGCCTGTACGGCGTCGAGGAGGTGGGTGGCCATTAGCCCGACTCGTGACGAGAGCGATCGGGACGACTCCCCGGTCGACTCGCCGGCGAAAAGCGACGGCGGCACCGAACACAGTTCGACTACGGACTCGGCGGGCGAGTCCGCGGCCGAATCGATAACCGACGATCGGACGGTCGCGAACGACGTGAGCTGGCCCCGTCAGTACCTCCGCGATCATACGGTCCATCTGCTCGTGATCGCGGGGTTCGCGATCTATCCACCGGTGTATTCGGTCTTACTAGGGCTTCCCGGGCTCGATCTCGGCGTCGCGTCGGTCGACCCGGCCGCGTTCTTCAACGCCTTCTTCCCGGCGACGACGTTCCTGATCGCGATGCTGTTCCTGGGGCTGTTCGCGATGAGCTTCGACTTCATCAGCGGCTACACCGGCTACCTCTCGTTCGGTCACGCCGCGTTCTACGGCATCGGGGCGTACTTCATCGTCCTCGCGGCGAACGGGCTGGTTCCAGGGGTTCCGAGCGGGACGCCGTTCGTGCTCACGATGATCCTTGGCGGAATTCTCGCCGTCGTTGCCGCGCTGGCGATCGGCGCAGTCTCGTTCCGGCTCACCGGCGTCTACTTCGCCATGATCACGCTCGGGTTCGCACAGGTGCTGTACGAACTCATCCGAAACTGGGGGTACGTCGGGTCGAACCCACAGGAGGGGCCGACCTTCGCCTCGGCGGCCCCGACCCCTGAGATCGGCGTTCCGTACGTCGACTCGCTCTCGATCGCGCTCGGACGCCTCGCCGGGGACAGCTTCGAGAACGTCCTCGGAACGGGGATCGACGTCTCGGCGACGTTGAGTTCCTACTACGCGATCGGTTTGGTCGTCGTCATCTGTTACTTCGCGATGCAGCGAATCATCCACTCTCCCTTCGGCCGCGTGATGATCGCTATCCGCGAGAACGAGGAACGCGCCAGAGCAATCGGCTACAACGTGTTCTGGTACAAGATGGCCGCATTCGGCTTCAGCGCCTTCTTTGCCGCGATCGCCGGGGCGATGTTCGCCGCCTTCAACGGCTCGGCCTCGCCGGACAGCACGTTCTACTTCCTGGTGACGGCCGACGCCCTGATTGTCGCGATTATCGGCGGGCTCGGCACTCTCGCTGGTCCGCTCTTTGGCACTGCGCTCTTCGAGTGGCTCGAGGACGTCCTCTCGTCGGAACAGGGCGGCCTCGCCCCGTATCTCCGAGAGGGGCTTCCCGAGTCTCTGTTGACCAGCGATGTCGCCGGGATATCGCTCCTCGAGGTGATCAACGCCGCCGTCGACGGTCGAAGCCAGCTGTATCTCGGGATCGTCTTCGTGCTGTTCGTGCTGTTCGTGCCCAACGGGCTGCTCGGCTCGGTCCGCGACCGAATCGGCGGCACCGTCGCGAAACGCTTCCCCGACTACCTCGAGCGGTACCGCCGGTGACGCGCCCGACTCACGGGCTGAACGGTTCGCCCAGCGCCTCGAGATCGAGATTGTTGCGAACCAACGTCGCGGCGCGGTCGTAGGGTGACGCGTTGGTTGCCATCTTTCCATCCGTTGCGTTCGTTTCGTCACCCAGCGGCGGCCACTCGATCCCTGCCTCGTCGGCGACGTGTGTGAGAAACGCCGACCGAATCGGTTCGTTGTCGAACAGTCCGTGGAGGTACGTCCCCAGCACCCGCCCCCGGGCTGCGCTCGAGTCCCCCAGCGGCCGAGACACGTCCTCGAGCGCCCGCGTTCGGCCGGCGTGGATCTCGTATCCAGAGGCGGTCCCACCGGTGCCGATGCCGGCGAGCAGCGGCGTCGCGGAACCGTCGACGGGGACCGCCGTCTGCTCGAGGCATTTGCTGCCCTCGAACTCGGTCTCCACCGGTAGCAGTCCGAGACCGTCGACCACGTCGTCTTCGCCCGTCCCCTCGAGGTCTGCGTTCGTGATCCGCTCGCCCAGTAGTTGGTAGCCGCCACAGATGCCCACGATGGGGCCCTCGAAACCCGCGAGTGCGTCCCCGAAGTCGGCGTCGTGGAGCGCCAGTAGATCGTCGACGGTGTTCTTCGTCCCCGGGAGGACGACCGCGTCGGCGTCGACGGCCTCGAGCGGGTGCTCGCTGCCGGCTGGGAGGGTTTCTTCGGCCGTCGGTCCATCTTCGACGGGGACGAACGCGACCGAGACGCCGGGTTCGGTTGCCAGCGCCTCGAGATCCGTCGCGTTCGAGATCCTGGGGAGTCGGGGAACGGCGATCGTCATCCGTCGGCCCTCGGGCACGCCGTCGTCGGCACCCAGGACGGCGCGTTCGGTCGTCGACGGCAAGCCGACGCTGTCCTCCTCCGGCAGGCCGGGGTCGTCGTAGGGGAGTACGCCCAGAATGGGGACGCCCGTTCTGGATTCGATCTCCTCGATGCCGGGCTCGAGCAACGTCGGATCACCCCGAAACTTGGTGATAGCCGCGCCGACGACGCGCTCGCGCAGCGCCTCGGGGAGCAGTTCGACGGTGCCGTAGAGGCTGGCGAACGCGCCGCCGCGTTCGATATCGACCAGCAGGAGGATGTCGGCGTCCGCAAAGTGGGCCGTCTCGACGTTGGCGAGGTCCCGATCGTGGAGGTTGATCTCCCCGATGCTCCCCGCACCCTCCGCGACGATCACGTCGTGGTCGGCTGCGAGTCTCTGGTAGGACTCCTCGGCCGCGGCGCGGGCGTCGGTCCAGTAGTGGTCGTAGTAGTCGCCGGCTGGGACGTGCTCGTGGGCCTCCCCCTGGAGTACGAGCTGGCTTTCCCCGTCGCCGCGGGGTTTGAGCAGCACCGGGTTGCAGTCGGTGGTCGGCGTCGTGCGGGCCGCTCGAGCCTGCACGAACTGGGAGACGCCGATCTCTCCCCACTGGTCGGCGGTCGGCTGGTCGAGGTCCGTGGCGTCGTTCCGACTGCCGGCGAAATCCGCACCATCACTCTCGGCGTCCTCCGCTCGCACGACGACGCGAGCGTTGTTACTCATGTTCTGTCCCTTAAACGGGGCGACCGAGACGCCCCGATCAGCGAGCAGTCGGCAGAGTCCGGCGGCGACTGTCGACTTGCCGACGTGGCTCGCCGTCCCCGCGACGAGAAGCGTTCGTGTCATCCGCGTTGGGGCTACTCGCACGCCGTGGGGTATCGTCCTATCGGTTCGGTGTGATTGACTCGAGCGGGTGAGAAGACTGTTCGAGTGAGCTCTCGATCGTCACTCGAGGTCCTCGCGCTCGCTATTCGTCGTCGTAGCCGGGTTCCGGCGGCTGGCCGTCCTCGAAGTCGACCATCTCTCCCTCGTGGGGTTCGATGTGGCTCAGAATCTCGTGGGGAACGTAGCCGATGTTGTACCCTTCCTCGTCGTGGAGGACGATCCCGTGTTCGTACTCGCGGAAGTCGAAGCAGTTGATCTCCTCGTAGGCGTTACCGGGTTTGTAGACGACCTTCATAGCCGACTGATCAACGGATTGGCTGGTCTGGATGTGCCTTGCACGTGAAGGGTGCTTTCAGGCCCAGTAGTCTATTTCGAGATCGCACAGTCACACATACTGCAAAGCGTGGTATCAATCGTTCCACTGTAACCAGATGGGGAGGGGGGCCTCCAGTGTAAACGGATGTAGGTCTATTCAGTCACACACAGTAACTGAACCACAAGACCCCTAGTTCCAGTGTACGGGGGGTATTCCAGTGTAAGGACTACTTTCCGAGATCCCAGAGGATCTCTGCGACGCTTTCGAGTCGTTGGTCGTCTCCGAGCGCCTCGATCGCGAGTTCAGGGTCGATTGAGAGAGAATAGAAATTCGACATCCCTCGCCCCTGTCCTCGGCCCCGACGGGACTGGGTCAGAATGTTCTGATGTGCGAGGTCATTGAGTTTGGCTCGGACAGTCCGCTGTGATACTTGTCTCCCGTCTATTTCTTTCGAGAATGTACAGTAAGTCTGATAGATATCCGTCGTCCCGGGATTTGGATTCCCGGTAATTTCGTGTTTGATTACCCCGGCAAGCGCCAATTTCCGTTGTGTCGTCTCAGATTCAATTAGCTCCCGATGAGCCTCCTTCTCGATCTTCCGGTGTGCTTCCTTAACGTGTCTCTCTCGGACGAGTTCCTCTCGTTCCTCCGCGATCTCACATGCATCCCGAAGCAATCGGATTGCTTGTCTCGCATCACCTGTTTCATTGCTTGCTCGGGCCGCCGTCAACGGAATTGTAGCGTCATCGAGGACGTCACTCTCGAGGTTTTTAAACGTCCTCTCTGTACCGTCGAACGACGTATCAACTAGTCCTCGACCTGCGCGGCGTGCCAGAATGTCTTGAAGTTGGTTTGCATCGTACGGATGGAAAAATATCTCACGCTGACCGAGCGATGACTGGACATCCGCATCCAGATTGTTCCGGAATTGGGCATCGTTTGTGATCCCAATCACGCCGATCTTCGCGTTCGAGATATCTGGACGTGAGAGTTCATAGAGAGCATAGTCATCTTCGCCGATTCCATCGATCTCGTCCAAAACGAGAACAACGATACCACCCAGTCTATCGATTTCGTTGAACACCATCTCGATGAGAGCCTTTCGTGGGTAGCCTTGTGGTCGCTCCACACCTCGTCCCTCCTTGATTTCTCGAAGTCGCTTTACCAGAAGTGTGAGAACGTGGTAAGAACTATCACATCCTTTGCAGCGTGCGATTACGATAGTGACATCCTCTCCTTCGTTGTCTGCCCACGTCCGGAGCTCCTGCATCTTCAACTCCACAGCTACCGTCTTTCCCTGTCCGGTCGGTCCATAGACGAGTGCATTATGTGGTGACCCACCCGTCTGGAGCGGTCGTAGAATCCGATTAATTTCGGCCAATTCATTCTCTCGTTCGGGGAGGTTAGACGGAGTGTAAGAGTTGTTATCAGGCTCGAGAACAGCGTGGTTCTCAATGATGGGATCGTCCGATGGAAATAGTGACATGATAAAAGTACTATTCTCTTCTATAATAAACCCCCCGTTCCAGTGTAGCTAGTGAGGGGGAAGGGGTTCCAGTGTAAACTCGCAAAAGCAGGGATACGTATAATTCAATATAGACGTTCTTTCTGAATGGTATTTGTTAGAATATACTGTAATTCTAATCTCGACATTCCAGCGGTCGTTTTTCTATACTATCGAAGATTTACACTGGAACACCCCGTCCCCCTCTGTGACCCAGTTAGTGGAAACGATGGAAGGTGGGTGGTCCTCAACAAAAGTGGTTGGCTGTGATCGGAAGATACCCTTTCATTTGACAATGGGTGTGTTCCTCTGCAAATTCTCACCAGGCGCTTTCTTAATCCCTCACCCGATACCGCTCCTCCCAGCGCGGCCCGGCGCGACTCGAGAGTACCATCCCGACCACACCAAACCCAACCCCTGCAACGCCGAGCACGAGGGCAACAGCCCCGGACGGCGGCACGACGACGAATCCAGCCACGAGCGTCGGAACCAGCGCGACGCCGACACCGACGGTGAACATCGTGAACCGGACGGCGTCGAAGAGGAACTCGTTGGGATCGAAGCCGGCGATGTAGACGGTCAGGCCGTAGTAGTACAGCGCGTAGCCCGCGAGCAAGACCGCGCCGACGACTGTATCCAGCATCGTCGCGTCGAACCAGACCACCGCCGCCAGATACGGCACCGCGACCGTCGGCGCGCCGACGAGGACGAACGCGATCCGTTTTGCCCGAAAGACGTCTTCGATCGAGACCGGGTAGGTGAGGTAGTCCTCGAGCGAGTCGAACTGCGTCAGCCAGTTGTACGTCGTAAACGCCGTCAGCCCGAGCACGCCGCCGAAGAATATCCCTGGCGCGGGCGCAATTCCGGTGATCGAGTCGACGACGCCGACGAGGGCGGCCACGAGCGCGAACAGGATCGCTGCGGAGACGAACGGCTTCGCGACGCCGCCCGACGAGCGCGCCAGATCGAGCAGCGTCTTCGAGACGAGTGCACTGCTGTTGTCCGTCCCCAGCGGTAACGCATCGCTGAGGCGTGCAAAGCGGTCGCCGGCCGTCCGCGAGGGTCGGCCGTAGGTCGGGTCGTATAGCGCGAGCGAGCCCGCGCCGACGAGGACGGTCCCGGCGGCCAGCCCGAGTGCATTGACGAGCGAGCCCTCGATCGGCACGAACAGGGTCCAGCCGTCTCGAGCGGTTCCCGTCAGCCACGATCCGCCCGCGATGACGGCGATCGAACCGGCGATCACCCACGTCGGCACGCCGCGCGTTCGAATCGCGATCATCGCGACGGTCAGCGCCATGCCGGCCGCGAACGACAGCGACAGCGAGAGCCACAGCGTGCCGACGGCGACCGGTGCGGCGGCCGCCGCTCCGACGAGCACCGCGTTGGCGAGCGCCATCGGAAGCACGAACGCGACCGCGTAGAACAGCGCGTCCTTGATGAGGAAGATCCCCAGCAATCGCCGCCGGGACAGCGGCAGGGTCGTCGTCGTCGAAAGGACGAGCGAGAGCCGACCGAACACGTTCTCGAGCATGTCCGACCCCGCGAAGCCGGCCGTCCCGCTGTAGAGTCCGAAGCCGAACGCGAGGACGTGTAGCCCAGTCAGAATAGTTCCTTCGGCGGTTCCGGTCTCGAGAAGAGCCACCGTTGCGCCGACGGTCAGCGCGGCGATGACGACCGGGAAGAGCACGAACCGCCAGCCGCCGAACAGTTGGGTGTGCAGCCGCCACTCCTCGCGAAGGAGGAGCGCGAACAGTCGCCACGTCGCCGGTCCCGGTGAACGCGAGGCCGTACTCATCGCTTCGGCTCCGTCTCCAGGCGATCGAGCGACGGTGCGTCGCGGACGTCGGCGCTCTCGACGCGCTCGAGGAAGATCTCGAGCAACGATTCGTCACTATCGATACCGTCGCTGCGGCCCTCGCCGTCACCGCCATCACCGCCGTTACTGCCGTCGAGCGACCGTTCCGTCACGATTTTCCCGTCGGCAACGATGCCGACCCGCGTACAGATCTCTTCGGCGACGTCGATGTTGTGCGTCGAGACGAAGACGGCGTTGTCGCCGGCGGCGTAGGAGACGAGGAACTGTTTTACTTGCTCCTGGACCAGCGGATCGAGGTTTGCCAGCGGCTCGTCGATGAAGACCACGTCGGGTTCGTGAACGAACGCTTGTGCGATCATCACTTTCTGCTGTTGGCCCCGCGAGAGGTCCGTGTGAAGCGTGTCGAGTTTGCTCTCGAAGCCGAGGCGGTCGGCCCAGACGTCGGTTTGGGTCGCAATTCGGTCGGGCTCGAGCCCGCGAACGTCGCCGACGAAGTCGAGGAACTCTCGCGGCGTCAGAAAGCTCGGCGGCGAGCCCTGTTCGGGCAGGATCCCGACCCGGTGTCGCGTTTCGATCGGTTCGGTCGTCGGATCGGTCTCGAGAACCTGCACCGTTCCCGCGTCCGGCCGGAGCTGGCCGGTCAGAACGCCGATCGTGGTCGTCTTCCCGGCCCCGTTCGGTCCGAGAAAGCCGTAGATCTCGCCTCGGTCGACGGAAAACGACAGTCCATCCACTGCGTCGACATTCCCGTACGATTTCACCAGCCCGTCGACCTGTATGACACCCATCGATTGCGTGATCGTTCACAGTACCCGATAATAATTGTGCTGGCGACGACTGTCGGCATTTTTGATCAGTGACGAACCGCTCGACTGCGTCGCACCGACCGGTGCCGTCACTCCGTTAGAAGCATGACTGGGATCATGATCGCGACGCCGAGCGCGACACCGACGACCAGTTCGCGACGACCACCGCCTCGCAGATCGGCCCCGTGTTCGAGCGCTTCGGGAAAGATGTCATGGAGAACCAGGTAGATCATCGCGCCGGCGGCGAACCCGAAGCCGAACGGGAGAAACTCGCGGGCGACGCTGACGAACACGAACGCAATTCCCGCGCCGATCGGTTGTGGAATACTCGAGAAGACCGCCCAGCCGAAGATCTTCCAGTTTGGGAGCCCGTACGTATGCAGCGGAATCGCGACGGCGAGCCCCTCCGGGATGTTCTGGATCGAGATCGCGACCGTGATGAAGACCGCCAGTGCTGGCACGGCGAGCCCTGCGACGACCAGATCGCCGTCGACGCCCAGATCGGCGAACGCCACCCCGAGGGCGACCCCCTCCGGGAAGCTGTGGACGGTCAAGATGCCGACGATGAGGACGAGTTTCCGAAAGTCGGCGTCGGGGATCTCTCGCGGCTCGAACTCGTAGTCGGAGATGAGCCGGTCGGCGACGATCACGAGACCGATGCCGACGAGGAGACCGGTTCCGACCTGGCTCAGCGTGCCCTCCTCGAGCCCCTCGATGACGAATCCGAACAGCGACGCGAACAGCATGATGCCACCCGCGAGCCCCCACAGGACGACGGTTACCCGGTCGCTGATATCGTCGACGAAAAAGAACGGAAGGGTTCCCAACCCGCAGACTACCGCCGTGAATATCCCGGCGGCGAGTACGAGTCCGAGCCCCTCGATAGCCATACTACCTCTCGTTGTCAGAACATACTACCGTTGTCGATCCGTCGCCCCGCCGAATCGACAGCCCACACCACTCCGCAGCTGATGATCACTCGCTCTTCGCTTCAGCTGACGACCGTCACCGGAGGCGTCGCGCGACGAACGACGCGCTCGGCGACGCTCCCGAGCAGGACGCGGGAGACGCCGGATCGGCCGTGGCTCCCGATGATGATTCCGTCGACGTCGTGTTCGTCGGCGAACTCGACGATGCTTCGAGCAGCCGGCCCACCGATAGTTTCGGTCGTAACCGTCACGTCGTGTTCGCCAGCGAGTTCGCGTGCCCGCTCGAACAGCGTCTCGGCCCTCTCCTCCTCGATTTCGAGGGTCCGTTCGACGTTGTACGCCGTATCGCCGCCGTACATCGCCATCGACGGATCGACGACGTGCAACACGGTGATGGTCGCATCGGGAAACGTCTCGAGGGCGTGTTCGAGTGCCGCGCGCGCCGGTTCGGACTCGTCCATCGGAACAAGTAGGTGCATAGCTACTGGTTCGGCGACTGACCATATATATGATTGGTGACTGTCCCATCTCGTGGAAACACCTCTGCGATGGATCGGGGTCGAACACAATCGGAGAGTACACTCTCGATAGCTCCCACTCAGAACTCCGTGCCGCGTCTCGCCCGCTGGCCGTCGTCGATCGGGTGTTTCACCTTCCGAACGTTGGTGATCAGGTCGGCTCGATCCTCGAGGTAGGCCGGTTCGGCGTGGCTCCCCGAGAGTACGAGTTCGAGATTGGTCGGCTTCGCGTCGATAAGTCCGTAGATATCGTCCTCGCTGAGCAGGCCGCGATCCGCGGCGTAGAGCACTTCGTCCAGAATCAGCATGTGGACCCCGTCTTCGGGCGGTGCGTCGAGGTCGATCGGTGAACCCAGATCGGTCCCGTCGGCCGCTTCAAGCAACTCGTGGGCGCGCTCGAGGCCGGCCTGGGCCTGGGCTGCGTGGTCGGCCTCGTCGCTGCCGTCGGCCATGCCGTGCCAGCCGTAGTGGCCGAGGTTCTCGTAGCTGATTCCCGGAAGGGCCGCCATCGCGTTGTACTCGCCGCGGACGGCCTCGACGCTCGAGGCACCACCTTTCATGAACTGGAGCACGTGGACGCGATAGCCGTGGCCCGCGGCACGCATTCCCATGCCGAGCGTAGCCGTCGTCTTCCCCTTTCCGTCGCCCCACCAGACCTGTACGAGACCAAACTCCTCGGGTGCAGCGGGCTCGATGGTCTCGGCTTCGGGGCTCCGACCCCGTCCCGGCGTGTTCTCGACCGTCGACTCGGATGGTTGATCGTCGCTCATACGGTGTCCTCGGACCGGGCGTATATGTAGGTAGGCACATCGAGCGATTCGACGACCGAACGAGCGAACGAGCGACCGACGACCGACGACCGAACGAGCGAACGAGCGACCGACGACCGAACGGGCGATCCGATGACCGAACGAGCGATCCGATGACTGAACGAGACGACGGCGGTATCGACCAAATGTGTCTTTAGGCTTCGCTCCTAATGTGGTCGCAGTTATGCCACTCGAGTTCTCGTCGTCCGGCGACACGCCCGATCTCGAGCGCATTATCGGCGTGCTGGACGATGCCGACTGTCGGGAGATCATCTCTCTTCTCGAGGCGCCTAAAACCGTTCCGGAAATCGCAGACGAGGCCGAGTTGCCGCTCTCGACTACCTACCGCAAACTCGATCGGCTGACCGAAGCCGGCATCGTCGAGGAGACGGTCGGCGTTCGGCGGGGCCGCCACCACAAGTCGCGGTACGTGGCGACCTTCGATCGGATCGCGATCAGCCTCGATCCGGATCGCAAACTCCGCGCCGATATCGAACGATCGATCGACCAGTCGCTCGGCATCTGGTCGAACGCGACGGAAAAGTTCTGACGATATCGGACGACCGCTTCGTTCGAATCGACTCTGGACCCTCGTTCTGCGTCGATCGTGAATCCTGGCCTCGTCTCGCCGCTTCGGACGGTCTAGCGATCTGAGCCGGACTCGTCGCCGGAATCGATGTCGGGTTCGATATCCGTCGCCGTCGCAGCCGACTCGGTCTCGCCGCTGATATCTTGGCCCTCCTTGATCGCCTGGGCCTCCGCCTCCATCGCTTCGACATCCATCTCGGTCTGCTCTATCTCGCCGATGATCTCGGCAATGTCGTCGAGTCCGATCAGTTCGCGCGTCTCCTCGTCGAAGTCGAGACTTTCGAGGGAGTCGCCGTCCACCTTCACGTCGCTACCCGAGAGGTGTTTGCCGTAGCGGCCGACCATCGAGGTGAGTTCTTGGGGCATGACGAACGTCGTCGACTCGCTCCGTCCGATCTCCTCGAGCGTCTGCATCCCCTGATCAATGATGGCGCGTTCGCCCATCGACTCGGCGGATTTCGCGCGCAGGACCGTCGAGATCGAGTCACCCTGTGCTTCGAGGATCTGGCTCTGCTTTTCACCCTGTGCGCGGATGATCTCGCTCTGTTTGGCACCCTCGGCCTTCTCGACGGCGCTTCGGCGTTCACCTTGGGCCTCGAGGATCATCGCGCGGCGTTTCCGCTCGGCGGAAGTCTGTTGCTCCATCGCACCTTTGACGCCCTGGGACGGCGTCACCTCGCGGACCTCAACGCTCTCGACGCGGATCCCCCATTCGTCGGTGGGTTCGTCGAGTTCCTGGCGGATCCGCTCGTTGATCATCTCCCGGCGGCTGAGCGTATCGTCGAGTTCCATGTCACCGATGACGGCGCGCAGCGTCGTCTGGGCGAGATTCGAGACCGCCCGCTCGTAGTTCTCGACCTCGAGAAACGCGCGCTTGGCGTCCATCACTCGGATGTAAATAACAGCGTCGGCCGTCACCGGGGAGTTGTCCCGCGTGATCGCCTCTTGGCTCGGGACGTCGATCGTCTGGGTCCGCATGTCGAAGGTGTAGACCCGCGAGACGAACGGCGGGACGATGTTTAGCCCCGGCTCGAGCAGTTTGCGGTACTCTCCGAAGACGGTCAGTGCACCCCTATCGTAGGCGTCGACGATCTCGACCATCTGCCAGACGGTGATGACGACGAGCAGGAGGACGACGACTCCCGCGGTCAGCATCGGATCACCGAGCTGCAGCGGTCCGAATGCCAGAACGTTCATTGTTCGTATCAGGGGCGCTGTCCCAATAACCATTGGGTTGCGTTAGCGTCTATTTAGTTATCGAACGTTGATATTATCGCCGATCAAGAAGCCAGTTCGATCTACTCCGTTGTGCCCGTCGTTACGGGTTTCGATCACGAGTTACACGAGGAGCTGAACGTCGGATTCGGCCATGTGCTGTAGCGCGGTCGCCGCGCCCACACCCGTCGTCACACCGTCGTAGAAGTCGTCTTCGTCGTACTCCATCAACTCGATCGTCATCTGACAGGCCTGCAGGTCGACGCCGGTCTCCAGCGAGAGTTCGATCAGTTCCTCGATACTGGCGGTGCCGTTCTCATCGATCCGCTTTTGCATCATCCGCGTCGCCATCGCGTCCATTCCGGGGAGCGCGGCGAGCGCGTTCGGCATCGGCATGTTGGGATTCCCGACGGCGCTGAGCTTGAGGTCCCGGGATTTCTCCTCGTGGAGAATGTCGAGTCCCCAGAACGTGTGGAAGACGACGACGTCCCAGCCGAAGGCTGCGGCTGTACTCGCGAGGATCAACGGCGGATACGCCATGTCGAAACTCCCCTGGGTGGCGACGATCGTCAGCTTCTGTTGGTCGTCGCCGTCGTCCAGTTCGGCCATCGACGCCTCGAGTTCCTCGACGCGCTCGCGAAGCGCCTGAACCTCGGCGGCATCGAACTCGCTCTCGCCGTCGGCGTCGACCGACGATGGGGGGTTGTCCGTGCTCATGTTATTCCGTTTTCTTGACGTAGTGGGTGTAGAGGTCGCCGTCCTCGACTTGGTCGAGGAGCTCGACCCCGCTGGTGCCGTCGGCCCAGCCCTGAATGTCGCTTATACTGCCCGAGTCGGTTGCGACCACTTCCAGGACATCGCCAGCCTCGAGGTCGTCGATGGCCTGCTTCGTCTTGACGATGGGCATTGGGCAGGACTGTCCTTTCACGTCGAGCGTCTCCGTGGTGTCGTATTGGGAACTCATAGCTGATTTCTATGCTCTGTATTGGAGCTATCATACAATATCGAACGCTCCCATAAAAGGATGTCGATTATTGCACTGTATAAGAACACCCGCGGTTTTCGGGGCTAGTGTATATTCGTCGCACGAGTATTTTGCACCCAGTTATCGGATTATTACCCGATCAACTGCGCGAGCTGTATTGTATAATTGGGGAAATACTATGCAAACGCTTAAGGGCCCGTAGCCGCTATCGAGTAATGTACAATATGGACGACATGGACTTTCCAACGCCGGATGTCGAGATCGAGTCGGTGACGGCGGACGGGCTGAAAGGACGTATCGACGCGGGCGAGGAGGTCACGCTCCTCGACGCCCGGATGGAGTCGGATTACGAGGAGTGGAGGATCGACGGCGAGCACGTCGAGTCGGTCAACGTCCCGTACTTCCACTTCCTGGACGAGGAGATCGACGACGATGTTCTTGCAGGGATTCCGGACGACCGTGAGGTCACGGTCCTCTGTGCGAAAGGCGGTGCCAGCGAGTTCGTTGCGGGCGCGCTGAAAGAGCGTGGCTACGACGTAAACCACCTCGAGGAGGGGATGAACGGCTGGGCACGCATCTACGAGGCCGTCGAGGTCGAGCGCTACGACGGTGCGGGCACGCTCTATCAGTACCAGCGCCCCTCTTCGGGCTGTCTCGGCTACCTCGTCGTCGACGGCGACGAGGCAGCCGTCATCGACCCCCTGCGTGCGTTCACGGATCGCTATCTCGAGGATTCGACGGAGTTGGGTGTCGAGCTAACGTACGCGATCGACACGCACATCCACGCGGACCACATCTCGGGCCTTCGAAACCTCGCCGAAGAGGGTGTTGAGGGCGTTATCCCCGCAGCCGCCGTCGACCGCGGCGTCACCTACGCCGACGAACTGACACTGGCCGAGGACGGCGACGAGTTCCCGGTCGGCGACGCCACAATCGAGACCGTCTTCACGCCCGGCCACACCTCCGGGATGACCTCGTACCTGATCGACGGCGAACTGCTCGCGACTGGTGATGGGCTGTTCGTCGAGAGCGTCGCTCGCCCCGACCTGGAAGAAGGCGACGAGGGCGCCGAAGACGCTGCCAAACAGCTCTACGAGTCGCTGCAAGAGCGCGTGCTCTCTCTGCCCGACGAGACGCTAATCGGTGGCGCCCACTTCAGCGACGCCGCTGAGCCCGCCGCCGATGGCACCTACACGGCACCAGTCGGCCAACTCGTTGACGAGATGGACGCCCTGACGATGGACGAAGCCGAGTTCGTCGAGTTGATCCTCTCGGATATGCCGCCTCGGCCAGCCAACTACGAGGACATCATCGCGACGAACCTCGGTCAACAGGAGACCGGCGATCAAGAAGCGTTCGAACTCGAGCTCGGCCCGAACAACTGCGCCGCCAGCCAGGAGTCGCTGGCCGGTGACTAACGCCCCATATCCACAGTCGAATGGTCACTGAACTCTTCGCTCCGGCGCTGTACGAATCGCTGTTTCCCGTGGGGATCAGCCGCTACGTCGTCGGCGGGCTGCTCGTCGGCCTCGGGGCCGTCGTTATCTACCTCGGAACCGGCATCGCGGCCGGCGCGAGCACGTTCCTCGAGTCGACGCTGTCGTACGTCTCCGACCAGTCGCGGTTCCAGCGCTACCGGAGTTCACGGGACTGGCGGGTCGTCTTCACACTCGGGATCATCGCCGGCGCGTTCGCCTACGCGCTGACGTTTCAGTCCGGACTGGTCTCGAGCGGGCTCTACGAGGCCGGGGCGACCGGCGAGTTGTACGATGTCGGCGGTGTCACACTCTGGCTGACCGACGTCCAGCCCTGGCGGCTGTTCCTGGGCGGCATTCTCGTCGGGATAGGCACCCGGATCGGCAAGGGCTGTACCTCGGGCCACGGCGTCTGTGGCGTCGGCTCGGCCTCGAAGACGTCGATCGTCGGCGTGATGACGTTCCTCGCCGTGGCGATCGGAACGGCCCAGATCGTGATGGCACTGGGGGTGAGTCCGTGATGACCGAGATTCTCGGACGGGACTCTCGGGAACGCGAACGGGGAGGTGACGACCCGTGAGCGGAAATCGTCACCCGCTGTTCATGCCACTGATCTTCGTCGGTGGCCTGATCTTCGGCTTCGGGCTCGGTTTCAGTCACATGGCCCGCCCCGAAGTCGTGCTGAACTTCCTCCAGTTCGAGGATTTCGGACTGCTGTTCGTCATGTTCGGCGCGGCGATCGTCTCCGGCATCGCGTTTGCGATCGTCCCGCGACTCCGCGATCGTGCGCCGTTGACGGGCAACGCGTACGGCCGGCGGCTAAAATCGTTTGACCGCAACGTCCTGATCGGCGGCGCGATCTTCGGCGTCGGTTGGGGCCTCTCGGGGATCTGTCCCGGCGCGGCCTACGCCAGCCTCGGCGTCGGTAACATCACGATCCTGTGGGCACTCGCTGGGATGTTCGTCGGAGCCTACATCCAGGGCTACTGGCGCAGCCAACGCGCTGTCTCGGAAACCACGCCCGCAGGCGCTGACTAATTCGTTTCACACATGTCTCGAGTTCGGCGCTCGAACTAAGTGGGTGGTCTGTTATTACGTGTGCCACTGTCGAGATCAACGCATTCATCGACCGAGCGACGGGGCGGCGTCTTACACATCAGCCACGCGAAGCGGTTTGCCGGGAAACGCGAGCTAGCTGGAACCGCTGTGTCGTTCGATCAACTCCTCGAGTTGGCCCTTGCTTTGCGCTCCGACCGTCCGCTCGACCGGTTGGCCGTCGGCGTACAGTACGAGCGTCGGCACACCCTGGGCGCCGAGTTGCTGTGCCAGACGCTGATGGGCGTCGACATCGACTTTTGCGACCGCGGCGTCGGTCTCGGCTGCCAGCGACTCGATCGTCGGCTCGAGCATCTGGCAAGGGCCACACCAGTCGGCATAACAGTCGACGAGCACGATGTCGTGCTCGTTGACGATGTCATTCAGGTGTGCCTGCCCATCGATTTCGATCGGTTCGGACGGTGTCGCCATACTGTCACCATCGTCGGCCCCGCCCAGTTCGCCGCCGTTCTCGAGGCGCTGCTGGAGTTCTCGTTTCTTCTGCTCGCGGATCTGCTCTCGTTCCTCGTCGAGTGAGTCTGTCATTACGTCCTCGTACGGACTCATCATCCTTAAATTGTATGGGGTGCACAATACTCTATCGTGGGGGATCGTGTCGAATCGAACAAGCTCCCACTGTCATCAAACTACGTGAACGCTTATCCACGATGGCTTCGAACGATTCGTATGGAGACGCCATCGGATTCCGTGTCGCTTGCCGAAGACCAGCCGACAGCGCTGACAGACCGGCTGGACATTCAGCGGCAAGCGGTGTTCGTCGTCCTGACGTTCCTCGGGATGACGAGTGGACTTCTCGGAAGCTGGTTCGGTGCACCCCCGACCGTCGTCTGGATCAGCTATACGGTCGCCTACGTGTTCGGTGGCTGGTATGGGATCAAAGAGAGTCTCGCCGCGGTACGAGAGCCGGCAGTAGAGATCGATCTGCTGATGATTATCGCCGCACTCGGTGCGCTCTACATCGGCGCCCCGTTCGAAGGAGCGATGTTGCTGTTCCTGTTCTCGCTGTCAGGCGTCCTCGAGGAGTACGCGATCGGCCGCTCCCGAACCGCGATCAAGTCGCTGGTAGGCATGCGCCCGGAGTCGGCGCAGGTTCTTCGCGACGGGACGGAAACGACGACGCCGATCGACGACGTCGAGGTCGGCGACGTGTTCGTCGTTCGGCCCGGCGAACGGCTGCCCTTGGATGGCGTCGTCGCGTCCGGCCAGAGTACGGTCGATCAATCGTCGCTCACCGGCGAGTCCGTTCCCGTGACGAAAGACCCCGGCGACGAGGTGTTCAGCGGGACGATCAACGAGACGGGCAGCCTCGAGGTACGAGTCACTCGAGAAGCCACGGAGTCGGCGATCTCTCGGCTGATCACTATGGTCGAGGAGGCACAGGAGAAGCGTGCGCCGACCCAGCAGCTCATCGACCGCTTCGAGCAGCCCTACGTGCTGGGCGTCTTCGCGATGACTGCCGTCGCAATCGCGCTGCCGATCGCACTGTTGAACCACTCGTTCGAGCCGACGTTCTACCGCGCGATGACGCTAATGGTCGCCGCCTCTCCCTGTGCGGTCATCATCTCGACGCCGGCTGCGGTACTCTCCGCGATTTCGGCCGGCGGCCGACAGGGCGTCCTGTTCAAAGGTGGTGAACACATCGAAACGGCAGGAAACGTCGACGCCATCGCGTTCGACAAGACTGGGACGCTGACGGAAGGAAACACGCGGTTGACCGACGTCGGCGCTCGCGGGGACGCCCTGTCTACCGACGGCGGTGCGGTCGGCAGCGATCTGCACGCAGATAGCGCCCTCGAGAACAACTCGTTGGCCGACGATCGACTGCTCGCGATCGCGGCGGCTGTCCAGTCCCGATCGGAACACCACCTCGGCGAGGCAACCGTCGAGGCTGCCCAGGAGCGCTCGCTCGAGGTGCCCGATGCCAGCGACTTCGAGGCGGTCGTCGGCAAGGGCGTCCACGCGACCGTCGAGGGCCAGACGATTCACATCGGGAACCCGCGGTACGTCGAGACCGTCCTCGGCGATCGTCAGATCGACGGCCGCGAGACCGGTCTCGACGCCGTCCACGATCTCGAGGAGAACGGGAAGACGAGCGTCCTCGTCGTCAGCGAGACTGATGAGGGCCTGCGGGTCCTCGGCTGGCTCGCGTTCACCGACACGATCCGCCCCGACGCGACCGAGATGATCGAGCAACTCCGCGAGCGCGGAGTCGAACAGATCGTCATGCTGACGGGCGATAACGTGCGGGTGGCCGAGTACATCGCCGACGAACTCGGGATCGACGAAGTGTACGCGGAGTTACTCCCCGAGGAGAAAGTCGACCACATCGAGGCACTCCAGGAGTGCCACGAAGCCGTCGCGATGGTCGGTGACGGCGTCAACGACGCCCCTGCCCTCGCGACGGCGGATATCAGTGTCGGCATGGGTGGCGCCGGAACCGACGTGGCTCTCGAGACGGCCGATATCGTGCTCATGTCGGATAAACTCGACCGGCTTCCTTACGCGTTCGCGCTCAGTAAGGAGACGCGGCGTACCCTCTACATCAACTTCAGCATCGCGTTCGGCGCCATTGCAATCATGATCGTCGCGATCCTGACTGCGGGGATTCCGCTCCCGGTCGCGGTGGTCGGCCACGAGGGCTCGACCGTCCTCGTCAGCCTGATCGGTCTGCGGTTGCTGCGGTTCGACGACTGACGACGCGGTCGTCTCGGTCGAACACGAAAGCGCACACTCTTGTGATTCCCGCCCAAAAGTACCGTTATGGGATTCCATACGTTCCCCGTCGAGCGTGCGGACAAACTCGAGGATCCGTCACGATACCGTTTCTGTTCGCGCGAGGAACTGCTCGAGATGTTGGGACTCGACCGCGGGTCCGATGCCGTCGTCGCAGACCTGGGATCGGGAACGGGCTTCTACTCGAGAGATGTCGCCCCGTTCGTCGACACGCTGTACGGCGTCGACGTCCAGGCGGCAATGCACGAGCGCCACCGCGAGGAGGGCGTCACGGCAAACGTTGAACTGCTCACGACCGGTGTCGACTCGCTGCCGTTCGATGACGACGAACTGGACGCTGCGTTCTCGACGATGACCCACCATGAGTATGCCACCGACGAGACGATGGCCGAACTCGCCCGCGTTATCCGGCCAGGCGGCCGCCTCGTCACCGTCGACTGGTCGGCGACGGGAGACGGCGAGGACGGCCCGCCGGTCGACGAACGGTTCGGTCCCGACGACGTCTCGGACCAGCTCGAGGACGCCGGTTTCACCGTCGAGCGCGTTCACGACCGACCGGAGACGCTGGCGGTCGTCGCCCGTCGGTAACCGGTATTTCGGTGCGTTACTCGCCGAGCGAGCCGTCGATGACGCGCTGGTGAGACGGCCGAGATTTTGTAGTATTGAAATTAAAGTACATTATTGTACCGGAACAAAATGCAGTGACCGAACGGCTCGGAATCATCCTCGAGACCGCAGATCCCGAACGCGCCTGGAACGCGCTTTGACTCGGTATTACGGCCGTAGAGAACGGCCACGAGGTCTCGGTGTTCCTTCTTGGCGAGGACGTCGAGGCCGAGGATGTCACCGACGATCAGTTCGATTCCGCGATCGGATGGAGGCGTTCGTCGACATCGGCGGCGACCTGCAAGCGTGTGGGACGTGTCTCGAGATCCGCAACAGCGATGAAAGCGAGTACTGTCCGATGTCGACGATGTCCGACGTCCTCGAGATCGTGACGTCGTCCGATCGCGTGCTGACGATCGGCTGATCGCCGTCGCGCTACCGCTCCCTCATTCGTCCCGCTGTAGGCGCTCGCGCCGTTGTTCGAACTCCTCGTCGGAGAGATCACCGCGAGCGTAGGCCAGTCGGAGTTCCTCGAGTGCCGGGTCTTCTTCGGTCGGGGCCGAGCGCGCGGCCGCCTTGTATACCAGATAGCCGACGACGAGGAGCAACAGGAGGGGGAGCCAGCCTATCAACCACATTCCCGTCCCGGTTGGACCGTTCCACGTGCCGCCGTTCCACATGTGGCCACCACCCCACATACCCATCATCGGCCAGGCGACGGCCATCATCAGGAGCGGTACGAGTACGGCGAGTGCAACGACGAGCAGCACGATTCGAAGCAGTGTATTATCATCAGCCATGCGAAATTATTCGACCGGTGTCGCAATAAGTGCCAACCACAATTTCGAAGAGTTCTCAATAGTACTATCGCTCGAGTTGGTGCGGTCTCACGCTCGGGACGGCGGGACGAGCATCACGTTCCCGTTCGCTCGAGCGACGATATCCTCGGAGACGCTGCCGAGCAACAATCGGCGGAGCCGGCTGTGGCCGCGCGAGCCGATGAGGATCGTCGTCGGATTGTGGGATTCTTCCGCAGCGAGAATCTCGTCGGCGGGGTCTCCCTGCCGGACCTCGGTCCGGGTCTCGATACTCCACGCCTCGAGTTGGTCGGCCAGTTCACCCAGCTGTGCTTCTGGATCCTCGTCGTTCGAGAGTCCCGGATCCTTCGGCGTCTCGACGTGGACGAGCGTCGCTTCCTGGGTCGCGTGACGCAGGTACGAAAACGCCTCGAACGCGCGCTCGGCGTTCTCCGAGAAGTCCGTCGCGTACAGCATCCGCTGGAAGAGATGCTGTCTGACGACAGCCGGGTCGTCGGCCGCTCGCTCGATGCGGTTGACGAGCAGCGGCGTCTCGGTCGTCCGGGCGAGGTTGCGCGCCGTTGAACCGATGACGCGGTTCTCGAGCGGACTCTTCCCGCGCGAGCCCACGACCGTGAGACTCGCTCCGATCGTCTCGGCCAGTCCGGTAATACGTCGGTGGGGCGTCCCGCGGACGACGTGCGTTTCGACGTCGAATCCGGCGTCTTCGATGACCCGTTCGTATTTCCTGATCGCTTTCCGTCGCCGGGTCTCGAAGTCGATACCGGGCATTCCTCTGTGGACGTTCGACGGGATAACCGTCACGAGATGCATTTCTTCGATCCCAATCCGTCCGAGACACTTGAGACAGGTCTCGTTCTCGATGGTCGCCTCGCTGGCGGCCGAGAGGTCAGTGGCGAGTACCGCTTTCATACCGGCCGTAGGTGCTGGTGGTATAATATTGTTTGGGTGACCCAATACCGAATGGAAAACAATCGTTCACGGAGAAGTACTTGATATCGTTATACGCCGACTCCTTGCGGTCGTCTGGACTCCCAGCGAGTCCATTTCCTTCACGTCGCTTTCGCTCGTTCAGTTATGGACTCGCTGAACATCGCAAACCTTCGGTTTGCTCAATCCCAGCGGACGGGATCGCTCGCTCGAACACTCCGGTTTGCGCCCACGCTCTCGCGACGCGAGATTGAACGTCTTCGCGACGCCAGTCACCCAGAAATACTAACGCGGGCGACACGACATCCCGGCACGAACTGGCCGATCAACGAACCCTCTATATTCCCATAACTTACACAGATATCTCCGTTGGATAGCCGTCCCATATCTTGCAGTAATATTGTACACCAGTCCCAAAAGCGTTATACCGACTCTCCGGGTAGAGAGTACTGAGTAGAAATCCATGATCCGCACACTATCGAACGCAAACGGGGGGCCGGACGAATGATCGAATCCGCAGCCCTCTCTCCACCGGTACAGGCGATGCTCCTCGTGGGTGTCATCCTCGTCCAGGCGGTTGCCCTCTACGCTGGCTACGGCATCCTCGAGCGAGTCGCAACGCCACTGATCGACACGATCACGGACGCACGATAGATGGAGATATTCGGCCTCAGTCTGGCGCTGTTGGCGCTGTTCGTGAGCTTTGGCTTCATGGTCGGGGTGCTGTTCGGCTTTTTCGGGATGGGTGGGTCATTCCTGATCACGCCGACGCTGTTGCTCCTCGACTATCCCGCCTCGGTCGCGATTGGCAGCGGGCTGGCGTTTTACTTCGGGACGTCCGTGATCGCCGTCCTGAAGCACTACGATGTCGGCCAAGTCGACTACAAACTCGGCGCGATCCTGTTCGTCGTCCTTTCGATCGGGATCGAACTCGGGAGTCGGCTCGTCTTCGGCCTCGAGGCGCTCGGCATCGCCAACCTCGTCACGGGCGTCGCCTACGTCGTCCTGCTGGCTGGAATCGGCGTGTTGTTCCTGCGTCGTGCGTACAACCTTGAGGACGATGACGACGATGGCGATGACGATGACGATGCCAACGACGACGAGATTCCGGCGATCGGCCAGAAGATTCAGTCGTATACCGTACCGCCGATGATCTCTCTCACCTCCGGCGGTCGTGCGTCGGTGTGGACGATCGGTGGCGCTGGCGGGAGCGTCGGCCTCATCTCCGGGTTGATCGGTGTCGGCGGCGGATTCATCCGAATGCCCGCGATCTACTATCTGATCGGGACGCCCCTGACCGCCGCGGTCGGCACAAGCCTCTTTGCCGGCCTCTTCTCGGGCGCGTTCGGGACCTTCACCTACGGGATGTCCGGCAGCGTCGACCTCACGGTTGTCTCCTTGCTGCTCGTCGGGAGCGCACTCGGTGCGAGAATCGGCTCGGCGGCGACCACGATGGTCGAGGAGGACGACGTGATCGTCTACTTCGGGCTGATGATGCTGTTCGCCAGCGGCGGGATCGCGCTCAGCGAACTCGCGAACTGGCTGGGGACGGGTGCACTCGACATGCTGAGCGTGTTCCTGCTCGTCGGCTCGTCGTTTTTCGTCGCGTCGATGATCCTCTACAAGGTCTTTCAGTCGGCTGGCAGCGAGGAACCGGACGCACAGACGGCTCCCGATGGAGGTCGTTGATGATCTCGACGCACCGTCAGCACAGCGCCGAACCAACTGTTACTCTGCCTGATATACAGACACGTAGCCGCTCGTGATGCTCCTCGCTACCGTTGCCCTCGTCCTGGCACTCGGGGTCGCCTCCCGCGTCCTCGCGGACCGACTGCAGATTCCCAGCGTCCTCTTTCTGATCTTCGCCGGAATCGCGATCGGTCCTGAACTCCTCGGACTCGTCTCTCGAGAGACGTTCGGTGGCGGGCTCTCGGCGATGGTCGGCGTCAGCGTCGCCATTATCCTCTTCGAGGGGGGCTACCACCTCCATCTCGAGAAACTCCGGGAGAGTCCGACGGCGCTTGCTCGCCTCGTTACCGTCGGTGCGGCCATCACCTGGCTCGGGACGGCCGCCGCCGTCGTCGTCTTCCTCGAGACTAGCCTCGAGGTCGGCCTGCTGGTCGGTGCGTTGTTGATCGCGACCGGCCCGACCGTGATCGGCCCTATCCTGCAGGTCGTCACCGTCCGCGACCACGTCGCGTCCGTTCTCGAGGGTGAGGGGGTGATCAACGACGTGACTGCGGCGATTCTGGTGGTCGTCGTCTTCGAGGTTCTCATCGCCGACAACGGGAATTCGGTCTCGTTTCTCGCCAACTTCTTCGGACGGCTCTTCATCGGGCTCGGTATCGGTGCGCTCGTCGCTGGGATCGTCTGGTTCGCGCTCAGCCGGGGCAACCTCACGCCGAAAACCGGGCCGTTGCACGCGCGCCTGATCGTTCTCGCGGGGATCGTCGTCGCCTACGGTGGCGCCGAGACGATCGCTAGCGAGACGGGGATCGCCGCCGCCGCGATGGCGGGATTCGCACTCGGCAACGTCGACCTGCCACACCACGAGGAGGTCATCGACTTCCTCGACGACCTTTCGGTGGTTGTCCTCTCCTTTATTTTCGTTGCGCTGGCGGCGCTGATTGACTTCGAAGACATCTTTACGCTCGGGTTGGCCGGACTCGCTATCGTCGTTGCGATCACGCTGGTGCTTCGGCCCGCCGTGATCTACCTCTCGACGACGGATGAACGTTTTACTCGCAACGAGCGGCTCTTTCTCAGCGCCGTCGGCCCACGGGGGATCATCCCCGCCAGCGTCGCGACGCTGTTCGCCGTCGAACTGCAGGCGCTCGGTCGGCCACAGGAAGCCCAGTTGCTCGCTGGCACCGTCTTTCTCATCATTTTCGCGACGGTCGTCCTTCAGGCCGGCCTCGCACGACAGATCGCGAACACCCTCGAGGTTTCACCAATGCGCACTATCATCGTCGGCGGGGGACGGGTCGGCCTTTCCCTCGCCGCACGGCTCGAACAGGACGGAGAGAACGTACTGCTTATCGACAGCGACTCTGACGCGGTCGAGAAGGCCCGCGAACGCGGTCTCCGGGTGGTCGAGGGCGACGGCACCGACGCCGACGTCTTGGAGCGTGCCGGCGCGTCGGAGGCCAAGACGGTTATCGCGACCACGCCCGACGACGACGTCAACCTGCTGGTCTGCCAACTCGCGAAGACGACCTTCGATGTCGAGACGGTCGCATCGCGGGTCAATCAGCCGGACAACGTCGGAGCGTTCGAGTCGCTCGATGTTCGGGCGATCGACCTCTCGATGGCGACCGCGTGGTCGCTCGAGAACGTCTTAGAGCGGCCGTCGCTGTCGTCGTGGATGAACGAACTCGGCCGAACCGGCGACGTTCAGGAGATCGAAGTGACGGCTGCGGACCTCGTTGGGAAGACGATCGCCGAACTCAACGCTGATATTCCCGACGAGGTCATTGTCGGCCTGCTCACTCACCGAGACGGCGCGACGGAAGTCCCAACGGGCGACCACGAACTGCGCGCCGGCGACCGCGTGACCTTTCTCGGCCAGACCGACGCCGTCGACCGCGCCGTCAAGCGGTTCCACCCGCACGACTAATTCTCGTCGTTCAATACAATTTTCCTCGCATCATACAATAGTATCAAACTTGTGCCGGTGTAACAACTCCGTACGAAAAGATCCTTCTCGCCGTCGATAACCGAACAGTTGGACGAAGAACTGGCGTCTGAGGGACTGCTCGAGTGTCTTTGCGGGCCCACGTCTCTCGACAGAGAGTGTTACCGCACGGTTCACCATCGCCGACAAGGGCAGTCTCTGGCTCACCTTAGAGGCCACGGCGAAGCGGCCCACGGCTCGAGACGTACGAAGCGCTCGAGTCGCCGCTCGTGGGCGCGACGACAGCCGCGGCGACCACGGTTCTCAACGACCTGATCCACCGACGCAGCGCAACCGGCGGCGACGCGAAGTGACTCCGCAATGCCGGGGTCCCCACTGTCGAGTTCGCTGTCGAGACCGATACGGTCCACGCCTGCGACGAGTACACAACGGTCGAGGCGCTCGAGAGCGGTAGCTCGCCGAAACCGGCGTGAGCGTCGTGACGATCGATAGTGGTAAAAAAGTGACACCATCAACTGGAACTGTGCATATCAGATCGCACGACGACTGTGCGATCGGGTATGCACTGACTTCCAGTGGCGACTATAGCTGATAGCGTCGGTAAAAAGCCGCCTACTTAGCCGTTTACGCGAACGGGACCACTTCGGGCAGCGGGAGCAGGGGCACCACGAACAGGCCCGCGAGCGTGAGCAGTCCCATCAGGACCGGGAAGAGGACGATCGGGTAGTTCGTCCGCTCGAGGACGCGACCGAGGTCGCTGCCCATGCTGGACAGCGACGGGGTCGTACTCCCCCGGAGGATCACCAACTCGAGGCCGAACAGAACGACCGTGGCCCCGGCGGACACCATGCAGAACGGGCAGATCTCGCCGATGACGCCCAGTTGCAGGTAGACGAAGTACGCCGAGAACGCGACGCCACTGGCCGTGATCGGCGTCAGTATCTTGACGAGCAGCGGGTGTCGGGTGTCGAACCACCAGAGTGCGAGGCCGATCGTCGTCAGGTAGTAGAACCCACCGAGGGTCGCAAGCGGGATCCCGAAGACGTACGCCCACTGACTGGTGATCACTTCGATGCTTCCCTGAACCGGTGCGTCGGATGGAATTGCAGGGATCGCGAACAAATGGATCGACGTCAGGACGACCGTTACGAGCCATCCAACAACTGCGACGAACGTTAAAAGGCCGAAGAGCGTCGCTACCCGCGGAGTGTACTCCCACTCGTAATCGAACGCCATCGACCGCTGTGTTTCGGCTGACATACAATACTGTGTTGGCGGAGGTGGTACAAAAATGTTGTGCACTATTCCCAATTCTATGGCAAATAAGTCCGGGAGTTGTCGAAACCGGTATTCGAACGGCACCTGGGAGATGGCGTAGTGCACAATGCTCAAAACTGCCTAATAAACGGTATTACAGCTCGGAACCCGTCGTTTGGGCGGATTCTAGTGGCTACTTTGCGACCGCTTCTACCGCATTATATTGCACTGTGGGTCCAACCCTGCCATGCAATTGGCGCCTTCGTTTCGATATGGACTCGCTCACCGGGGGCTGGGTCGATGCTGACACCAATGGAACTCCGAACTGGTATCCCCGCACTGCAGGAGACAACGTATCTGAACTATGGTTCACATGGGCCGACTCCGAAGTACGTGGTCGACGCCGCCACAGACTTCGTTCGACGACATGAGTACGACGCTCCTGTGTCGAACGACCCGTGCGAAACGGCGTTCGGCGACTTCGACGAGACGCGGGACGTGGTCGCCTCGTTCGTCGGCGCGCAACCGGACGAGAGTCGCACACGAGAGTCGCACTCACGGAGAGTGCGTCCGCCGGAATCAACGCGATCGTCGGCGCGATCGACGCCCTCCTCGATACGCTCGCGGACGATTGGTAACGACCCACGTCATCGGCCGAGCGAACGACGACGGTACGTCTCTTTTGACAAATCGATCTCCCGTCTCACGCGCTGAGGATGCCGTTCATCTTGATTGCACAATATTCACACAACCCTTATACCAGCGGGGTCCGTACACCGAATCAGTATAATGGCTAATTCGATGTCGGAGCAACTCCAGCAGGATATGGAGTGCGAAGGGTTGCTGGAGTGCATCCACG
Source organism: Natronorubrum tibetense GA33 (assembly GCF_000383975.1). Taxonomy (NCBI): domain Archaea; kingdom Methanobacteriati; phylum Methanobacteriota; class Halobacteria; order Halobacteriales; family Natrialbaceae; genus Natronorubrum; species Natronorubrum tibetense. The sequence goes on along the minus strand of NZ_KB913020.1, from coordinate 94,057 downwards.
GTCTCAAGCAACTCGACAAGGACTGTTTCCGGGTGATGGTCGAGAGCGAGGAGCCGTTGACGATCGACGAGGTCGCCGATCGCGTCGACCGCGAGCGCTCGACGGCCTACCGCTCGATCCAGCGGCTGCTCCAGAGCGGCTTCATCCAGAAAGAACAGATCAACTACGACCAGGGCGGTTACTACCACGTCTACCACCCGACCGACCCGAACCAGATCGCAAACGACATGCAGCGCATGTTGAACGACTGGTACGCGAAGATGGGCCAGCTCATCCAGGAGTTCGAGGACAAGTACGAGCACGTCGACGACAGCCCGACACCGGTCGAAGGATAGCGAACCGGCGCCGATCTGTCTACGAAACTGAACTAGCCCGTCGATAGGTCTCGACAGGTTTCGAGTTACATCGTTTGCGTGTCTGCTGTCAGCGTTGCTGTCCGTGGTCCCCTAGGCGAATCCGATGTTACCGGCAGACTGCGACACTCGTTCCTGGCACCCTCGTCTCTCTTGCTCTTTGTATTATCTGCACAATCATCCCTTGCCACCCAGCCGACTCGAGCAACGTCGTCACGGCACCGAACACGGCGGTCGGGTCGACCGAATCCCTCGATGAGGCGGAAAACCGGCCCAATGGGTGGTTCACGACGTCCCTTTGTCAGGTGGGTGTGGTTCGCCGCTCGGTCTGATATTGTACAATATCCACAAAACTCTTAAATACCTATGGCCCGTATGAGAGAGTGATGGCAACTGATGCACACAGCGGCTCTCCCGAACAGCCGCTCAACGAACCCGTCTATATCGATGGCGAAGATCACCTCCAGAGCGTTGTCGACGACCACGGCGTCGTGCTGGTAGACTTCTACGCCGACTGGTGTGGGCCCTGCCAGATGCTCGAGCCCGTTCTCGATGGGCTGGCAAGCGAGACCGACGCCGTGATCGCGAAGGTCGACGTCGACGCTAACCAGCAGCTCGCGGGCGCGTACGGTGTCCGCGGCGTGCCGATGTTGCTGTTGTTCGCAGACGGCGAACAGGTCGAACAGCACACCGGTGCCCTGCCGGCGGACCGACTCCGCGACCTGATCGAGGGATACACTGAATGAACGAGGCGACGAATCCCACTGAAACCGTCCACGAGGTAGTGATCGTCGGCTCCGGCGTCGCCGGCCTTTCGGCCGCCGTTTATGCCGCCCGCGCCGACCTCGAGCCGCTCGTCCTCGAGGGGCCCGAACCGGGCGGCCAACTGACGCTGACGACCGAGGTGGAGAACTTCCTCGGCTTCCCCGAAGGCGTTGGCGGGATGGAACTGATCCAGCGCGGCAAGGAACAGGCCGAACGGTTCGGCGCCGAGTTCATCCACGGCACCGTCGAGACGGCACAGCTCGAGGATCGGCCCTTCGAACTCGCTCTCTCGAACGGCGATGTCCTGCGAACGCGGGCGTTGATCGTCGCAACCGGCGCCAGCGCCCGCTGGGTCGGCGCCGAGAACGAGGACGAACTGATGGGCTATGGACTCTCGACGTGTGCGACCTGCGACGGCGCGTTCCACCGCGGGGACGACGTGCTCGTCGTCGGGGGCGGCGACAGCGCGATGGAGGAGGCGCTCTTCCTCGCGAAGTTCGCCGAGAGCGTCACGGTCGTCCACCGACGGGACGAACTGCGGGCCTCCGAGGTCATGGCGCGTCGCGCTCGCGAACACGATCGGATCTCGTTCCGCTGGAACGCGGAACTGCTCGCGATTCACGGCTCGCGAGACGAGGGCGTCACCGGTGCGTCGCTGGTGAGTCATCCCGAGGGTCGGCCGACGGACCGACTCGAGGAGGGACTCGATGTCGAAGAGGAGACCGTTGCTGTCGGCGGCATCTTCTACGGCGTCGGCCACGTTCCGAACACGTCGTTCCTCGAGGAGACGCCGGTCGAACTCGACGAGACGGGCCACCTCCTGACGCTCGAGGGGATGACGACCGAGACCGCGGTCGACGGGGTGTTCGGCGCCGGTGACGTGATGGACCCCGACTACCGACAGGCGATTACGGCCGCGGGAACCGGGAGCATGGCCGCCCTCGACGCGGAGTCGTGGCTCGACGAGGAACTCGAGCGAGAGGCGCCAGCAGCCGTGACCGTAGCGACAACCGACTGAGCGAGCTGTTTTGTCGGAGCCGCATCAACTCTGTCTTCACTTTCTATCGGTTCCCTCGACGAGATCCGTATCCGTCGGCCCCTGTCCGTCGAACTCTCGAACGAACCCGTCCAGTGTCGACGACGCTGTTGCACCCGGTAGTTCGTTCGTTGCAGTGGTACACGCACGGTCTACGCCGAGCCGCTCACAGACGAGATCGGCCGTCACCTCGGCCATCCGTCGATACGTCGTGAGCTTTCCGCCGACGACGCTGGCGAAGTTTGTGACACCGTCGGTCGTGTCGTGATCGAGCACGTGAAATCCTCTGGAGATTCCGCGACCGCCTCGAGCGGCCTCCTCCGGCTCGTACAGGGGCCGAACGCCCCACCACGTCCGGATATGCTCCGCGTCGGCAACGTCGGGGAGTATCGTCGCACACTCCGATATGGTCTCTTCGACTTCCCAATCGGCCGTCTCGTACGCGTCGGGGTCGTCGACCGGCACGCTCGTCGTTCCGAGGACGACCTCCCCGTCGTGGGGCACGACGATGTCGCCGTCCGCGGGATCCCGACAGCGGTTGAGAACGGGCTCGAGACCGTCGTAGCCGACCGAAATCATCACACCCCGCGTCGGCCGCATCTCGACGTCGACGCCAGCCATGGCCGCCAGTTTGCCGGCGTGGGCGCCGGTCGCGTTCACGACGTACGTTGGCTCGACGGTCTCCGCAACGTCCCCGCCAAGCGAAACCGCCGCGATCCGGCCGTCGTCCACGGTCATCGACGTCACCGGTGCGTGGGGCAGGATCTGCGCGCCGTGATCTCGAGCATCCGCCGCGTTGGCGGCGACCAGCCGCGACGGAACGACGACGCCGTCCGGAACCCACATTGCGCGCTCGACCGCGTCCGCGAGACCGGGCACAGCGTCGCGGGCGGTCTCACCGTCAATCACCTCGACTGGGATCCCAATCTCCTCGCAGGCCGCGCGTTTCTCCTCGAAGTAATCCGGATCGTCTCCGGCCAACTGGACGAACAGGCCGCGCGTCTCTCGGATACACTCGCCGCCGATCTCCCTGAGGATGCGGTTCTCCTCGAGACACTCGAGTGCGCCCTCGGCGTCGCTCTCCGCGTAGCGAGCGCCGCTGTGAAGCAGGCCGTGAGAGCGCCCCGTTGCCCCGGCCGAGAGCCCGTCTCGGTCGACGAGCGTGATGTTCACTCCGCGCAGTGCGAGGTCCCTCGCGATTCCCGTCCCGGTCGCGCCACCACCGACGACGAGGACGTCCGGTTGACTGTTCATACGCCAGCCTCGGGTTCCGTACGGAGGTACCTTTCACCTCACGAGTGAGGCGATAGCGGTGTGTCGGCTCTCGAAAACCGTCGCTATCCGTCTAGAACGTACTCTGGGTTGACGACGCGGGAAGCGACTACTCGTGGTCGGCTATCGCCGTCGGAAAAGCATACGCCAAGGATCGTGGCATGATGATCTGGGAGTGACGTATTCCATTGTGTCAGGGTTCATGGAACCACACAGGGGTAGTGTCATAGATCCACAATGGTTAGGGTCGGATTTCGGTCGGTGTGTGCCGAGTTCGTATCTTCATCACCTCATCCGTGATTACTGTGCGTCTAATAATAAAGGTTATTGTGCATACAACATCTGCTACGAGGTCAAAATAGTGAAAGATTGTAGTTCTAAAACCCATTATGGGAATGAATAGTCGATTATCATGCGCGAACTCGGCTATTTTGTGGTCGTTTTCGATTTGGGACCGTTAGCGCGGCGAATCAGTCACACTGTCGGCATTTCGGTCGAGACCTCGAACCAATTCTCGATATCGGGTTGGAAACTGGACGATCGAAACTCGACGGCGGACTCGCGTTTCAGGGGGAGGGCTGTTCGCTCTCGACGCTGTCGGTGAACTTCTCGCGGACCTTCTCGACTTTGGGTGCCGCGTGCATCGTACAGTAGGCGTCGTTGGGGTTCTTCTCGAAGTAGTTCTGGTGTTTCTCCTCGGCCTTGTAGAACGTCTCGAGGGGCTCGATATCGGTGACGATCCCGTCATAGAGCCCTTCGTTTTCGAGTTCCTCGGCGAACGCCTCGGCGGTCTCGAGTTGCGCGTCGTCGTGGGCGTAGACGGCCGATCGGTACTGGCTCCCGACGTCCGGACCCTGCCGGTTCAGCTGGGTCGGGTCGTGGATCGTAAAGAACACCTCGAGTAGGTCTTCGTAGGCGATTCGGTCGGGATCGTACTCGAGTTGGACGACCTCTGCGTGGCCAGTCCGCCCGGAACAAACCTCGCGGTAGGTGGGATCCTCGGTGTCCCCGCCGGCGTAGCCGGACGTGACCGACTCGACGCCCTCGAGTTGTTCCATCGCCGCCTCGACACACCAGAAACAGCCGCCACCGAAGGTCGCGCGTTCCATGGTCGAACATACGGGTCGCTCGAGGAAAGGTGTGACGGGTACCGACGCCGTTTATTCGACGCTTCATTCATCACCGTCGGCTTCGTCCGCACTCGCTGCCGCGGTGGCAAGGGATTTCACGGGGGCCGATGAACGCCGAGATATGTCCTGGGACACCGTTCGACTCGATTGGGATGGAGATATCGCAACGCTAACCGTCGACCGTCCGGAGGCGCTCAACGCCCTGAACGTGGCGACGCTCGAGGCGATGACCAAGGCGCTCACCGAAGCCGCTGACGACGATGCCCGCACGCTGATCCTGACGGGTGCCGGCGACGACGCGTTCATCGCCGGCGCGGACATCGAGTACATGAAGGATCTCTCCACCGCCGAGGGACAAGCGTGGGGGGAACTCGGCCACGGCGTCGCCGACGCGCTCGAGTCGTTCCCTGCACCGACGATCGCGGCGGTCAACGGCTACGCGTTCGGCGGCGGCTGCGAGATGGCCATCGCCTGCGACCTGCGCGTCGCGAGCGAGTCGGCCGTCATCGGCAACACGGAGATCGACCTCGGCATCATCCCTGGCTGGGGAGCCACCCAGCGACTACCGGAACTCGTCGGCGACGAGACCGCGCGGCGGATGATCTTCCTCGGCGAGCGCCTCGACGCCCAGTCGGCCGCCGAGGCGGGCATCTTCGGCGAAGTCGTGGCTGACGAGGACCTCGAGGAGACCGTCGACGAGCTAGCCGAGCGGATCGCGGCAAAACCGGCCGTCGCGATGCGCGCGGCCAAGCAGGCGCTCAACCAGCGCCACGAGGGATCACAGACGAGCGGGCTCGAGTACGAAAAACGGGCCTTCGCGAGCCTGTTCGGCACGCGGGATCAGCGCGAAGGGATGGAGGCGTTCGTCGAGAAACGGGATCCGGAGTTCGAATAAACTAGCCTCACGACCATTGCGAAGATATTTTTAATTATCTAACTAGTATGGGTAACGATCAGCGCGGTATATCAGCTGTTACTGATTGTGTACAACATGAGTTGGAGCGAATTATGAATACCACCCGTTCGAGTGAGCGGCTTTGTTTATATACACGGGGACCCCACCGTTCGAGTGAATCCTTCGAAAATTCGTTCTCTCAGAGAATAGTTAATTACTCCTGCTGATCTATTGCGCTCCAATGCTCTCTATAATGTCACCCTGCAGCTAGTACGGTTGTATTTCACCACTCTCAATAATAAACCTTTCTGCTAAGGAATTAATCTATCTTCTCCTTCTCCTATTCGAATGAATACACTCGAACGATGGGGTCTCTGGGTACAACGACTTTATAAAGAACACTACTCAGTCGAATCACTCGAACGGGTGGTCGAAAAATCTAAAGGGACGTGTGAGAAGGTTGTTAATAATGACCCAATTCGCCTTCACTCCAGGGAACTTCCCCTTTCAGAATCGGAACGCTCTGTTGGATGATTACACACCCGAGGAAATGGTCGGAAGAGACGACGAACTCGAGGAATACCACGCTGCGCTCCAGCCCGCGATCAACGCGAGCCAGCCTGACAACATCTTTTTGTACGGAAAAACAGGGGTCGGAAAGACGGCGGCAACCAAATTTTTGCTTGATCGTCTCGAGGACGCTAGCGAACAACACGATGTTGCGATTAATACTCATGTCGTCAACTGTGACGGTGCTGATACCAGTTATCGAGTAGCCGTCGAACTCGTGAATTCCTTCCGTGATGACAAAATCAGTGAAACTGGCCATCCTCGATCCAAAGTTTACGACCTAATGTGGGACTCGTTTGACGATCACGGTGGGCTCATAATTTTAGTACTGGACGAAATCGACCACCTACAGGACGACTCCTTGCTCTATCAACTCTCTCGAGCGCGAGAAAATGATAATATTAGTAACGCACGCGTTAGCGTCGTTGGAATCAGTAACGACCTGACTTATCGGGATACCCTTTCTCCGAAGGTTCGATCCAGTCTCTGTGAGCGGAGTATCAACTTTCCAGCGTACACTGCTGACGAACTAGAGGAAGTGCTGCGTCAGCGTCGATCCATTGCGTTTCAGGATAACGTTCTGGGTAACGGTGTCATTCCGTTGTGTGCTGCATTCGGAGCGCAGGAGTCTGGCGATGCACGGAAAGCTCTCGATCTCCTGTTGAAAGCCGGAGATGTCGCGCATGAAGGTGATGCTGATATGGTTCGCGAAGAGCACGTTCGTCGCGGTCGTGGCCTTCTCCAAGAAGAGGAGATTACACGCGGAATTTTAGGGCTCAACACACACGAGAAAATCCTGCTTTATGCATTGGCGTCGTACGTTTCGTCGGGTGACTCTCCCGTCCGATCTCGTGATTTGTATCGCCGGTACGAGATGTTTTGCGTGGGGGCCGGACACGATCCGCTGACGAGCCGATGGATGCACGATCATCTCGATGAACTCGAGATGCTGGGATTGGTCACCTCTGAAAAGCGGAACGAAGGGAGCTCTGGGGGACAGTACAAGACGTTTGAGTTGAGCCAGGATTTGATTGCCGTCCTCGATGCGTTAGATGAGACGATTGAGGCTGTGGGTGTCCATCACTCGGTGCAAACGATGCTGGACTCGTGATGTGGTTCCAAGGTGTGTCCGAAGACTCTTTTTTCTAAGCGGATGAGGGGGTTTTGTCGGTACGATATCTGACGCCTCATTGAATGCCGACTCTCGAGTCAGCTATCCACCGTCCACCGCAACAACGCCCCGTCGTCGATTCGCTTCACGCTCTCGAGGCTCAACAGTGGGAACTCGTCGACGAACCCGTCACCGTCGGCGAGCGTCGGCGCGTCGCGGCCGCCGATCACTTTCGCCCCCACGTAGACGGTCAACTCGTCGACGAGACCGACGTCGAACAGCGAAAAGATGAGTTCGCCGCCGCCCTCGACCATGATCCGCTCTAAGCCCTGTTCCTGCAGCGTCGCGAACGCCCGCAGAAGGTCGACGCGATCCTCGCCCGCAGTCACGAGTTCCGCGTGGTCGGCAAGATCCATCCGCGAATCGATCGGTGCGGCCTCGCTCAGACAGACGTACGTCGCCGCCCGATCGTCGAGAATCGTTGCGTCTTCCGGCGTTCGACCGCTCGAGTCGACGACCACCCGGGCGGGGTGGGCCGACTCGCCGCGCTCGAGTCGGCGCTCACACAGCGTCTCGTCTTTGACGGTGAGGCTGGGATCGTCCGCGAGAACGGTGCCGACGCCGACGACGACGGCGTCGCTGTCGGCCCGGAGGCGATCGACTCGATCGAAATCCTCCTCGCCGCTGATCGCGAGTTGCTCGCGACGGCGCGAGGAGAGTTTGCCGTCCGCGCTCATCGCTGCGTTGACGACGACGTGCATACCCTTGCTGCGTGGTCGACCCTAAAGAAGATACTGAGGTGTCGCAGCGATGAAGCTGCCGTTCCGACTGAAGCTGCCGTTTCGACTGAAACTATCAGCCCACTTGATTGCCGTTTCGACCGACATTGCTGTTTCGACCGGAAACCGCGTTCGCTGTACGACCACGATCAACTGCTGTTGATCACGTGACTTCGATGTCGCCGACCACCGTTCCGGTGTGGGGTTCATAGACGTACTATGTCATCTCGTCGGTGACTTCGTCGATCCCGGGGGGCTGCGTCTCGCGTTCCTCGTCGATGATGTTGGTCTCGTGTACAGTATTTCCGGTGCAGTCGCGATCGTCCTGAGATTGACCGGTACATCGGCACAGCAACCCGTCTCAGACGGCGAGTCCCACGTCGACGATCACCATGACGACGAAGCCGATGACAAACGTGAGCGTCGCGGCGTCTGCATAGCCGTGGCCGTGACTGGCGGGGATCATCTCCCGGAAGATGACGGCGATCATCGTCCCGGCGGCGAATCCCGCTGCGAGGGGGAAAAGCCCGGTGACGAGGCTAACGAGTGCGAAGCCGAGGGCGGCCGCGATCGGTTCGGGGACCGCTCCTGAGAGAGTCGTGTACAGGATCGTCTTGGCGTTCGAGAGGCCGGTTCGACTCGCCGGGACGGCCATCGCGAAGCCGTCGGGGACGTTCTGGATCGCGATGGCGATGGCGAGTGCGATGCCGACACCCTCGAGCCCGCCCGCGAACGCGATGCCGATCGCCAGCCCCTCCGGAACGTTGTGGATGGTGATCGCGCTGCCGACCAGCAGCGCTCGTCGGCGGTTTTCCTCGGCGTCCTCGCTGTCACCATCTCCGTTATCGTCGGTCTCGCCACCGGCTTCCATCGTCAGCTCGTCGGCCTCGAGCGTCTCTTCTGCCTGCGCGGTCGGCGGATAGGTTCGGTCTCCTTCGCCCGCGATCAGCAGGTGGGCGTGGGGAATGAGTCGGTTCGCGGCGAGCAGAAAGACGCCGCCGAGGAGCACGCCGGCGACGACCTCCCACAGCGAGCCGAACTCGAGTCCCGGGACGACGAGGGCGAAGACGGCCGCGCCGAACATGATCCCGGCGGCGAGCCCGAGCGCGGCGTCGTAAAAGCGGTGGCTGATGCGCTCGGTGACGAATATCGGTAGCGCACCGAGTCCGGTCGCCGCACCTGCAAGCCCCGCAATCGCGACGACTTCGACGATCGAAACCACAGTGAGTCCGATATTCACGGTAGGCGTCAAAAGCGTTCGCGTCGACTGTCACTCCGTCAATCGATCCGTCGGGGGTCGTCGCTCGAGCCGAGCAGGATCCGGTAGACGACGTAGCCGATCACCAGGGCGAACGCGAGCGTCGCGACGGTTTCGGCGAACCAGATCGCGACGTACAGCGCTCGAGTGAGTATCCTGATGACGACGATCCCGCCGAAGATCGCGACGACGAACGCCAATCCGCCGACTGCTGCGCCGACACGTTCCATACGAGCACGTTCACTGCCACCGTGGTGAACTTACTGCCGGTCGATCCGCTATCAGGGCCACGATCTTGAGATCGTCGAAGGCCAACTCGCCAACGAGACCGGCGTGATCGACTACGTCTCCTGGGAGGACTTCGGACTCATACCGGGCGGACCGACCGATCGAAGGCGTACAGAAGATCAACAAGCAACGACCAGTGCTTCAAGAACGGGTCGCTGCCACCATCCAACCGACCACTGAGGAGTAGCTACAGACCAATCTTCTTTTTTATTCATTGCCCCGACGATTCGAATGACGACTACCGATTATGGAACGAAAAGAGCGCACTCGAGAGACCCGGACGAACGATCGGTGGACCGGAATCTCGTTAGTTGTCCTCGGTAGCGTTGGTATCGTTCTCGTCTCTGCGTACGAACCGGCCGGGGAACAACTCGGTATCGAAGGGATTGTTGCTGGTGTGTTACTCCAATTGGCCGGTCTCTTCGTCTTGTTCGACCCGCTGCGGACCGTGCTGGATCGATGGACTGGGGTTTCGTGGATACTCCTCGGCTCGGGGATGATCGGAATCGTGCTCGTTTTAGACCCTGTACGCCCCAGCACGACGGTCAGCGGGATCGTGATTGGCGTCGGGGTCATCCTTTACGGACTCTTTGCTATCTCCCGATTGTAACGGCTCGATTTCACTTCCGCTCCCCTGCGGGAACGTTTTTCACTCCCCCATGCGAATATCCGGTGATGGAACTCGACAATCATGCCGAGGATCTCGCCTCCGACCTCGGTGTCGACAAAGAGGAGGTCAAAGCGGACCTGCAGAACTTGGTGGAGTACAGCGTCCCCATCGACGAAGCCAAACAGAGCCTTCGCCGGAAGTACGGCGACGGCTCGAGCGGCGGCGGTGGGACTCCCTCGAGCAAGGATATCGGCGATATCACGCCCGAAGACGGCAACGTCACCGTCACCGGCGTCGTGCTGACGGCCGGCAAACGGTCGATCCGGTATCAAGGCGACGACCTCGAGATCGTCGAGGGACGACTCGCCGACGAGACCGGCGTGATCGACTACACCTCCTGGGAGGATTTCGGACTCTCGCCGGGCGATACGATCACCGCGGGCAATGCGGGCGTCCGCGAGTGGGACGGCGAACCCGAACTCAACCTCGGCGAGAGCACGTCGCTGTCGTTCGAGGACGAGTCGCTCGACGTCGCCTACGAAATCGGCGGCGATGCCCAACTGGCTGATCTGCAGACGGGCGACCGCGCGGTCACCGTCGAAGTCACGGTCGTCGACTGCGAGCGCCGCACGATCGACGGTCGCGACGGAGAGACCGAAATTCTGAGCGGCGTCTTCGGCGACGAAAGCGGTCGACTCCCGTTCACGAACTGGGATCCGGCTCCCGAGATCGAGGATGGCGGGACGATTCGCATCGAGAACGCCTTCGTCCAGGAGTTCCGCGGCGTCCCCGAAGTCAACGTCTCGGAGTTCTCGGTCGTCTCCGCGATCGATCGCGAAATCGACGTCGGTGCCGACGCGACGACGATGGACGTCGGCGAGGCCGTCCACACGGGCGGCATCTACGACGTCGAAGTCAGCGGCAATGTGATTGCCGTCCGCGACGGGTCGGGACTGATCCAACGCTGCCCCGAGTGCTATCGCGTCATTCAGAAGGGGCAGTGTCGAACCCACGGGAGCGTCGACGGCGTCGACGACCTTCGCGTGAAGGCGATCCTCGACGACGGCACCGGAGCCGTCACCGTCGTACTCGACGACGAACTGACCCAGCAGGTCTACGACGGGACGCTCGAGGACGCCTTAGAGCAGGCCCGCGAGGCCATGGACCAGGAGGTCGTCGCTGACACGATCCGCGAGCGTATCGTGGGTCGCGAGTACCGCGTCCGCGGTCATCTCTCGGTCGACGAGTACGGCGCGAACCTCGACGCCGAGCAGTTCGCGGAGAGCGACGACGATACGGAAGCCCGTGCGAGTGCTTTCCTTACGGAGGTGAACGCATGAGCGCGACCGACGAGAACGGCGAGGAGATTCCCACTCGAGAGATCGCTTACCGACTGTTCGCAGCCGAGTACGACGACGCCTCGTTCTCCTACGCCGAGAGCGACGAGGAACGCGCGCCGAACTACGTCATCTCACCGACCGGCGCACGACTCAACCGCATCTTTGTCGTCGGCACCCTTACCGAGATCACGTCGGTCAACGACGAGATGGTCCGCGCCCGCGTGGTCGACCCGACTGGCGCGTTCGTCGTCTACGCTGGCCAGTACCAGCCCGACGCGCTGGCGACCCTAGAACAGCTCGAGCCGCCCGCGTTCGTCGCGGTGACGGGTAAGGCCCGGACGTTCCAGCCCGACGACTCGGACCAGGTCTACACCTCGATTCGTCCGGAGAGCATCGCGACGGTCGACGCCGCCACCCGCGACCGTTGGGTCGTCAGCGCGGCCGAACAGACCGTCGACCGCATCGGCACCTACGCCACTGGAACCGAGAGTGATGCGAGCGGCGATGCGTTGGCCAACGCACTCCAGGAAGCGGGCGTCGAAGCCGGTCTCGCGGACGGGATTCCGCTCGCACTGGATCACTACGGAACGACCCCGGCGTATCTCGACGCCCTGCGCGACTGCGCCCTCGAGGCGGTCGAAGTCGTCGCCGGCGAGCGCGATCAGGTGACGCCGCTGTCGCTTCAGCCCGGTGACTCGCCCGACGCCGACGCGACGTTTTCGTCGCTCGCCGCGCATGCGAACGTCGATCTCTCGAGTCTCGAATCGGCCGTCGAGACCGAACCTGAGGCGGAATCACAGCCGGCTGAACCGACCGCAGCGACGGCCGGCGTCGGCGATGCCGAGATGGACGGAAGCGTGGACACCGGCTCCGAATCGATCGACGCCGGATCGGCGGCCGGAACGGCGACGGGAAGCGAACCCGACGCTGCCTCCGACGCGGAGTCCGCGGCGGCTGAGGCGGCGGCCGACAGCGAACTGGAGTCCGAGTCGGACGCCGACACGGAGACGGACACCGCCGACGCGGCGGCAGCCGTTGGTATTGACGACTCGACAGCGGCCGGCGATGCCGACGAAACCGACGAGCAAACCGCGTCGTTCGACGAGTCGACCGACGTTGACGAGGCCGGCGACACCGGCACCTCCGATACGACCGGGGATCCCGACTCAGCCGACGCCGCGGAGGCGGACGAGGGTGCCGAGGACGACCTCGGCGACTTCGACGCCGGCGACACTGGAATGTACGAGATGGACGACGAGGAGCGCGAACAGTTAGAGGAGGAGTTCGGTGCCGAGTTCACGACCGGAAGCGAGGTCGAAGAGCCCGGCGAGGCGGGGATCGACGTTCCCGAACCGGAAGACGAACTCGAGGATGCTGCTGATACCGAATCCGCCGACGCTGACGCCGAATCCGCCGACGTTGGCGCTGACTCCGCTGACAGCGGGGCCGAGCCCGACGACGACCTCGGCGAACCGCCGGCGTCCGGACTCGGGACCGACTCGGAATCCGATGCTGCGGCGACTGACGACGGCGACTCCGAGGCGGATGAGGGGACCGATGTCGAAACCGACGACATCGACGCGACCGACGAGACGGCACCGTCCGAATCGGACGCCGAATCCGAGAGCGACGCGGAGGAGGTGCCAGCCGAGGACGTGGATCTGGAGGCGTACGTCGTCGACACGATGGCGGATCTCGATGATGGCGACGGTGCCGACCGATCGACGCTCGTCGAGACGGTCGCCGACGAGATTGGGGCGTCCGAAGACGAAGTCGAGGACGCCATTCAGGACGCGCTGATGGGCGGCCAGTGTTACGAACCGAACGATGAGACGTTGAAGCCGATCTAACGTCTCGAGCCCACGATGTCCGAGGAGTCCCGCCGACCGGCCGCGGCACGCGTCGAACCGGTCCCCGGCGAACCGGCTGCGATTGCTACTGTTGGATCCGAACGCGCCCTGCTCGTCGCCGACTACCACGCGGGTTACGAGGCCGGACTGCGGTACGAACGCGGCGTCGACGTGCCGAGCAACGCCCCCGAGCGCCGTGAGCGACTGCTCGACGTACTCGAGGCGTCCAATCCCGACCGACTCGTCGTCCTCGGGGACCTCATGCACTCCATCGGCGACCCGGGCGGGGCCGAACGCGGCGAACTCGAGGTGCTGTTTGAGGCCTTTCCGCCGACGCTTGGCGTCACGGTCGTCAAGGGCAACCACGACGGCGGGATCGAAGACTGGCTGACCCCCGAGAATCCCAGCGAAGCAGCCGCACTCGAGTTCGACACCGACGCCGTGACGATCGCCCCCGGAAACGGAATCGCGCTCGGGGATCGGGCCATCGGCGTCTGTCACGGTCACACCTGGCCGGCACCGGCGGTGCTCGACTGTGACGTGCTCTGTCTGGGCCACGAACACCCCTGTGTCCGCCTCGAGGACGAGATCGGCGGCAGTCGCGTCGAACGCACGTGGCTCCGGGGACGGATCGATCCAGCGCCGTTTCTCGATCGTCCCGAGTACGAGGGAGTATCGTGGCTTGCGGATTCGGCCGTTGAACCGCCCCGCGTCGTCGTGATGCCGGCGTTCAACGACCTCGTCGGTGGAACCTGGGTAAATATTCCGAACCAGTCGTTCCTCTCGCCGTTTTTGCCCGCGGGACTCGCCGACGGTGAGGCATATCTGCTCGACGGAACGCGACTCGGCGCGTACCAGTCGGTGTAGGACCGCGCTTCGGTACCAACGAATGGAAGCCGAATCGTCATCTCGTGGAGCCGAGAACGCGAGATCGACGGATTCGAGTTTCGGCTTCTCGGCGACCGAGACGAACTGAGGCGTGTCCGGATCACCGACGACGAGTGGGATCTGAACTGTTAGCCGTCCGTGTCGAGGGGACCGACGGTAACCGGGCGTCGGGGTCTGGTTCCGGCGATCAGGGATCGGAGTAATTGAGTTTTCGAGCGACGCTGCTGCTGAGCCGATCGGTTAGCGGACTTCGATCGATCGCGAGCTGCTGGTGTAAGCGGTACTGGACGAGACCCGGCAGCGCGGAGACGGCGGGCAGCAGTATGCCGGCAGTCCAGACGCTTCCGCCGGCGAGCATCCACGCGAGGCTGGTGAGTCCGACGACGGACAGCAGGAGTCCCGAGCCGAAATACGCTCGGACGAGTCGTGGCGCTCGAGCTTTCTGTTCGTCGGTGTAGGATCGCGCGTCGTACGCACAGACGACACCGCCGAGGACGAACACGAGCGCGATCGAGCCGTACAGGGCGCTGAGCATAGCTGACAGTTGTTCGTTCTGTCATATAGCCATTCCCCATCCGACAGCTCCAGCGGTGGAGTCCACGGTCGATACGGACGATCAACTCGACCGACGGCGTCACCGTTCGACGGTCTTCGACTCGATTCTGTCGCCGTCGCGCCACTGGTAGTAGTGATAGGTCGTTCCGGCGATTTCCTTGACCGTGACGCTCGCTCGCTCCGGAACGCCCGACGGGTATTCGAGGTCGTCGACGTCCGTCTCGGTTGCGTCTGGAGTGTCGTCTCCGTCTTCGGAGTCCGTATCTGTAGCCGACTGCCGCTCGTTGTCAGCGTCGGCTGCCTTCCACGCCGCGAGATCCTCGAGATAGCTGCCGACGGCGCGAAGCGTGTCGGCGTCTCGACGCTCGAGTCCGTCCAGCAGTTCGTCGAACTCTCGATCGATGTCGTCCGGGGGCTGGGGTCGATCGCGCGTCGTCATCGCTCGCTCGACGATTTGCGAGACGGCCTCAAACGTCCACCGGTCCCGTCCGGACCCCGTCTCTCGGTAATCGCGATCGATTCTCGTTCTCCCGACGGTGACAGTCCGTTGAACGGCCTACTAGAGTCCTCCATGGGATATATACACAAGCTACGTGAGAATTTATATACACGAACGGGGTCGGTAATAGTGACAATGCGGTCACAGAAATACCGCCCGACGTCAGCTATCGAACCGGTTCCGGACGAACTCGATTCGGCTCAGGCGAAACTCGTGTACGTCTTCCTTGAGGCCACCGGCGGCGCGACCGTCGAGGAGTTGGGCGAAACGCTGGCGCTGAAGAAACTCTCGATCCTGCGGATCCTGAACGCGCTCTCGAGCGACGGGCTCGTCGATCGACGAGCGAACGAGTACGTCGTCACACACTGAACGACGCCGAGTGTGGGTGCGGTAGTCGTCACTGTCGCTCGAGAGTCGTCTTTCTCGGACGGGACTGATTGCCTAATCGGGACGCGCCACACGGAGTGTTCACGCTGGGCCGTTCGTGTTGGGACGTGTCGTCAGTACTGATGTCTCGATCGACCGTTCGCAAAACAAGCGGGACGTTCGTGGAGTGATCGCGCCGGGCGTCGTCAGAACGTCTCGAGGTAGCGGTCGAGTTCCCAGTCGGAGACGTCGACGAGGTAGTCCTCGAACTCCTGGCGCTTGGCTTCGACGAACTTCGGCCCGATGTGTTCGCCGAGCGCGTCGTAGACGATGTTGTCCGCCTCTAAGGCGTCGACGGCCTCGCCGAGGTTCGACGGCAGCGTCTCGATACCGTACTCCTCGCGTTTTGCCTCGTCGAATTCGTAGATGTTCTCCCGGACCGGGTCGGGTGCCTCGAGGCCCTTCTCGATGCCCTCGAGACCGGCGTGGATCATGACGGCGAACGCGAGGTAGGGGTTACACGAGGGGTCCGGCGAGCGAAGTTCGATGCGCGAGGCGGCCGGGACGCGTGCGGCCGGCTTGCGGACGAGCGCCGAGCGGTTGCGATCGGACCAGGCGACGTAGACGGGAGCTTCGTAGCCCGGAACCAGGCGCTTGTAGCTGTTGACCGTCGGGTTCGCGACCGCCGTGATCGCCGGCGCGTGCTCGAGGATTCCGGCGAGGTAGGAGTGGGCGGTGTCGCTGAGGTTGAATTCGTCGTCCTCGTCGTGGAACGCGTTCTCGCCGTCCTCGGTCATCAGCGACTGGTGGGTGTGCATTCCGGAGCCGTTGATTCGCGGGATCGGCTTCGGCATGAACGTCGCGTGCAGGTCGTGTTGGGCGGCGATGGCGCGGACGACGGTGCGGAAGGTGCCGACGTTGTCCGCGGTCGTCAGCGCGTCATCGTACTCGAAGTTGATCTCGTACTGGCCGCGGGCGACCTCGTGGTGGCTGGCCTCGATCTCGAAGCCCATCTCCTCGAGGCCGTAGATGATGTCGCGGCGGACATCGCTGGCGAGGTCTTTCGGTGCGAGGTCGAAGTACCCGCCGTGGTCGGCGGTCTCGGTCGTCGCGCGACCGTCTTCGTCCTCTTGGAACATGAAGAACTCGGGTTCGGGCGCGAAGTTGATCTCGTAGCCCATCTCGTTGGCTCGCTCGATCGCCTGTTTGAGCACGTATCGCGGATCGCCCTCGAACGGCTCACCCGTCGAAGTGTCGTAGACATCACAGATCATTCGGGCCGAGGCGCCGTCCTCGCGCTGTCTCCAGGGGAGGACGGCGAACGTGTTCGGATCCGGAACCAGACGCATGTCCGATTCCTGAATGCGGACGAAGCCTTCGATCGAAGAGCCATCGAAGTAGATGCCGTCCGTAAACGCCTTTTCCGCCTGCCGTGCCGGCACGGAGACGTTTTTGACGGTCCCCAGGATGTCGGTGAACTGGAGCCGCAGGAAGTCGATGTCTTTCGATTCAATCTCGTCTAGGACGTCCTCTTCTGCGGTCGTCAGGTTTCCGCTTGTCATCTTTTCTCGCCTCAACAAATGGATTCTACTATTAAAGCTCTGCTGTTGTGGGCGAATATCTCTACACGAGAGAATAGGTGGACGACTGTGGATTAATATATTCGGTATGAGTGAGTGGGGCTGACAACGACAGGAAAACTGTAGCAAAAGTGGATGGTTGTGCGCGTCACCGTTCAGGACCGCGTGCTTGAGACCGAGATCGCGTCCCTTGCAAGGCCGGCTCGTTGCCGTGGCGGACGAGCGATGACAGTCGGCGTCGCCTTATCGGACCCTGCCGATCGAATAGGGGGGCATCGCCGCGACGCTCGAGACGCTGATATCGAGGCTTGCACGCCAGACACGCATCGTGGTTCGAACCGCTCGATGCCACGAAGCGGCCGGCCGCGGCGGTCGTCGGTCGCGCGTGGTATCGTCGGGACGTGGACGCTTCGCGATCGTCGTCTCGCAGACGGGACAGACGTACTCCTCGTGTCGCTCCCGCGTCCAGCGGACCCAGTCGCCGTCGATCGGACTCGCGTGATCGCACTCCCAGCAGAAGAGGGTGGACTTTCGGGGGACTGGCGTCCGCTCGTCGTGATTGGTTGCGGGTCGAGTCATTGCACCTCCCTACCGGCTCGGGATATAAAGCCACCTGCCATGCTTGTGGGCGTTCCGATCGAATATACGACCGATTACGGTCGAAACGACGGGCCCGCTGGAGGCGAGAACGGGCTTCGACGCGGGATCTATCCGGCGTTCGGCGAGTCGATGACGGGTCGTTCGGACTCTCCGTTCTGCGTGACGTTTCGGGTGAGTTCACTCGAGTGGATCCGCCGATAGTTCGTTCAGCACAGCCAATCTGTCGGCGCCGTCACCGACAGTATCGGTTTCAGTCTCGAGCAGCTACGAGGCGTATGGACGACACGAACAGACCGATCCGCCTCGAGGACGGCGACGACCTCGACGCGTTCCTCGCGGATCACCCCGTCGCGCTCGTGGAGTGTTACACTAGCGGCTGCTCGAAGTGTCAGGCGATGGAGCCGGTGTTGGGGAACGTCGCTCGAGCGACCGGGATTCCCGTCGGGTTGGTGAACCCCGGTGACGATCTCGCCCTGGTCGACCGGTTCGAGATCGATTCGGTCCCGACGCTGTTGTGTTTCGAGAACGGACGGGAGGTCGGACGGTTAGCCGAGGGGTTCGTCGGCGCGGACGCCGTCGTCTCCTTCCTCGAGGCGAGCGTTCCCAGCGCCGTCGATACCGAGAGGGTCGATACCTGACAGTCGATACGTGATATTCGAGTCGGGTAGGTGAACGTTCGTCGCCGAGCGGATCGTTACTCGTCGTCGGCCTCGAGTTCGGTCGGGTCGACCTCGCCTGCGAGATACTGTTCGCCCAGCTCCGTAATGTCGTACATGCCGATCGCCTGTTTCTTCAGAAGCCCGCGCTTTGTGAGCTCTCGACAGCGGTAGGCGGCGTCCGGAGCGCGACAGACGTCTTCCTCTTCGATATGATCGGGGGCGAAAATGTGGTTCTCGGTCATCAACTCGAGGATATCGTCGTCGACGGGGGCCATCCACTCGGCGGGGACGTCCCACTCGTACTCGTCGGGATTCGTGTCGTCCATACTGTCTCTCCGTTCGCCAGGGGTGGCGTTGTTCGATAGAATGCCGTCGCGCTACAAGATCCTGTTGGATCGATCTCTCGAGTCGCGCTGGCGACTGGCCCGTGGGTAGCTGAGGTCGACGTATTCGTGCTCCCCGGCAGCGACCGCGCTCGTACTGATCTCAGGATCGTGACTGCTCCGGAGCGGGGTAATCCACGTGGACGTTCGGGGCGGCGGCGGGGGAGAAACCCGTGATCCCGCGATCGACGAACGTTACGTCGGTGAGGTCACCGGTGAACCGGAACCGAACGATGCCGGTCTCGATCGTGCCCTCGACGGTCGAACCCGAAACGACGGTTGCGTTCGCGTCGTTATCGTCGGTGAGCAGGTCGATCTCGCCGTCGACGGTGATCTCGAAACTCGAGGGGTTGTCGCGGCCGATGATCGTCAGCGTGTTGGTGCGGGGTTCGGTGCTGTCGCCTGGGCTCGGTCTCGTCGCTGCGATCGTCGCCGCGGCTGTACCCGCGAGCGTCGGTGAGACGGTTCGATCGACTGCAGCGCCTTGCTTGTCGGGTTCGGTTTCGTCGGCATCGATCGTCGCGTTCGTGCGTCCCATATACTGGATGAAGCCGAGTATGACAGCATAAGCCTTCTCACTGAAACAACGGTTAGATACGATGAAATATATCTCTTGATGCACTCCTTGTCTGTATTTTGGCTGATCGCGTCGCTCGGGACACTGATTCGAGTGTTCGATCACGGAATACTTATACCGAAGTCGGTTGAACAGCCGGTAAGCATATTCTATGAGTCTCTCTCGCCTCCTCTCTGGTCTCTTCGACGACTCCGAACCGAATACCGAATCACCCGCGACGACGCGTAGCTCCGTAGAACACGAGGAGTCGTCGCCGACGATCGTCCACGAGTGTCGAAACTGCGGGACGAACGTTTCGGCCGAAACGACGTGCTGTCCGGCGTGCGAGTCGGACGATATTGTCCGCTATTCAATATAGGCCTCGGCTGCGGACTGTCGCTGTTTTCTCGGCGCGAAAACCGCCGAACTATCGGCGGTCCGGCAGCTGTTCGCTACTGGTTCGTTCGGTGCTGTACTCGTAGCCAGTCACCTCGAGATCGTTGTTTTCGTCGGCGTCGAGCCAGATGCCGATGCCGAGTGCGACGACCCCGATCAGAAGGGTCGCAAACGACGCCATCGCGGCGGTGAAGCCGTCCTTTCCGCGGAGGCTCCGGAGGAGCGAGCCGCCGAGACCCACCGCACCACCGGCCAGTCCGGCGGAGCCGGCGCCGTAGAAGATGACGCTCGGATGGAATTCCTGGACGACGAACCGCGTTTTCAGCCGCCAGATAAAACTCCGGAGCAACAGCAGCGACACGAACCGAATGAACGGGACGTATCGAATGCTGCTCTCTTCCTCGCCGTAGACCGCCGTCATCGGTACATCTGCAACGCGCTGTTCGTTGACGTTGAGGTGGGTGAGGAGGTGGTTGAGGAACCCGTACTCGTCCGTAACTGAGTCGAGATCGACCTCCTCGATCGCCTCGCGCGAAATCGCCGTGTAGCCGTTTTGCGGGTCACTAATCGACCAGTATCCCGAGGCGAACTTCGAAAGCCCGGTGAGCATGGCGTTGCCGACGAATCTGAACGTCGACATATCCTCACGGTCCTCGGGATCGAGGAGGCGGTTCCCCTTCGCGTAGTCGGCTTCGTCCTCCGCGACGGGGTCGACGATTCGATGGAGAATGTCGGGATCCATCTGTCCGTCGCCGTTCATCACGGCGACGATGTCCATTTCGTCCTCGACGGCGTGTCTGTACCCCGTCTTGACCGACGCTCCGTAACCCC
Organism: Natronorubrum tibetense GA33; assembly: GCF_000383975.1. NCBI lineage: Archaea > Methanobacteriati > Methanobacteriota > Halobacteria > Halobacteriales > Natrialbaceae > Natronorubrum > Natronorubrum tibetense. The sequence goes on along the minus strand of NZ_KB913020.1, from coordinate 73,487 downwards.
GGTTCTCCTCGTGCTGAATCGGGACGACGCGCCGTCCCTCACCGCCGTCGGTGACGGCGAGTTCGGGTCTGGGTTCGGCAGTCTCGTTGATTCGCGATGCGACCTGCTGGATCACCGCCCAGCTATTGTCGGGTGACGCGTCGTCGACGGCGTAGATACGGTCGACGAAGTCGGGAACCGTCTCGATGACGGTTCCGACGAACGGCTCCTCGTCGTAGGCCGTGACGACGACGCCGATTCGGTTGCCCTTATACATCGTCTCCTCCGTCAGTAGAACTGTTACCGACCGCATTCGCACCGGTCGGTCGGTCGGTCGTGCCGCCGTCCGCGGTGAGCGACTGTCCGTCCGTCGCCACCGCGTCGCTCTCCGCGCTCTCCGTCGGCGGCCGGCCGTCCACCGACCCGCCGAGCGTGTACTCGTGGTGTGGCGTTCCCGAGAGGTCGACTGCGTCCCGCCCGTCGACGACGACCATCGGCTCGATATCGGCCCACGGAATCTCGTCGAACGCCTGGTGGGGCGTGACGATCACGGCCGCGTCGAAGGACTCGTCCGCGAGGTCGTCGATGCCGACCGCTCGAGCGCCGTACTCTGCGGGATCGACGAGCGGATCGACGCCGGCGACGCTCGCGCCGCGATCGGCCAACTCGCCGATGACGCCGATCGCGGGCGAGGCCCGCGTTTCCTCGACGCCGGGCCGGTAGGTGATCCCGAGGACGACCACGGAGGCGTCCGCGAGGTCGGTGCCGGTTTCCGATAGTTCGCGCTCGAGTCGCTCCACGACGACCGCCGGCATCTCGTCGTTGATCTGCCGGGCGGTCCGGGTGAGATCCATCGGCTCTTCGTTTTGCGAGAGCAGGAAGTGCGGGTAGTAGGGGATGCAGTGACCCCCGACGCCCGGTCCCGGGTCGTGGAGCTGACACATCGGGAGGTCGTTGGCCGTCTCGATCGCTTCGCGGACAGAAATCCCGAGTTCGTCGGCCAGCCGGCCCAGCTCGTTGGCCAGCCCGATGTTGACGTCGCGGTAGACGCCCTCGAACACTTTGACGGACTCCGCGGTCGTCGCGTCCGAGACCGGGTGGACGTCGTTGTCCGAGATTTCGTCGTAGACGACTGCCGCGGCGCGCGTGCTCTCGCCGTCGATGCCGCCGACGACCTTCGGGTACTGGCCGCGAATGTCCCGAAGCGCCGTTCCGGAGGAGGTCCGCTCCGGACAGAACGCGAGCCCGAATTCGTCGCCCTCGAGGCCGCTCTCCTGGACGAGATGGGGCTGGATGACGTCCCGACAGCTCGTCGGCGGCAGCGTCGACTCGGCGATGACCAGATCACCCGGCTCGAGACCGGTTGCGATGTCGTCGACTACCGACTCCACCGTCGTCAGGTTCGGGTCGTCGTTCTCGTCCAGCAGCGTCGGGACGATGATGACGTGGATCCTGGCGTTCGCGGCCGCTTCGGAGCCGTCGGTCGTCGCTTCGAATCGACCGGCTTCGACCTGCTCGTCGACGAGTTCACCGAGCCCCGGTTCGCCGATGACGTGGCTCTCGCCGCCGTTGATCATCTCGACGACATCGGGATCGATGTCGACGCCCATGACGTTGCCCGTCGTCTCGGCGTAGACGCCGGCCAGCGGGAGTCCCATCTTACCTAACCCGTAGACCGCGACCGGAATCTCACCTGACGTGAGCAGTTCACGCTGACGGTCCGTAGAGTCGCTCGAGCCGTAGAGGCCACTGCTCGAGTCGATCTCAGTTTCGGCGCCGTCGTCGGACCCTGGCTCACCAGCTGTCTCCCGGCTCACTGGACTTGCACCTCCGTTTTGTGGACGTCTTCTCCGATGAGTTCCTCGACCGCCTTGACCGTCTCGAGGGCCTCGATCCCGTCCTCGGCGGTGACGATCGGTTCGGAGCCGGTCCGAACGGCTTCGACGAATGCCTCGAGTTCGTGTCGGAGCGGTTCGCCGTTGTCGACCCGCGGGCGTTCGATGACGCTTTCGTGTCGGTACCGGCGCTTGCCGTCGTCGACGACGTACTCCGGATAGGAGTTCCGGTGGATCAGCACGGACTGCTCGAGGTAGTCGACTTCGACCAGACACTCGCGAGCGGTCACGGTGAGTTTTCGAACTTTCTTTTGGGTCACGCGACTCGCGGTTAGCGAGGCGACGACGTCGCCATACTGCATCGTCGTCGTGGCGTACTGGCCGTTCTCGGCACCCATCGCAGTCATCGATTCTGGTTGTGAGCCGAGCATGGAGCCGACGACGTCGATGTCGTGGACCATCAGGTCCGAGACGACGTTTCCGAGCCCGTCCCGGTCTAACGGCGGTCCGAGGCGTTCGGCCTCGAGGCTGATGACGTCGAGGTCGTCGATCAGGTCGGTTACCGTCTGGACGGCCGGGTTGAACCGTTCGATGTGCCCGACCTGAAGGACGACTCCTTCCCTGTCCGCCTGCTCCGCCAGCGCTCGCCCTTGCTCGGTCGTTTCGGCGATCGGCTTTTCGACGAGGACGTGGAGGCCCGCTGCCAGACAGTTCGAGACGACATCGTAGTGTGCCTGCGTCGGGACGGCGACCGTCACGACGTCACAGCGATCGAGGGCGGTTTCGAATTCGACTGCCTCGGTGCCGTACTCGTCCGCGACACGCCGCGCGATCGCTTCGTCGTGATCGGTGATGCAGGCGAGATCGACGTTTTGGAGTTCACTATACACGCGCGCGTGGTTTTCGCCCATCGAACCGACGCCGATGACGCCGGCTCGAATCGGTCGTGAGGCGGGTGTTCGACTCATTGGGGGTGGAAGTGGTCCTGTACTGCGTCGACGACGGTTCGTCGATCGTGATCCGAAAGCGCCGGATGGACGGGAAGCGAGAGGACCGTCTCGGCTGCCCGTTCCGCGTTCGGCAGCGTCGCTGCAGCCGTACTCACCGTCTCGTAGGCCGGCTGACGATGAATCGGCGTGTCGTAGTAGACGGCGGTGTCGACGCCGTGTTCGTCGAGCGTTGCTGCGAGGGCTTCCCGGTTGTCCGTCCGAATCGTGTACTGGTGGTAGACGTGTCGGTACCCCTCGGGTTCCGTCGGCGTCTCGATCGGCAGCTCCGCCAGCTGTTCGTCGTAGTACGCCGCGTTTTCTCGACGGGCGCGATTGAAATCGGGCAGTCGCTCGAGCTGGGCGCGACCGATCGCACCGGCCATGCTCGTCATTCGATAGTTGTGGCCCAGCTCAATGTGCTCGTAGCTTGCACCGTCACCGACGTCTCGGCCGTGATTGACGTAGCCCGCGGCTCGATCGGCGACGTCGTCCCGGTCGGTGGTGATGATTCCACCTTCGCCGGTCGTCATGTTCTTGGTCGGATAGAACGAGAAGCAAGCCGCGTCGCCGAGTGCGCCGACGCGATCGCCGTCCACCTCAGCGCCGTGTGACTGACAGGCGTCCTCGAGAATAAACAGCCCGTGCTCGTCCGCGATATCGAGGATTCCCTCCATATCGGATGCCAGCCCGTAGAGGTGGACCGGCATGATGCCGACGATGTCGTCGCGCTCTTCGAGCACTCGTTCGACCGCGTTCGGATCGAGCGTGTACGTCTCGGGATCGATGTCCGCGAAGACGGGGGTTCCGCCCACGAGTCTGATCGCGTTCGCGCTCGCGACGAACGAGAACGGCGACGTGATGACGCCCTCCCCGTCCTCGAGACCCAGTGCCTCGAGCGCGGCGTGGAGGGCGGTCGTCCCGTTCGAGGTCGCGACGGCCCGGTCGGCACCGCAGTAGGCCGCGAATTCGTCCTCGAAGGCTCGCACTTCGGGGCCGTCGGCGAGCATCCCGCTCTCGAGGACCGACTCGACTCGGTCGATGGCCTCCGAACTGATGTCGGGGGCTGCGATCGAGACGGAGCCGTCAGATTCGCCGTCGGAGGTTCCGTTTTCGGCCGCTTCGATCTCCGTTGAGTCGGATTCGGCGACGCCACCGTCCGTCTCTACCGTCGATTCGCCGTTGATCGCTCTCTCGGGATCGGTATCTGGCTCGGTCATGCGATCTGATTCGCCCCCTCGAGCGGTTTCGGAAGGTCTTGCAGCGTCGCCGGCGTGCCGACGGCGAGCGTATCGGGCGGGACGTCGTCAGTGACGACCGATCCGGCCGCGACGAAGGCGTTCTCCCCGATCGTGACGCCGGGCAACAGCGTGGCGTTCGCACCGATCGACGCGCCGTCTTCGATCGTCGGTCCCTCGAGCCCGTTGTCGGTCCTGATCGGGTACTCGTCGTTGGTCAGCGCAGCGCTCGGTCCGATGAAGACGTTGTCCCCGATCGTCGTCTCGGTCGGGATGTAGACGTTCGTCTGCAGACTGACGTGCGACCCGATCGTCGTCTGGCCGTCGATGACGGTCTTGGTGCCGACGAGGACGTCGTCACCGATCGTCGTTCCTTCCCTGACGAGGACGTCGTGACCCGTGGTGAACTCGTCGCCGATCGTGACGTCGCCGTAGACGATCGAACCCGCTCTGATCGTCGCGCCGTCACCGACTCGGGTCGGCGCATCGAACTCGCCGTGGCCGACCGTCACGTCGTCGTCGACCGTGCAATCGTCTCCACAGACGAACCGGCTCACCGTTGCTCACCTCCCGAACTGAAGCCCGCTACGTGTCGTCGAAATCTTGCGTGCCGTCGTTGATATATCATTGATACCTCGATACCCGCGTGGGCAATCATCCAGATACAGCCGGTAACACGGCTTTGTTATCCCCGGCCTGCGGGTCGTGTAGTCGGGAACTATACTCTCGATGGGGCGGGGTATCGCCGAATTGTCGAGAAATAGCCGTTCACTCCGCTGTTCGATAGCTCCCGGTCCGTAACAGCGAGGAAATATCGGATTATCTGTCAGTCACAGATATATGCTGGTACAGATCCCTTTCGGTAGGGTAGCCGAGTGATAGTAAAGTGGCACAGTCTGGCATTCGTTGTCGTGAGGTATCCGAACATACCCGTGACACGGGAACGGGAGCCACTTCGGGAACGCGAGGACGCTTATGTCTAAACACGAACTGACGCAAGCCGAACTGTTCGACGTCTTTAGCAACGCCCGGCGACGCCGAGCCGTCCAGTATCTCAAACGACACGGGGGGAGTTGCGATCTCGCCCCGCTGGTCGAGCAGGTCGCCGCCTGGGAGAACGGTATCGATTCGGACGATGTTACGCGCACGCAGCGACGGCGCGTCTACATCTCCCTGTACCAGACCCATTTGCCGATGCTCGAGGAGCACGGCATCGTCGACTGGGATCCGGATGATCACGCCATCGATCTCCTTCCGGGCGACGACGTCTTCGAGCCGTACCTCGATCATCGACTCGAGAATCAGCGCCCATGGCATCGGCTCTACGCGTCGGTCACGGCGTTGGGTGTGATCGGGGTCGCGCTGTCGTGGCTCTCGATCGGCCCCCTGACGGCGACCGTCGCACCGGCGATCGCACTGATCTTGTGCCTGCTCGTTCTCGCGGTTTCAGTCGCCCAGCACGTCTCGCGGCGTCCCGAATTCGACCTGCAACTGGCTCTGTAACCGAGCCCGCCGTCCCTGGCTCGACCGAGCCTTTCGCTTATCGAGAGCGGTGTTCGGCTCGAAATCGGTTGCATCATCGATCGCCGTGTCTCGTGACCATCCTCGCTTGTGTTTCGGAGCGACCGCTTTCGTCGACCTGATACTGTCGGCCGAGACGACTGTCGACCGATCGTACGACGACTGTGCGATCCGGAGTGGACGCTACCTATCAGCCGCGACGATCGTCGGTCTCACCCCGAGTCGATGTGCGAGTAGTGGATGTCTCGAGTCGGCTGTCGGAGGAGCGATGCGGACGCGAACTGATTCGACCGTTGCCGTTCCCTCGACGGCGTCAGTGGTGTTTCGGATCGCTGCAATTGCGCCGCTACGTCGGATCGGCACGATTTTGCCATAATTTTGGCTTTCGATGACTACCCAGCCGTTCCGGCTGGTAGCGACTGTCCACTGTCGGTATGATTCGGTTTGGTCTCGAAGAGCGGTGGGTGGGATCGAAGAGACGGCAACGGACGTTATTCGGCCGTCACCCAGAAGAAGGTGTCCTCGTCGGCGTTGTCGTTCGTCGGCTCGTCGGGCGCGTCACCCTCGTACATGAGGACGCTGATACGGACCGTCTCTCCCTCGCTCGCCGTCGGCGTGATCTCTAGCTCGCCGGTCCCAGTCGTTCCATCCTCGAGCGTCGTCTCGAGTTCGTCGAGTTCGGTTCGTTCGACGACCTCACCGTCCTCGATCACCTGCTCCTGGACGATGACCGTGTAGTCGGTCTCCTCGCCCTCCTGGTTTTCGATCGAGACGGTCACCGGAACCGACTCGCCCGCCTCGATCTCGTCGTCGATTCCCCCGGCGACCAAGTCGCCGTCTTCGTCTTCGCTGTACAGTGCCAGTTCGCTGAACCCGCCCGTCGAGAGCGGGGCAAGAAACCCGATGAGGAGGGCCCCTACAGCCAGCCCGATCGCGAGGACGAGCAACACGGACGAGACCGTTGCGACGGCGCTTTCGTCCCGTCGAAGCCTCGAGACCGACGCAGCTGGGGAGACGATGAATCGCTCCGGTTTCGGTGTTCGGAGCCGACGAACGGCGCCGAGTTGTGCCAGAATGACGGTGACGACCACGAGTGCAGCCGCGATCGAACCGGTGGCGAGACCCCACTGGGTAAACGGCAGTGCGATCACGAGCGCGGGAACGATCGCGAACGACATCGCGAACGACAGTCCGAGTCGTTCCACGATGTCGATTCCGCGGGGCCGCGTTTCGATCGACGCCGATGTCGTTTTCCGCGCGCTACGGTCTCCCGCCGGGAAGAGAACCGAGACGAGTGCGTATCCCGGGAGGAACAACGCGAGCGGGAACGTTACGAACAGTCTGAGGATGCTTCCGTCCTGAAACCACGTGGCCACTCCGTACGCGAGTAGTGCGGCGACTGAGACGACTGCGAGATCTACCGGATACTCGCGGACGACACCGAATCGCGTCAGCGTACTCGTTTCGTGGCTCATTGATCGCCCACTGGACGTTGCTGGTCAGTCTGCAGCCTGGCTCGAGCCGACACGAATATCATTCTCGAATCGTTGTCTCAAAGGGTTCTCTATTGCTTTGTTATGCCCGGGTTACCGTGAAACCGCCCCCGTTCGGTATCGGTGGGGTCACACTCACGCTCTCGACACCCGTTTGTCGATCGACGATACTCGCCTCGATCGCACTTCTAGAAGTCGACGTACTGTGCTTCCCACTCACGACGTTCGTCGATTCGCTCTCGACCGTCGTCCGTAATCGCGTAGTAGTTCGTTCGCCTGTCGAGTTGTCCCTTCTCGACCAGCTCCTTGTTGACGAGTGTATCGAGGTTCGGATAGAGGCGACCGTGATTGATCTCCGAGCTGTAGTACTTCTCGACTTCGTCCTTGACGGTCTGGCCTGAAGGCTGATCGGCGCCTGCGATTACGTACAGGAGGTCGCGTTGGAAGCCGGTCAGATCGTGCATTGTTCAATCACAGTGACCATTCTACTGAATAGATATTTGTTATCCGTATCATACAGCAGTGTTAGAACTCCTTTCAAGACATGTTCTTCGAACTAAAGTGGACGTTCTCGAGACAGAGTCGAATTCTACCATGTTCGTACCGGTAGGATCGCTCATTCGGGATGCACGTCCGACGCCGATACGCCAGTCGACGGTGTCGCAATCAATACACCGCGCTCTGGGACGTTAGTCTTTGATCTCCGACACCGAGACGTCGATCCCGTCCCCGCCGATTTGGACCTGTAGCGTCTCGATTGTCGCCTCGTACGCGGTCGTGTGCGAGCCGTCGTCGTCGAACCGAACGCACTCCGAGAGGAGGTCACTCTCGAGGAGGTTGTTGATTCGTCGATACACCGTTGCCGACGAACTGTCCGTTCGGTTGGTCAGTTCTTTCGCCGTCTTCGGTCCGTCACTCGTTGCGACGAGGATCGTTCGCGCACACTCGTCCCCGAGGACGTCGAGTTGGGCGGACGGTTCTGGCGTCGGTTCGGATCGCGTATTACTCGCTTGCATTGACATCGTCGAAATCACTCAGTTGTGGCGGGTTGGAGCCGTTTCACTCTCACGAGCGGGGGATCGATACGGATTGACCGGGAGTACGGTCTCCCCATCACGGGCACCAGTATGTTCCAGCACGACGATGAGTAAGCGATAGTGGTATTTTATAACGATGTACCTTATTCCCCGAAACAAGATCATTCTTTAGCGAAATTCCTAATTTCTATCTGGAAATGGTAGCTTTCGGACGGTATGGGATAGGTCAATACGCTGTTTGCCCGTCGAATGCAAGGCAAGCCATCTAAACTCGGTGTGGAAACCGTCCTATCGAACTATCGTCATTCGGTGACACACCGCCGTTATCGTGTGATACAGGCCGGAAACTCTGTATTTCGCGGTTCTCACGGCCGTGTGTCGGGTGAACGGTCGGCGTCCTTTATCCACGTTTGCTCCCCTCGATAGAAGTGATGCCCGGACGATTCCGGCGATATCCCGGCGTCGACGCCACCGCTGATCGGTCTCGACGACCGATCGACGTCGGTGGCCGACGCCTACTCGCCTCGTCCGAGTACCCCCCCAACCATGAAATCCACCCAACAAGATTGGAAGCCCATGGAATCGTCGACCGCAGGCGCACGATGTCGCAACTGTGGCACCCACGTAACACAACAGTTCGCACGCGTCTTCGGTGACAACGGAGATATCGTCCACGGCTGTCCGGCCTGTACGACCTATCGCGAGATGCAATCCGGCAATCATCTGCCGGGTGAGTGAGGACCACGCGATTTTGCGGTCCGATTTCGTCAAGCGATCGTCCGTCGAACGGTATCGACTATAGTAACAACTGAAACGATTTACACACTGATCGCACAACCGTCATTCGACCAGGTGTAGATCGACTTTCAGTGGCTACTATACTTCTCGGACCGGTATGGGTTCCGTCCCGTGTTGCCAGCCAGTTCGTTCGGCACTGATCCGATGACCGCTGTCTCGTCAGCCACCGCTGACCGCCTCGTCAACGTGTCGAGAGAGACCCTGCTGTATCCCGAACTTACCTCTTGTTCTGGTCGTGCTGGCCGCGTCAGCGGCAGAGCAGGTGTGATCTAGTCTGCAAAAGTTAAAGTTAGTGCTCTGCGAAACGGTGATGCGTATGATAACTGGTGGTGGACTGCTCGTCGACAATACGCGCTCTTCCTGATCGATGTCTGTCCAGACCAATCGTTCCGAGCCACTCGCCGAAAGTGAAGTGTTCCACATCCTCGGGAACGACAGACGACGGGCTATCGTCCAGCTACTCGCCGAGGAGGCCGGACAGGTCGACGTCTCTGATATCGCATCGGAGATTGCCGCCAGAGAAACCGATACCACGCCCGTTCCGAACAATTTGTACAAAAGCGTCTACGTCTCCCTCCAGCAGACGCATCTTCCACAGCTCCAGGAAGACGCGGTCATCGAGTACGACTCCGACGCGAAGACGATCCAGCGAGGTCCCAACTTCGACGACGTCCTGCAGTACATCAACGGTCACGGGGAGACCGAGTCGATGGCGCTCCAGTTTCACTTCGTTGTCTGTGTCCTCGGACTCGCCGTGATCGCGTTCGCCGGGCTCGGGATTCCGCTACTCTCGAGCATTGATCCCGTTCTCTCGAGCGTCGTCGCGCTGTTGGCGGTTGCTGCGAGCAGCCTGTATCGGCTGCTCGCGTGACGCCACTATCGGCCAGGTGATTCTGTCGACGTTTCGGCCCACAGTTCGGGGTTCAGTAGCGCCGAGAAAAGCGGCAATTCGATGGGATGGTTCGACGGGCCGTGCCTAGAGCGCGCTCGCGATGGCCGGCTGGGTGTCTGCATCGTCGGCGTCGTCGACAGCATCGTCGTTGTGTTCGGCCGATTCGTCGTCGATTGGGTGGTGGGGTAGCTCACCGAGGTCACCGACGAACACGAAGACGGACGCGTGTTCGATCACGATGTCGTACTCGTCGTGATCGGCTGCATCGTGTGCGTCGTCAACTGAATCCGTTTCGACGCCGTTCGTTCCGTTGTTGGCGTCGTGGTGGTGTTCGCCGTTAGCGTGGTGGTGACCGCTGTCGGCGTCGTGGTGGTGGCCGTCACCGTGGTGATCGTAGATCGGCACGACCGTCACCGTCTCGATAGTGACGTTGAGCTCGATATCGGTGAACGTGTAGCCGAGTTCGTCGAGATCGTACGTCTCGCTCGCATCGTCGTGAGCCGCATCGTCACCGGTAGTCGCATCGGTTTCGGCTGCGTCGCCGTCGATTGCAGCGCCCTCGAGACCGTCGTCACCCTCGACATCGTTCGCGTCGATGTTGACGTGGTCACCGTCGGCTGGCTCGCCGTGCGGGAGTTCATCGAAGAACACGAAGATCGTCACCTCTTCGATGAGAACGTCGATCGTATCGTCATCGACCGCTTCGGGTTCTTCTTCAACTGGTTCTTCCTCCACTGGTTCCGTCTCTACAGGCTCTTCATCGGCATCTTCGACTTCTTCGTCAACCGGTTCCTCGTCGGCATCTGTAGCCTCTTCGTCAGCTGGCTCCTCCGCTACTGGTTCTTCTTCGACTGCGTCAGGCTCTTCTTCGGGTGGTTCGTCGTCAGCATCGTCAGGGTCCACGTCGGCTGGCTCTTCCTCAACCGGTTCCTCGTCGGCATCTGCAACCTCTTCGTCAACCGGTTCTTCCGATACTGGCTCTTCTTCGGCCGCTTCAGGGGTTTCATCGGGCGTTTCCTCCGATGCTGCGTCGACGGTGACGATGGCTTCGTCGGTCACCGGTTCGTCGTCAGCAGTGAGGTACGGTCCATCTTCCGCGCCGTCGGTCTCCACGAAGTCGTACTCCTCGTTGTCGTTCGTGTCGAAGTGCGCCATTGCGATTAGCGTCTCGTCCTCCTCGAGTGGCTCGTCGAGGGTCACTTCGACGTTCTCGTGTGTCCCTTCGTCGAGATACTCGGAGGCGCCGATGACGCTCTCAACGACGTTTCCGGCGAGCAGGCTACTGTCGTGAATCACGACGAAGCCGCCGTCTTCGACCGTGACCTCGTCGACGACGACCGTGTCGTTCTCGAGTTCCTGGTCGGTGAACGTCACGGTCGCTTCGGCGTCCATGTCGCCGTTCTCAGGCGGATCCACCTCCTCGTCCGGTACGTCATTTGGATCCGCGTCATCTCCGTCCGCGTTTGTGTCCTCGCCCGCGTCTGTATCGTCGTACTCGTCCTCGTCGTGCTCGTCGAGGGTCGCGGCCGGTGCCGCACCCGCGACCATCGCCCCGCTCGAGCACACCATCATCAAGGCGGTGAGTACCACGAGTAGCTGATTGCGTGTAGTCATGTCTATCTGCCGTAAGGCACCGGCTAATGGCTGGTTCCCCGCATAAACCGCCACAACCATTGCGGCCGGAAATCGCAGCCTACGGCCGGTAGGGTCTGCTTCAGGCAGTGCTTCGCTCCGTGAAAGCAATAGTTGCTGATACGGATTGCTGTGGCTGTGACCGGTGTTCGTCACTCGCTTTTCGGTTTCTCGGGTGACTGGGAGGCCGTCGGCTCGTGACCCGGGAGACAGACCAGGTTCTCCCGACCGAGACGGAGTTTCGTGACTCGGCCCTCCTCCTCGAGTTCGGCGAGCAGTCGACTGACCTTGGCCTTCGACCAGTCGACGGAGTCGACGATTCTCGACTGCTTCATCCGCCCGCCGTTCTCGCGGACCAGTTGCTGAACTCTCTCTCGGTCGGTCAGGAACTCCTCGCTCCGTGGCTCCGACTCGGCGACGAGCGTGTCTTGCTCGTCAAATCGGTTGCGGGCGGCGAGGACGCCACCGAGGAGCGCGAGTGCCAGGATGCCGACCAGGGCTGCGAGGTGTGGACTCCACCCGATCTGGGCCGGCTGGCTGTGACTGGAGATGATAAGTGGAATGAGTGTCTCGACGCTCGTGCCGGTGGGGGCTGATTCGGTGCTGACCGTACTGAAAGCGGCGATCACCGCGACGGAGGCTCGGAACTGAATGCTCATGTGGGATGGATGTGGCTGTTTTCACTCACGTTTCTCTATACCGTCGTGACCGCTCCTCAAAATGTTTTTTATCAATCATTTATTCGTACGATATCGTATCTCATGGCAGGTGATAGGTCGTGTGCTCGAGCGAGCTCACTATCGGCGATGCGTGCGCTCGCGTCCTGTCGCGATGTCGTGGACATACGACAGTTGCATCGCGTACAGTTCGGGTTCGTACACAGCAGTGCCATAGAGTTCTCGCCCCGTATGACCCACTCGCTCGAAATCCTCTGCCGATTGCGTCGGGTGTGTTCACTGGTGCTTCTCCACCACCGAAACCGTCGCATTCACCGCGGACATTGGTGGCCGCGACGGCGATCACTCGGTGTTGCTTCGACGATACGTAGACCGAGGGTTCGAATAAACTCGGTCGGACGTTCGCAATGACTAGCTCGAATTCCACTCGATTTAGTCGGTAAGTAAATACTTTCGTGAGTCTCTCGAAATCCGTTCACTTTGTCGCCGTCAACGGGGCGGTCGTGGCGGCCGAGAGCGATTCTGTCAGTGGTGTGTGGGTCGCGGCTGTCGTTGCTGTTGTGGATCAACTCTGTTGTGGCACCGCCAGTCGTGACTGTCGTCGGCGGTCATTGAGTGGCAGTCCGCCGGATAACCCGAGTGGAGGACAGCGAGACGGTTCGCCATCTCTGGAGCCGGTCCCATCCGACTGCGGGCGGGTTCGGAGACAGCAGTAGTCCAATCGATCCCTCGCGAACGAGCGAACTGCTCGGCGAATTCGAGGGCTATCAAGTCCGAGTGATGGCTGCTATCGATGCGTTGTATCTGCGTGCAGCCCAGAATATGATGACGGTCCTGCTCGACTCGAGTAGAAAGTCACACGCGGACCGAGACCGGGGTCGAAGCTGCTTTTCGGTCGCGAGTACTCACGCGTTGCTCTCGTCACGGAGGCCGTAAGAATGGTTTTGTCGAGCGTTCGACTCGTCAGCGGCGTGTCTGGCCGTCGCTCACGTCAGACGCCCGGCACGCCGACGGCGTCGAATCCGGTCACACCGACGAGGGCGAGGACGTAGAGCACGATCAGGACGGAGAGCCAGGCGACGATCGTGATCGCGGCCGCGTCGACCCAACCGCCCGGATACCGGGCGTTGATGATCGCGAGGTAGGCGACGAAGACTAGGAGCGGTCCGAGCAGCGGGATCCAACCGAAGAAGAACCCGACGACGCCCCAGATGATCGCCCCTAACAGGGCTGTGACGAGTGCGTACGTATAATCTTCGGAGTCGACGATCACCTTTGCACCGGCGTAGATGCCGATAGCGCCGATGAGTAGGCTCACTGCGAATACGACGAGGCTTTCGATCATACGTCTCCTTGAGGCCGTGGATACCGTTAGTTATCTTTCACCTACACTCATCAAAACCGCGTTATACGGCTTCAGAAGTCGGTTTTCGAGACACTCTTCGGTTATTTTATCCCTGTGCGATATCGACTGTGGCTCTGCCGTCCCGGATCGGCTCTCGATGGCCCTCATTCTCTCCGACGCTCCAAAACGAGTGTTATACTGCTCATACAGCCGTCATACGATCGGACGAACGATCGTGCGGGTGTTAGCGACCGCTCGTCGTCGACCCCAGAACGGACTCGGTGTCCCCGTCGACCGGTGTGAGCGGCGTTCCGTCGACGAGTGACTGAATCCCACACTCGAGGCTCACTCGCGGCTCGAACCCGAGCGTACGTTTTGCTCTGGTGATATCCGCCCCGCTGTGTCTGATGTCTCCGGGACGGGGGTCGCGATGAACGATCGACGACAACGAGTCGGTCGCGTCTCGGATCGTCTCGGCTAACTCCTCGATCGGCGTCCGGGTCCCTGTCCCGATGTTGTACGCTTCACCGACATCGTCGGTGGTGGCCGCGTACAGGTTCGCCCAGACGATGTCGCTCACGTGGACGAAATCGCGAGTCTGCTCGCCGTCGCCTTCGATCGTAATCGGCTCGTCCGCTTGCGCCTGCTCGAGAAACGTCGAGATGACGCCGCTGTAGGGGCCCTGCTGGCGCGGCCCGTAGGCGTTGAAGTACCGCAGGGCCACCGTCTCGAGACCGTACAGATCCTCGTAGAGTCGGGTGTACTGATCGAGCGCGAGCTTTTGAATGCCGTACGGAGACGACGGCTCGGTCGACGCCGTCTCCGAGACCGGGAGCTCGTCCGGATGGCCGTAGACCGCCGCGCTCGAGGCGACGACGACCCGTGCGTCCTCCTGGCGGGCCTGCTCTAAGACGAGCAAACTCGCGTCGAGATTCGTCTCGTTGCTTTGGCGGGGGGCGTCGACGCTGCGGGAGACGCTGACGACGGCGGCGTGGTGGAAGATGATGTCCACGCCGCGTGCTGCCTGCTGCAGGGCGATCGGATCGCGGATATCTCCCTCGACGATCGTCACGTTCTCGGGGAGGTTCGTCCGGTCGCCCGACGAGAAGTTGTCGAGTATCCGGACCTCGTTGTGCGGGGCCAGGGCCTCAACGAGGTGACTGCCGATGAAGCCCGCTCCACCGGTCACGAGCACCGTCTTGTCACGAATCGCTGGCGAATCCATCTACTCTCCGTCCCACCTCCCCGCCGTTTAGTATAGCACCCGTACCCCACCGTATTCGGTCCCTACGCGCTAGTCATTCGCTACCGAGCCGGCCTCATCACCGGGTTGGCTTCCTCATCGAGACGCTTCGGGTTCGACGGCCCGCGGGGAATCGAGAGGCCGAGTCGACACGTTCGAGCGCCCGTGGGATTCGAGGCAACTGTCGTGCGGGAACGCGGCCTCTGCGCCCACCGCCCAACAGAAGCTATATGCGCCGCGCTCGGCAACTCCCGGCAATGACTGTGGACCTCGTCGTGCGCAACTGTACCGTGGTGACGCCCGCCGGGCGGACGCCGAACTCGGGTGTCGCCGTCGAGGACGGTGAGATCGTCGCCGTCGGTCGGAGCGACCGCCTGCCCGACGCGGATCGCATCGTCGACGGCGACGGAAACGTCCTCGTGCCGGGAATCGTCGATTGCCACATTCATAACCGCGAACCCGGCCTCGAGTACAAGGAAGACTGGGAGTCTGCGACGCGAGCGGCCGCGGCCGGTGGCGTGACGACCGTCGTCGGGATGCCGAACACTGATCCCGTCATCGACCGTCCCGAGCATCTCGAGTTAAAATTCGAGCGCGGTGAGGCGTCGGCTCACGTCGACTTTCAAAGCTACGTCGTCGTCACGAGCGAGAACCTCGACTTGATCCCGGCTATTGACGAGGCCGGCGCGCTCGGCTACAAGATCTTCCTCGGATCGACGGTGGGGGATGTCCCGCCGCCGAACGACGGAGAGATCCTCGAGGCGATGGAGAAGATTCGGGAGACGGGCAAACGTCTCGGATTCCACGAGGAAAACGGGGAGATCATCGATCACTACACGGAGCAGTTCCAGGCCGAAGGGCGGAACGATCCGATCGATCACTCCCACTCCCGCCCCGTGATCGCCGAGCGCGAGGCCGTCGAACGGATGATCACCTTCGCCGAGGAGACCGGCGCGAAAATCCACATGTACCACGTCTCCTCGGGATCGGCCGCCGAGGCCGTCGCCCGCGGGAAAGATCGCGGCGTGGACGTGACTGCCGAGACGACACCTCATTACCTCTGGTTCACCGAGGAGGTCATGCGTGAGAAGGGGAATCCGGCGCGGATCCAGCCCCCCATTCGGAACGCGGAGGAGCGCGAGAAGCTCTGGGAGGTCGGGATCGACGACGGTGCGATCGACTGTATCGCGACCGATCATGCTCCCCACACCCCCGAAGAGAAGAAAGTTGACGACCCGTTCGGCAACACCTGGGAGGCCATTTCAGGGTTTGTTGGTCTCGAGACCGAAGTCCCGGTGATGCTTTCCTTCGTGGACCAGGGCCGACTCACGCTCGAGGAGTGGGTCCGCCGCCATTCGACCCGACCGGCCCAGATCTGGGGCATGTACCCCCAGAAGGGCTCGCTGCAGGTGGGTACGGACGCCGACTTCACGGTCGTCGATCCCGACCGAGAGTGGTCGCTCGAGGAGAGCGACGAACTCCACTCGAAGAACTGCGTCACGCCGTTCGTGGGTGAGTCGTTCACCGGAAACGTGGTGTCGACGGTCGTCCGCGGCGAGGTCGTCTACGAGGATGGCGACGTGGTCGGCGAATCGGGTTACGGAACGCGTGTCGACGTCGACTGAGAACTACGACTTCGCTCCCACTTACTCGATTTTTCTGATCGGACAGCTATTCGATCTCGTTCGCCGTGGCGATTCTCATCAACTGAATGTGGCGATGAATTTATATTAGTTGACGATCAACTGGGATCAATGAGTATCACAAACGATGACAAATTTCGAATCCGAGGCGGACGAGTCCCGTGAGGTGGATAGGACGGAACAACTCCGGTCGGTCTACCTCTCCGTAACCGACGGCGACGCGGAACCCGTAGTCGAATCCCAGAAGGGGGAGTCCGGGAGCCGTGAAATTCGCGAGAAACGCATCAACGAGACCGTTGGTCCCGCAGAGATGCACGGGCTCGGCGATGCGATCGACGACCCCGAACCCGCGGACTGATCGATGTCGCAACGCAGACGCAATTCGTAATCGAGATCCGTACTTGCAGCTCTCAATCGAGGCCCGCACCCACGGCGTCCTCGACTGACGCGAACCCGTCCCGCTCGAGTAGCTGTACCAATCCTTGATTGATCCGTTTTGCCGTGGCTGGTCCCTCGTAGACGAATCCGGTGTACAGCTGGACGAGCGAGGCACCGGCCAGAATCTTCTCGTAGGCGCTACCAGGCGAGTCGACGCCGCCGACGCCAACGATCGGGAGATTGCCGTCCGTGTACTCGGCGATCGTTCGAATCACGTCCGTCGACCGGTCCTGGAGCGGATTGCCACTGAGGCCGCCCCACTCCTCTCGGTTCGGTGACTCGAGCCCCTCGCGGCTCGTGGAGGTATTTGTCGCGACGATTCCGTCGAGATCGAACTCCTGGATGATGTCGACGAGGTCGAGTACCGACTCCTCGGGTTCGTCGGGGCCGATCTTGACTAGCATCGGGACGTCCGCGTCGTTTTCGGCCTCGAGCGTCTCGAAGATCTCTCGTAGGTGGTCAGGCGAGGCCTCGTCGAACTCGTCGGGCGTGTTCGGACAGGAGACGTTGACGACGACGTAGTCGGCAAAGGGCGAGAGCCGATCGAAGACGCGCCGGTAGTCCTCGATCGCCTCCCGTTCGTTCGAGGAGTTCATCTTGCCGATGTTCACGCCGAGCGGGAAGCCGGGCGTCCCGTCGGTCTCGAGTCGTGATTTCACGCGTTCCATCCCCTGGCCGTTGAATCCCATCCGGTTGACCATCGCCTCGTCTTCTTGCAGACGGAACAGGCGCGGTCGATCGTTCCCCGACTGGGGGTATGGCGTCACGGTACCGATTTCGACGAAGCCGAAGCCGAGCGCCTCGAGGGCGTGGGTCACTTCGGCGTTCTTGTCGAACCCAGCGGCGACGCCGACGGGGTTCGGAAACGTGGTGTCGAACAGATCGACCTCGAGGGCCGGATGCTCGTACTGGTACACAGCTGAGAGAGCCGTTCGCGTTGGCCACGTCGACTGGGCCGTCCGGAGCGTCCGCTTGCCGAGGTCGTGGGCGGTCTCGGCTGGTAACTTGAACGCGAGGGGGCGAACCCGCGAATATAGCGTCATTAGCGAACGTTCGGGACGGCTGTTACCTAAACGTCCCGAAGGGCTCGAGGGGCTGGTCGGTCCGGGCGACAGTGCGACAGGCCCTCGGTGGAGTTACGGCGATATTCGACACGGCTTCGTTTTGGCCTCGATCGTCGGTTCACGGTTGTATCAGAGCGTCTCGAGGACATCTCCGACGTCTGGAACCGTCCGAAGCGAGCCCAGCGCGTGTAAGGCGTCGTCGATATCGACGGCCGCCGGTGCGCGCTCGGCGCACATGCAGAACTTCTCGCGGAGTTCCTCGTTCGAGAGCGGATCGTCGTGGGTCCCCGGCGGTCGTTGCTGGGTGCGCTCGTACGTCTCCCCGTCGCGCGTCGTAATTTCGATGCGTACTGCGTTCGAATCGTACGGTAACTCGTCGTCGATCGTCAGCTGAACTCGGTCGCGGACGAACTGGACAGCCGACTCGTCGAGTCGCTCCGCGTCGAACGCGGCCAGATCGACTCGTTCCCGGGCGATGGCGCTCGCGACGAGATACGGCATCGAAAACTTCGCCTCGAGTCCGGTATCGGGATCGTCGTACTCGAGCGCGTCGGCTGCTCCTTGCGAGGCCGTCACGGCGACCTCGTCGATCGTTCCGGCCTCGAGTTCGTGTCTGTCCGCCAGTTCGCTCGCGGCGTAGATCGCGGCGTGGGTGTAGTAACAGCAGGGGTACTTTTTGACATCGATACCGTCCTCGAGGATCGACCACCGCGTTCCCAGCTTGGGCAGTTTGTCGAGGGTCGGCCGTTCGTCGCCGCAGTACAGGTCGAAGAAGCCGTCCTCGCCGTCGATCGCGCCCGGGTTCGCCGTCGCGCCTTCTGCCGCAAGCAGTGCCGCGGTCGTCCCCGACCGGGCCGCCTGTCCGGCGTGGATCGGCTTGGTCGTCGAGCCGAAGTTCCGCTTGAGTCCGGCCGGCATCGAGGCGGCGATCGCGAGCGCGTGTTCGATGCGTTCGGGGGATAGCTCGAGCAGTCTGCTGACTGCCGCGGCCGCGCCGAAGACGCCGATAGTGGACGTCGCGTGCCAGCCATCCTCGTAGTGTCCGGGGCTGATCGGTCGCGAGAGATAGTTTTGGGTTTCGAATCCCGCAACGAAGGCCGTCAGTAGTTCGCTTCCGCTCGTACCCTCGCGCTCGCCGACGGCCAGCAGTGGCGCGACCATCGTAACGCTCGGATGGCCGTCCATCGCGGCGAGCGCGACATCGTCGAAATCGAGCGCGTGCCCGGCGGTCGCGTTCGCGAAGACCGCGTCCGAGAGCGGACGGCTCTCGTCGCGACCGAGAACGGTCGTCTCGCCGCCACCGTCGTCCAGTGCGGCCGACGCGATCGTGCCGGCTTCGGTGCCCGCGCCGGCCAGCGTCACGCCGACCGTGTCGAGAACCGCCCGTTCGGCCAATCTGAGGGCTTCTTCGGGGACGTCTTCGCTCGAAAGTGTTGCGACGAATGCAGCGAGGTCCGCGGCCGCTCGACCCGCTACTCGACTCGTGCTCGTACTCGTCATGCCCGTACCGTGCGGAGTGAGCGGTATAGCTTTTCTCGCTGATACTGATCGTCGGCTGCGCTCACCACTCCTCGAGCAGCGCCATAATTGCCCCGCCGCCGCCGATGCTCATGCCGAGGAAGCCCCGGGAGACGTTCGGATCGTTCTGGAACTGGTAGGCGAGGCTGGCCGCGAGCATCCCGCCGGAGGCACCGATCGGATGGCCGAAGGCGACCGCCCCGCCGTTCGGGTTCATCTTCTCCCTCGGAATGCCGACCCGGTCCATGACGTAGACCGCCTGGGCGGCGAAGGCTTCGTTGATCCAGTAGGCGTCGACATCCTCGGCGACGAGGTCGTTTCGCTCGAGCAGGTTCTCGACGACATCGCCGACGGCCTCGTTGAACCGGTCGGGGTCTCGATAGGCGGTCGCGTAGTCGACGACGCGCGCCATCGGCTCGAGACCGCGGTCCGCGGCCGCCGCCCCGTCGGCCAGCAGAACCGCGCCCGCCCCGTCGCTGAGCTTTGAGGCGTTTCCGGGGGTGATCGTGCCGTTCTCCGCGAACGGTGTCGGCAGTTCGGCCAGATCCTCCAGCGTCGAATCGGGTCGCGGGCCCTGATCAGTGTCGACCGTCTCGCCGTTCGTCTCGACGGGGACGATTTCGTCGTCGAACGCGCCGAATTCGATCGCTTCGGCGGCGCGCTGGTGACTCTCGAGGGCGTACTCGTCCTGTGCCTCACGCGAAACCGCTTCGCGCTCGACCAGCCCTTCGGTGATCTCGCCCATGTGGACGTCGAGGTTCACGTCCCACAGCGAGTCGAGCAGCATCGAGTCCTCGAGTTCGACGTTGCCGTGGCGACGGCCCTTCCGGTAGCCCGGGAGGATCCACGGGGCGTTCGACATGGACTCGAAGCCGCCAGCAATCGCGAACTCGGCTCGGCCCGCCGCAATTCGGTCCGCGGCGAGCGAGATGGCGCTCACCCCGGATCCCGAGGCCTCGTTGATCGTTGTCGCGCGCGTCTCGTTCGGGAGCGCGGACTTCACGACGACCTGTCGACCCGGAACTTGCCCGATTCCGGCCTGGATGGCGTTGCCGAGGGCCACCCAGTCGACGTCTGTGTCGTCGATGGAGACTCGATCGAGGAGGCCGTCCAGCGCTATGCGGCCCAACTCGACTGGTTCGACGTCCGCGAGCGATCCGAGCAGCGTTCCGTGTGGTGTTCGCGTGCCGTCGACGAGGACGATGTCGGTGTCGGAGTCAGTACTGGGCATAGTGGGTCGACCACGTGGGTTCGAATTAATGTTGGCGTGAGGCCACAAGTGTTCGGGAGCGATAGGGGTCTGCTTTCTACAGTGCGAGCAGTGTTGGTAGAAGGGATGAATATTGATCGTGGGGGCGCACGAGTGGAGAGTTGGTTCGACGGACGCACCCCTCGTTTTCAGTGAAAGCTCTCGAACGTATAGTGCGAAGGCTCGTTTGGTTGCTATCACGTGTAACGAAGGATCGACGGAGAGAGCGGAAGTGAGTAGGTCGGTTTATGTTAGATAACTTTCAATATCACATATCACCCAATACTCATTCCGTATTTGAATCGAATGCGATCTTGTTTCACTGAAAATGAGGGGTGGGGTAATCGGTTATCGATCATCTGTAGTCTCTGTATAGTGTCCATGGCACAAACTTTCCCAACTTTCACTGAAAATGTGGTCCGACACATTTATTATAGATGGTTGAAATCATTCTGGTAATGGGTAACGATCCGATTCCGACTCCGTCTATCGAGGATCTTCAAGATGATCCGATGACGGACGAAACTACGTCTATTTTTCGCCGCCGAGAACTGCTTCGACCACAACATGTTCCACAAAAAGACCGGATCGTTGGTCGCGACCGGGAGATCGAAACCGTGGAAACGTTGTTGAAACCGGCTGCATTCGGCAACCCTCCGGAGAGCGGCTTTCTTTTTGGGAAGACCGGAACTGGAAAATCGCTCGTTGCGAAACACGTCACTGGCCGTGCTCGAGGCATTGCACAAATGCAGGGAACGACTCTGACGGCGGCCTATGTCGACTGTGACCAGTACAATACCGAGACACGAGCAGCGCGAAAGATGGCGTTCGAAGTCCGTAACGTAATCGATCCAGATAGGTACATTCCGAAAGAAGGTGTTGGGACGAGTCGGTACTACGACGCGCTCTGGGGCGGTGACGGACTGCTTCACAAGTCCGATTCTTTGATCGTGATCCTCGACGAAATCGACAAACTCGGCGACGATACCGACGAAATTCTCTCGAAACTCTCTCGATCGGAGGAAGCGGGGAAGACGGGATGTTACATTTCAGTCATCGCAATCAGCAACAAGACAGACTATTCCGATGCGCCCGATGAACGCGTTGCTTCAAGCTTTCAGGATGATCCGATCATTTTTCCTCCGTACGATGCGAATCAACTGCAGGCGATCCTCGAGCGTCGGATCGATGCGTTCAGAGACGGTGTTCTCGAAGATGGCGTAATCGAACTAACCGCCGCGCTCGCTGCCCGCGATCACGGTGATGCCCGTCGCGCGCTCGATATTCTTCGATCTGCCGGGAAACTCGCAGAGAAAGACGACCGCAAACGGGTCACCGAAGAGCATGTGCGTGAAGCTGACGAGTACAGCGATCTGAACCGATCGGTCCAGATTATTAAGAACGGGACGCCCCATTCCAGATACGCACTCTACGCATTAGCATATCTAACTAAGACGCGCTCGACGGATTCCTTCTCGACTGGTGAACTGTATGATGTGTACTGCATCGTCGCTGAAATCGCCACCGGCGAATCTCTTACTCATCAGCGCATTCTCGATCTGATGAAAAAGTGGACTCTTCCCGAAATTACGGAGAGCAGGCATACAGGTGGTGGAAAAAGTGAAGGGAGTTATCGAATTCATCGTCTCCTTCACGACCCGGACATCGTCATGTCTGCCTGTGTCAACTCCTCGGAAACCCAGCGCGATGTTTTAAACAAACTGTCCGAGTCAGTGTCGTAGGTACTCTTCATCGACACCAAAGGGATTCCGACTACTCTTTCACTGAAAACGAGGGGTGTGCCGATTCGTTTCTATAGGGAGACGAGCATCTAATCAAGGATTCTCCGATTATCGGAGAACAGCTGTTCTCGAATATGTTTCGACTAGAAAAGATGGTATAGATTATCCTCGATCAGTTTCACACATCCGTCACTATTGTGTTGCCCTGAGTCGTCGATGGTCGTTTGTTTTCACTGAAAATGAGGGGTGTGCCGTTTTCTCTCTCGAACGCGAGGTGACTGAAATCACTACTAATAATGCGTATTAACAGTCCTCCGGCTGCGTCCCGACCCCCTCGAGCCACCCCGGCGGCGTCGCGGCCGACGGCTCGGCGTGCTCGCGTTTCAACACCATCGGCGTGCGCTCTAAGCTCAACACGTGCTCGCCGTCCTGGTTGTACGCCCGGAGTTCGGTCTCGACGATGCCGACGTGGTCGCGGGACTCGAGTTCCCGTTTGCTCAGCACCTCGCTCTCGGCGTAGATGGTATCGCCGTGGAAGACGGGTGCGTGATGTCGAATATTGTCGTAGCCGAGGTTCGCGGTTGCGTTCACGGAGATGTCGATGACGCTCATCCCGACCGCGAGCGCGATGACGAAGGTGCCGTCGACGAGGCGTTCGCCGAACTCCGTCTCGGCGGCGTAGGCCTCGTTGAAGTGCATCGGGTTGAGGTTCATCGTGACGTTCGTCAGCCAGACGTTGTCCGTCTCGGTGACGGTGCGTCCAAAGGGGTGTTTGTAGATGTCGCCGACCTCGAAGTCCTCGTAGTAGCGGCCGTGCCAGCCCGATACGAGGCGTTTGTCGCTCGCCCCGTCGTCTGCGTTTTGTGTTTCGTCCGTGTCGTCCATGTCGTCTGTCTCGTCCGTATCTGGAGTCTCGGTCATCTGTCTCACTCGGTGAATCGATCCTGCACCTGACCGCGCAATAGCGCTTTCTGTACCTTCTCGCCGTTTGGCCCTTCAGTCGTCGGGAACTCGTCGACGAACTCGAACGCCGCGGGGACCTTGTAGTCGGCCACTCTGTCGTCGAGGAACGACTCGAGAGCCGCTGCGGACACGTTGTTACCTTTGTCATCGGCTGCGATAACGAACGCAACCGGCACGTCTCCGTGACGAGGGTGGGGCGCGCCGACGACTTCGCAGGACCGAACGCCGGGGTGGTCCTCGACGGCGGCCCCGATCTCTCGAGGCGCGACGAGAAAGCCCCGCGTTCGAAGCGCGTCGTCGAGTCTCGAGCGGTAGTAAACGTAGCCGTCGTCGTCCACGGTCGCGAGATCGCCGGTGTAGAACCATCCTGACTCGTCGAACGCCGCTGCAGTCGCCTCGGGTTTCCCCAAATAACCGTCCGCGAGCAGGTAGCCCCGGAGGGCGAGTTCGCCTTCCTCACCGGTCGGTAGCTCCGCCCGAGTTTCGGGGTCGACGATCGTCGCGTCGATCGCCGGATGGATCGGCGGCCCGCCGACGCGCTTTCGTCGCTCCATCGCGTCGGCTGGATCGCCGACGAAGATCTGGCTGTTGGCCTCCGAGAGCCCGTAGGGCTGGACGACCGGAAACCCGAACGCCTCTTCGATCCGTTCGAACAGCGTCTCGTCGTATCCCTTGCTGATAAAGCCGACTACCCCGCGTTCGATCGTCTCCACGCGCGACCGCGCGAAGGACTCGTACTCGAGCAGCCGTTCGAACATCACGCCGAGTCCGGTGAGCGAGGTCGCGTCGTACTCGTCGACCAGTTCGAGGGTCGTCTCGGGATCGAAGTGGGTCTGCGTGACGAGCGTCGCGCCGGACGCGAGGTGGCTGAACAGGGTGTTGTACCCCCAGATACCGCAGAACGGGAGCGTCGTGACGCCGACATCCTCGTCGGTGATGCCCAGATGCTCCGCGACGTGTGCGGAGTGGTTCAGCAGCGATCGACTCGACTGCAGACAGCCCTTCGGATCGCTCGTCGTGCCGCTGGTGTAGAAGACCGCCGCCGGCGCGGTCGGATCGGACACCGGCTCGAGCGAGTTTCGTCCGTCGTCCCGTTGCTCATCTTCCAGCCGATCACGTCCCGTCTCGAGTACGCTCTCGTAGCCGCGCAGTGCTGGCAATTCGGTATCGGAGTCGAGGCTGACGACCGCTTCGAGAGAGGGAATCGAGTCGGGAGCGAACGAGTCGGGCGATTGCGTCGCAATTTCGGGAACGGCGGTCTCGAGCATCCCATGGTAGTTTCGGCCGAGCAGCGACGCTTCGGTGAGAAGTACGCTCGCTGCCGAATCGGAGAGCATGTACTCGAGTTCGTGGGTCCGATAGCGGGTGTTGACGGCGACCATCGCCGCGCCGAGGAACGATGTCGCGAGCTGACAGACGGTCCACTCGGGTCGGTTCCCGAGCCAGACGGCGACGACGTCGCCCGACGAGACGCCCAAATCGGCGAGCCCGTGGGCGAGCGCGCGGCTCTCCGCGACCAAATTCGCGTAGCTCCAGGTAGTTCCTCGAAAGACCACGGCCGCCCGGTCCGGCCGGTCCGTCGCGACCGACGCCACGCCTTCGTAGAGGGTTTCGTCCGGCCAGGCGAGCATTCTCGTACGCAACCAGTCGGAACCGGAAGACAAAATCGTTGTGTCGTGTGACCGTTTCTCACTCGTCGGCTGCGTGCTCGCCGTCGCCGGCATCCTCGCTGAACTCGTCGCCGACACGGTCTCCGTTCGGGCCGAACTCGCGCTCGAGGAGTTCGGGGACGTCTTCGGGTTGAATATCGGAGTACCACCTGTTTCGCGGCTGGATCGCGATCGCCGTTCCCTCCTCACTGCAGAGGCCCAGACAGCCGGTTTCGGTCACCGAAATCGGACTCCAGAACGCGTTGCGCTCGCGGAGCCACGATTTGATGGCCTCGAGGGTCTTCTGACCGCCGACGTCTGCACAGCAGGCGTACTCCGAGTCGCGATCGTTCGTACAGACGAATACCTGTGCGGCGAGTCGGTCGCGTTGTTTTTCGGTTCGGTTCTGCATTGGTTATGGGCTGGCCGTCAGGGCTTCGTGCGAGTCGCTAGCATCTGCAGACGGTTCGGCACGCCGTCGAAGGGCGTTGAACGACCCAGCGAGCAGCGCCCAGACCGCGGCCTGGCTCAGGACGGCCAGCGCCTGGTACGCCGAAACGAGATCGCCGGACAGCTCGGGGTGGGTAACGATCGTCGGCGTGGCCAGCGGCAGAACGGCGGCGACAGCGACAATCGGTACTGCAGCGGCCACAACCCTGAGTGCTGGCTGTCGTGGTGCTGTACGCCTATACGCGAGAATCGCTGTAGCGGAGACGATCGCGCCGAGGGCGACGAGACCCACGTAGATGGCCAGCCGCATGTCAATGGTGTACAGCTGTTCGGCCCCCGGAGCTGCGGGCGGGAGCACGAGCCATGGCGTTGCCGAGACAGTTACGAAGCCGGCTCCGGCGAGAACGTATGCTTTCACGCCGTCGGGGCCGGGGAGTGCCGGCTCGAGGAAGTACAACGCGATGGCGAACAGTCCGCCGAGGAAAATCGCCCAGAGGACACCGCTGCCGATACTCACGAGCGCGGTCGTCGTTTCGGAGACGGCGTGTTCTGCGTGCTCGTGTGCGTGGCCGTGCTCGTGGCTGTGATCGTCGTGCCCGTGGTCGCCGTGTCCGTGACCGGCGTCGTGAAGATATTCGCTGAGCGGGTTCGCAACGACAGCCACGTACAGCCCGTACGCGAGCCCGGCGACGACGCCTGCGAGGACGCCGCGCTGAAGATAGTCGTAGATCATCGATCAGTGACAGACGATCCCTGCGCCGTGTCGGAAGTTGTGCATCGCGTCGTGAGCGAGCGGTTCCTGCAGAAAGATCAGCGTAAAGGCGATTGCCGCGGCGAACAGAAGCCCGGTCTCAACCTGCAGCGCCGTTAGTTCTGTGCGGGCGGTTTCGAATCGACTGTGGACGGTATCGTTCGTCTCCATGGTGAAAGTCAGATTGGAGTAGAGCAAATATGATTGTAAAAGTATCGGTCGGACGGCCGGTCCGCTCTCGAGCGACGATGTCGATACGGCAAAAAACAAATCGTGTTGTCACGATTCGCCGGATACAATTCGCTGAACCGTCAGTTCGTCTGGCGGATAACGAAATCGTTTTCCTACGGCTACCGCTTGACTCGACTAACAACGAGTGACATGAATATCTATCGACGGTCACGAGGAGGGACGTGCCGTGGCGGTTGAACGAGTACTCGTACCGCTGTCGGACACGGTGACCGTCCGGCAAACGGTCGCCTATACGGTTCAGTCCGGTCTCGAACGGGCCGACGAACTCGAGATCCATCTGGTGGTTGCGTTACCCCACGAAGCGGACCTGATCGAGGGCCAACAGGAGACCGAGGCAGCCGAAGAACTCCTCTCGAAAGCGGCCAACTGGGTTCGAGAGGACGCCGGCAGTGCGTCGGTCACGGTCGAGACGACGCTGCTCGGTACCGACGAGTATCTTTTCGGTCCTCGAGACTTTGCCAGTGTGTTCGACGACTACGCGCGCGAACACGATCTCGATCTGGTCGTGCTCGACCCGGAGTATCAGCCGGGAGCGACGGCCCAGTTGCTCCAGTCGATCGAACGCGAACTCGATGCGGTCGGGTTGGCGTACGACGAGGCACCGGTCGAACGACCGGCGCGCCACGAGCGACTGGTCGGCGACGGTACCGAACGCTTCGATCGACTGTTCGCGCTGTTCTGGATCTCTTATGGCTTCTATCTGATCCTCGGGGATCCGACCTACTGGTTCGACCTCGTGACGGGCGCGGCCGTCGCCGGGATCGTCTCTGTCTCGCTGGCTCACATCACGTTCACGTTCCCGCTCGATCGGCTCCAGTCGCCGATCCGAACCGTTCGATTCGCGTTCTACGTTCCCTATCTCATCTGGGAGATTGTCAAGGCCAATCTCGCGATTTCGATCGTGATCTTGCGGCCGTCCCTGCCGATCGATCCCACGATGGCCCGTCTCAACGCCCGCGTCAGGGGTGGACTTCCGCTGCTCGCGCTCGCGAACAGCATCACGCTTACGCCGGGGACGCTCGTGGTCCGTGGCGACGATCAACGGCTGATCGTCCACACGCTGATCCCGTCGGCCCGTGAGGACCTCTTCGACGGCTCGCTCGAGCGCGCCGTCAGGTTCGTTTTCCACGGCCGAGAGGCGGCCGCAATCGCGACGCCCCGCGAGCGCGGGGATACCGAGGTCCTCGGAGGTGACGAGCAGTGATTCCGAGCGGCGTGACGATCGAGGAGATCTTCCTCGGCGCGGCGGCGCTGTTCGTCGTTCTCGCAATCATGATGTTCTACCGCGCCGTTGCGGGGCCGACCACGCAGGATCGACTGCTCGCCGTCAACGTTCTCGGGACGAACACGGTCGTCATCCTGGCCCTGCTCGCAGCAGGGCTCGACGAGCCGTGGTTCCTCGATATCGCGTTGATCTACGCCCTGCTCAACTTCCTGATGGCGGTCGCTATCTCGAAGTTCACCGTCGAGCGAGGTGGTGTGCTGTGATGGAATCGATCCGGTTCTGGGCGATTATCGTTCTCATCGCCTTCGGACTGTTCTTTACGTTCGTCTCGGCGATGGGCGTGCTTCGACTGCCCGACGTCTACGCGCGCGCACACACCGCATCTCAGGCCGACACGCTCGGTGCGGGGCTCGCGCTTGCGGCCGTCGCGCTCGCGCTCGGCTGGCAGCACGCGACGGTGTACACCGTCTTACTGCTGTTTTTTGTCTTCATCACGAACCCGACCGCGGCCCACGCGATCGCCCGTTCGGCTGCCGAAACTGGCATCGAACCGTGGACGAAAGAATCGGAGGAGGAGGGTGAGTCCAAATGAGCCCGTTCGCCCTCACCCTCGCCGTGTTCATCCTGTTGACCGCAATCGCTACGGCCCTGTTCCGTGACGTTCTCTCGGCGATCGTCGTCTTCGGGGCTTACAGCCTTGGCATGGCGATTCTCTACACGTACTTGCTCGCGCCCGACGTCGCGATGACCGAGGCCGCGATCGGCGCCGGCGTGACGACAATTCTGCTCCTCCTGACTATCGCGCGGACGAGTCGTCCGCCGACCGATCAGCTGTTCGAACGAGTGAGCGTGCCCGCCGTCGTCGCCGTGGGCGCGTTCGTCCTCGTGACGCTGACGCTGCTCCCGGATATGTACGCGGTTGGCACCGAAGACGCGCCGATCTGGGGCGGTGGCGTGCTCGAGCAGACGCCCTCGCTGTACTACCTGCAGGAAACGTACGCCGACACCGGCGCACAGAACGCGGTTAGCGCGGTGTTGGCCTCCTACCGTGGGTTCGACACCTTCGGCGAGGCGGTCGTCGTCTTCGCCGCCGGTGTCGCCGTTCTCCTCGTTCTCAAACGGGAGGTGTTCACCTAATGTCTCAGACCGACTCCTACGACGATACGTACACCGAGAGTCAGGTGATCATGACGACGGTCAAGATCATCGCACCGTTTACGCTCACCTACGGCATGTTCATGAGTCTCCACGGGGCCGACACGCCCGGCGGCAGCTTCCAGGGCGGCGCGATTATTGGCGTCACCGTGCTCATGCTCGCCTTCGCCTTCGGGATCGAACCCACCCGCCAGTGGCTGAAGAACTCCTTCGTCGTCGGTCTCGTCACCGGCGGCGTCACCATCTTCATCGCGACCGGTCTCGCAACGATGGCTCTCGGGGGGAGCTTCCTCGAGTACGACGCCTTCAGCGAGACGTTCGGTATCGCTCACTACTGGGGGATGGAAGCCATCGAGGTCGGCGGCGTCGCGCTGATCGTCGCCGGCGTCGTCATCACGCTGTTCTTCGCGACGGCCGCGGGCTTTACGCCCGAACGCAACAGACGCGAAGACGAGCCGCTCGAGGGGGTAAGCGACGATGATTGAGGGTGCACTCGACGTCCTCACGACGCGCTACGCCTACGCGCTGATGTTCGTTCTGATGGGCATCGGGATCTACATGATCATCGCCAACGAGAATCTCGTAAAGAAGCTGATCGGCGTCAACCTCTTCCAGACCGCGATCTTCCTGTTTTTTGTCGCGGTCGCCTACGTCGAGGGCGGGAAGGCGCCGATCGTTCCGTCGGACGGAAGCGATCCCGGCCTCATGGCGAGTCCGCTTCCACACGTCATCGTGCTGACCGCGATTGTCGTCGGCATCGCACTGACGGCCGTCGGGTTGGCGCTGATCGTCCGCATCTACGCGGAGTACGGGACCCTCCGCGAGGATACCCTTCGGGAGGTGCGTGCCGATGAGTAGCCTCGTCGAGATGTTGCCGGCCCTGCTGGTCGCGGTCCCGATCCTGCTGGCGGCCGTACCGATCGTCCTCGGACTCCGGTTCGAGCGCACGGGCTGGTCCGTCGCCGCGCTGACGACCACCGCGCTGACCGCGGCTACGGTCTACCTCGCGGCCGCCGTCTACGAGACCGGCCGCGTCGTCCACGTCCTCGGCGGCTGGGGCGAAACGGAAGACCGCCCGCAAGGCGTCGGCATCGAACTCGTCGCCGACGAGTTCTCCGTGTTGATCGCCCTGCTCGTCACCGTCACCGCCGCAGGCGTCCTCGCGTACACGCGCGTAGGCGGGCCGCGCGGGAACACGTTCTACACCGGCTACCTGCTGCTCATCGGCGGCCTGCTCGGACTCTCGCTGACCGGCGACGTCTTCAACATGTTCGTCTTCCTCGAGATCGTCGGCCTGGCGACCTACGCCATGATCGCCGCTGGCGACGGTCCTGAGTCCGCGGTTGCGGCCCTGAAATACCTCATCCTCGGCACGATGGGGGCGTCGCTGTACCTCATCGGCGTCGGCTTCCTCTTCATGGCGACCGGTGCCCTGAACATGCAAGTTCTGGGCGAGGCGATTCCGCTGGTCGCGGAGGAGGGCGGCAGTGATCTGACGTTGCTCCGTGCGGCCTTCGCCTTCATCTTCATCGGCTTCGCGCTGAAGGTGGCCCAGTGGCCCCTCCACACCTGGCAGCCTGACGCCTACCAGCACGCTCCCGACGGCGTGACCCCGGTAATCGCAGCGCTCGTCTCGACGGTTTCGGCGTACGCGCTCGGGCGCATCATGTACAACGTGTTCGGGCCCGAATTCCTCACCGCGACGCCGTATCTGACCGAGATTGTCGTCACGGTCGGCTGCGTGAGCGTCCTCGCCGGGAGTACGCTCGCCGTGATTCAGCGTGATGTCAAGCGCATGTTCGCCTACTCTTCGGTCGCGCAGTTCGGTCTCATCGTCGCGGCCTACGGCCTCGTCACGCAGACGGCGTTCGTCGGCGCGGTGATCCACCTGATCGGTCACGGCGTCATCAAGGCCGGGCTGTTCGTCGCCGCCGGCATCGTCGCCCTCGGCTACGGCGCCCGTACCGTCGACGAGTACGCCGGTCTCGCCGAACACAGACCGTTCACCGCCGGTTCGATCGCAATCCTGTTGATCGCGCTGATCGGTATTCCGCCGTCGGCCGGCTTCATCGGCAAGTGGTATATCGCCGTCGGCGCGGTCGAAGCCGAGGTCTGGCCCGTCGCCGTCGTCATCTTCCTCAGCACCATGCTCACGCTGGCCTACTCGGCCCGGTTGCTCGAGAAGATGTACTTTACCCCGGCGACACCGGTCGAATCGCCCCATCCGCCGGGCCGGGTCGCTGCGGACGGCGGAACTGATACCGGTGCCGACACCGAACACGACGGCGCCACGGCCCTCGATCGCGATTCGATCCGCCGAGGATCCCCCGACGCGGTCTCGGTCGGCATGCTCGGAATCCTCGTCGTCATCGCCGTTTCCGCCGTCTTGCTCGGCTTTGCCGGTGGTGCCTTTTTCGAGTGGCTCGAGCCGTTTACATCGGAGGTGTTTACTGAA
Source organism: Natronorubrum tibetense GA33 (assembly GCF_000383975.1). Taxonomy (NCBI): domain Archaea; kingdom Methanobacteriati; phylum Methanobacteriota; class Halobacteria; order Halobacteriales; family Natrialbaceae; genus Natronorubrum; species Natronorubrum tibetense. The sequence continues at coordinate 42,257 of NZ_KB913020.1, read as the reverse complement.
TGACTGAAGTTGCAGACCCACGTCCGTTAGCCGCCGTCCTCGTTTCGGCGCTCGCGATGTGTCTGATCATCGCGTCGTATCGCTACCCGAACGTCCGCGAGAGCTGGTCGGTCGTCGCCGCACTGGCGAAGTTCGGAATTATCCTCAGTATGCTCCCCGGTGTGATGGACGGCACCGTCTACGAGTGGAGTCTCGCGGACTCGCTCGGCGTCGAGTTCCTCGCGGGAATCGACTTCGTGTTGCGCGCCGATCCGCTGGGACTGCTGTTCGCCTTGCTCGCGAGTTTCCTCTGGATCTTCACCTCCTTTTACGCAGCGGGCTACATGCGCGGGCTCGACGAGCACGCACAGACGCGTTTCTTCGCTTCCTTCGCAGCCAGTCTCTCGACGGCGATCGGCATCGCCTTCTCCGGCAATCTGGTGACGATCTTCCTCTTCTACGAGCTGCTGAGCCTCGTCACCTACCCGCTGGTCGCTCATAACGAGGACAACGAGGCCCGAATCGCGGGGCGGAAGTACCTCGCGTACACGTTCTTCGGCGGCGGGGTCTTCCTGCTCGCCGGGACCGTGCTGGTCTACTGGCTCAATACGGGCGTCGGTGCCGAGGACCCGCTCGCGTTCGAAGCGGGTGGGATGGCGGCGCTCGCTGAGGCCGCACAGGTCGATCCCGTCTTCGCGCAGGCCGCCTTTTACCTGCTGATCGCCGGCTTCGGCGTCAAGGCCGCGGTGATGCCGCTTCACTCCTGGCTGGCCGACGCGATGGTCGCGCCGACGCCGGTTTCGGGACTGCTCCACGCGGTGGCTGTCGTCAAATCCGGCGCGTTCGGGGTAGCACGGGTCATCCTCGAGGTCTTCGGTCCGGGACTCATCCACGACCTCCCGTTGAACGTCCCCGGGGTCGGGGAAGTGGGGCTGAATATCCCGGTCGCGATACTGGCCGCGTTCACGCTTACTGCGGCGAGTATCATCGCGCTGCGAAAGGACCACCTGAAACGTCGGCTTGCGTTCTCGACGACGGCACAGCTGTCTTACATCGTACTGGGGCTCTCGATGCTCCATCCCCTCGCGATCCTCGGGGCACTGTTCCACATCCCCGCCCACGCGTTCGGGAAGCTCACCCTGTTCTTCTGTGCAGGGGCGGTCCACGTCGAGACCCACACCGACTACGTCAGCGAGATGGCCGGCATCGGAAAGCGAATGCCGCTGACGATGTCTGCGTTCGCCATCGGCGCAGCTGGGATGGCCGGCATGCCGCTGATCGCCGGCTTCGTCAGCAAGTTCTACATGCTGATCGGCTCCGGTTCGGTCGGCGGGGGCTACTGGCTCTTCGCCACCGCGCTGATCGTCTCCGGTATTCTCAACATCGCCTACCTCTGGCCGGTCGTCTACACGGCCTTCTTCGAGAGCGAGGATCGCCACGACGCGAAACCGCTGCTCGAGTTCCCACCGGGTGGCAAACGCGAGTCGTACTTCGACGACGACGCGGCGGTCGCGACCGATGGCGGCGACCGGTCCGACGAGAAACCCGAAAGCGGCCAGCCACAGCCCGCGGACGAGCGGGACGACGAAACCGAAGCCAAAGGCGCTGGCACGCCGGAGACGGTTGACGACGAAGAAGAGCCCGAATATGCTGTCGACAAGTACCCGAGCGACCACACCGTTCCAGAGGATGCAGAGACCCACGACGACCACGCTGAGGACCATCACGACCACGGTGACCATCACCACGGTGGGCCGCCGGCCGGCGGTTGGGAACGCCACTCGCCGTTCACCGAGAGCACGTGGCTCATGATCTTCCCGATCAGCGTCATCGCGGTCGGCGCGGTCACGCTCGGCGTGATCCCCGACTACGCCGTCTTCCTCGACCTCGCGATGTACATCGTCGAGGGCGTCTTCGGCGTCGACTCCTTCGACGAACTGCACGGCCTTTCCCTTGAGGAGGCCATGGAGGTGATCGACGAATGATCGAAGCAGACCTGCTAACGATGGCGTACCCGCCGCTGATCGTCTTCGCGGCGGCCCTGCTCGTGCTCGTCCTGCCGCGAATCCTCGGCTTCGCGATCGGCGCGCTCAGCCTCGCGGCCGTGGTGGCTATCGCCGCATTCGCTCCAGACGGAGCTCATCTGACCGGAACCTTCCTCGGATTTTCCGATATCCGGCCGTTCTACATCGACGAGTTCACCCGAATGATGGGGATCGCGCTGGGCTTCCTCGGTACGTTCGCCGTGATCTACGCGTACTCGAGTGAAGCCACCAAAACGATGGCCGCGTTCGCGCTGGCGTACGTCGCGAGCGCGCTCGGTGCCGCCTTCGCGGGCGACTGGCTCGTCCTCGTCTTCATGTGGGAGATCATGGCGCTGACGAGCACCGTCTTGGTCTGGCACTACGGCGGCGACGCCGTCCGCGCGGGCTATCGGTACGCACTTGCCCACGGTATCGGCGGCAGCCTCGTGCTGTTCGCGGTGATCGCCCACTACGCCCAGGTCGGAACCTTCGTCTTCGGCGAGGGCGTGGACTACCCGAACGCCTTGCTCGCCGGCGGATTCGCCGAGGGGCTACCGATGTTGCTCGCGATCCTCGGGATCGGCGTCAACGTCGCGTTCGTCGGCTTCCACACCTGGCTGCCGGACACCTACCCGCGTCCGCACTTCGCCGCGTCGGTGTTCCTCGCGGCCTTTACCACGAAAACGAGCGCGTACGTCCTCCTGCGTGCGGTTCCGGAGGGCAACATCTACCTCGCCTACATGGGCGGGCTGATGGCCGTCTACGGCGTCGTCTTCGCGCTGCTTCAACACGACATGCGTGCGCTGCTGTCCTACCACATCCAGGCCCAGCTGGGCTACATGGTGGCCGGGATCGGTATCGGGACCACGATCGGCGCCGCCGGCGCGATGGGGCACCTGTTTAACAACGTGCTCTACAAGAGCCTGCTGTTCATGGCCGTCGGGGTCGTCATCTACCGCACGCGGGAGAACGACCTCTACAAGCTCGGTGGGCTCTGGCGGGAGATGCCGTTGACCGCCATCGCCTTTTTCATCGGTGCGCTCTCGATTACCGCCGTCCCCGGCTTCAGCGGCTTCATCAGCAAGGGGATGGTGCTCGACGCCGCCGATCCGGGCTACTACGGCGGATCCGAGTATCAGGCGCTGTACTGGCTGCTCTTTATCGGGGCGATCGGGACCTTCCTCTCCTTTATCAAGCTCGGCTTCTACGTCTTCTTCCACGGCGAAAGCGACCGACAGGTCAGAGACGCCAAGCCGGGTCAGATCACGGCGATGCTCTCCGTCGGCGGCGCGTGTGTCGTCCTCGGGTTGCCGGCGGTCGGCTGGCCGGTCTTCACCGACCTGCTCCCGCTGATCGACGGGACGGAGTTCCTCGGCCCCGGCGGCGAGGGCCAGACGCTGACCCCATACAGTACGGGCCACCTGATGGACGCAGCCATCCTGATCGCCATTTCGGCCGTCGGCTTCAAACTCATCCGTAAGCCCCTCTCGAAGATCGACTACTCCGACCCGGCGCTGATCGTCAACCCCGTCTCCTATCACGTCGGTCGCGGAACGATGCGAGCGACAACGGGAACGTACGCTGCGGTCGACAACGCGGTCGTCGGCTTCGTCAAGCGCTGCTACTGGGTCGGCAACAATCCCGTGCTGGCGGTCGATGCGGCCGCCCGGCGGCTACCGATGGTCGAGGCCGAGGAGCGGCGTCCGGCGGACGGCGGTCGTCCGTCGACGATCCACCTGCGGACCAGCATCGGCACCACCGTCCTGTTGCTCACGATCGTGCTCACGGTCGTCCTCTGGCTGCTCATCAGCTGAGGTCTGCCTCGATCGAGTTCCTGTTTTCGTCTGCGTCCGAATCGATCCGACCCCTCGAGAACCGTCAGTCAACGGTCGACGGCCGACGCTCGAGAGATCACACACGTCTCAAATACCTCGTCGAACGGTTGTTTTTCCGGAAAACTGAACCAACCTGAGTTTCGATATCGCTTCAGTCCTGTTCTGGCTGTTCATCACGGTCGCTCGAGCCGACGTCGATGATCGAGGGCGGTGATTCCGGGACGGCGATCGTTCGCTCGAGGACTGACACACGGAGTGCGGGCTTCGATGTCGTCGCTTCGCGTCTGTACTGGTCGCTGTCGTTGTCGCATGTCTCCCGGACTCCCCGTGGGGTCAGGTAGTCGCCGTCGATATCGACGTTCGCATCCTCACAGAGCCGTTTCAGGACCGATCGGGCACCTTCGGTGGTGATCGTCGGCGGCGCGATCGAGCGCTCGCGAGCGAGTCGGGTCGCCGTCGTCCCCGCGAGCAACGCGTCGGTTTCGGACTCGGTGTGGCCTCGATCCTCCAGTACGTCCCTGACGCGGCGAGCGATCGAGGGCGCGTGGCGCGTCGGAAACAGCGGCCAGTCGTTCGACGGGGGATCGAGAACGACCCGGTAGCGTCGCAGCGGCGTCCGGGCGGGTGCCGGCAGCGGCACGTCCTCGAGCCGCTGCGATTTCCCGAGCACGCGGATCGTTCCCGTATAGAAGTCGACGTCGTCCCAGGTCGCTCCCGTGCGACGTTCGTCGTCGGGGACGCGAAACAGTTCGGAGCCGCGTACCCCGGAGTGGGCCAGGAGGGCAACCATCGCGTACTCCCGCAGTCGGCTGCGCCGTTCGTCCCGATCGAGTTCGTCCGCCGAGGCCTCGAGTGCGCGTTCTCGGACGTGCGTCCGGAGGCGTCGGCGCTGTGCGGCCGTCCAGAACTCGTCGGTGGATCGATCGTCTCCGGAGGGAAGGGCGGACTCGGCGGCGTCGGCCGCGCCCGGATTCGATTCCAGAATACCGCCGTGGACGCACCACGAGAGAAACGCTCGGACGACCGCGTAGTAGGTACCGGCGGTCGACGCCGCGTACTCGCCGCGGTCGGCTCGGGATCGCAACTCGACGGCGTAGGCCCGCATCTGTTCGGTCTCGAGGGAAAATAGCGAAACAACGCCGTGTTCGGTCTCGAGCCAGTCGGCCCAGCGCCGCAGGATCGACTCGGCGTTCGACGCGTAGGTTCCGGCACCGGAACCGTCGGGGTCGCCGACGGCCTTCCGTTGGAGGTAGGCGTCGACCGCGTCGACGACGGTGACGCCGTCGGCGTTGCTCACGGTTCGATCACCCGTTCGACGGACGGCTCGATATACGAGGTTTGTACCTGCTTCATACCGTTTCGGGACGCCGTTCGCTCGCGGTTGCCGAGGACACGGCGAGCGCAGCCGGTGGAATCGACGCCGCGAATCATCTGTTCGTACGGTACTGGTCCACCATCCTAAATCTGTGTTTCGGTCTCACGCCCCCGGAAAGAAACGAGAGCAATCGAACGAACTGTCGTTTCGAACGGACTCTCGCTCGTCGTGACGGTCGCCATTATGGCCGCTGGCGACGTACGTCACCATATGACACGCCAGGCGTCACGGCGCTCCGTGCTGGCCGGCGCCGCCGGTGGGGTCCTCTGTGGCGTTGCCGGCTGTCTCTCGAGGAGCCGAGACGTCGAGCGGACGGTGACGAAGACGCACACCACGGAGGAACTGCGGGCGGTAACGATCTCGACGACGCTCAGCGATATCGACGTTCACTCGGCACCGACGGACGCGATCGACATCGAGGGCCAGAAAGCGGCCGTCAGCCGCGACGATCTCGAGTCGATCGGGCTGTCGACGACGATCGATGACGGTGTTCTCGATATTTCGGTCGACCGAGACGACGCGCGGACCGTCTTCGGGCTCCGACCCGATCCGGTGCTCGACCTCTCGGTCGCCGTTCCCGACCGACTCGAGGTGCGACGGATCGAATCGCGGGCGGGAGATCTCGACGTGAACGACGTCGTGGGGAACCTCCAGGTAACCTCCGAAACGGGAGCTGTGAGTGCAACGGCCGTCGAGGGGATCGTTTCGGCCGCGACGGAGACCGGCGATCTCGTCGTCGAAGATCCCGCGTCGATCGACCGACTCGTGACTGACACCGGCGACGTGGACGTCGCTCTATCCGGGATCGACGACGACGCGACCATCGAGTCGTCGACGGGTTCGATCGATCTGCGCGTTCCCGACGAACTCGATCTGACGCTCGAGATCACGACCGAGACGGGCGAGATTACAGTCACCGACGTGGAAGACCTCCCGGAGATGGCCGGCGATTCGTTGATCGAAGCCGTCGTCGGTGACGGAGCGACGCGACTCGAGGTTTCGACGGAAACGGGAGACGTGACGGTGACGGGCCGGGAATAGTGATCGTCCCGGTGGGTACCGGGGCCGTTCACGGTCGATAGCTGTCGATTGAGTGTGCAAATCAAAATATATTTAGTAATATAGATTGATTTTTTGACTGTAACTACTACATTGCACGCTCGCTCGAAGATGAAACGACGGCGGCGGACTCCTGAAGGGACGACTCGGCCAAGACGCGGTCAGTTACTCGTTTGGCCGAACCGTTCACGTCGGGGGAACGACGAGCAATCGAGTGCGTTTACCGAGTCATGATGACACCACGGTGGCTCCAGCAGAGTCTCGCGATTGCCCGTGCCGAACGGCGGCGCTACCGCCGTGAGTTCGGTCGGCAGGGAATCGGACCGGGAATCGTTCGCGGCGTGTTACTGATCGTTACGGTGGTCTCGGGAATGCTGGCCTACTCGGCCGGCCGGGACCTCGCTTCCGAGCGGGCGATGCCGCTCGAGGCCCTCTGGATTCTCGTCGTCGTGGTGTTCGGCTGGTTGGTGTGGCGGAGTGCGACACTGACGCACATGCGATTCGAGCGCCTGGCCCCCGACATGCTTCTCACTACCGTTCCGACCCGAGCCGCCGCCACGGGAGTACTCCTGTTCGTCTATGCCCGAGTAGTCGCGGTGATCGCCCTGCCAACGGTCGGCGTCGGAGTCGGGGCCGCGTTCGGGCTCCGGTCGCCGGCGGTCGCGGTGACGATCGTAGCGGCGACCGTCGGCGTCACGGCTCTCGCCGTCGCCGTCGGCGTTGCGGCCAGGCTCGCCGTCTATCTCGTTGGAACGCGGCTAACCCGGGGAGGGTTGTACAGGGACTTGCTCGTCGTGTTCGGCTGGGTGCCGCTACTCGCCGGATGGTTGTTGCTTCAGGAGGCGTCGCTGTCGGTCGCTCCGCTGCGCTCCGCTCTCGAGTCACAACCGCTCGCGTGGTTCGTCGACCTCGCGCTCCTCGGTGCAGGTGACCTGCCGGCTATCGAGACCCATCGTGGGCTGGGTGCACTCGGACTCGTCGTCCTCGCGGTGCCGCCCGCCGTAGCCGTAACCGTCGCGGTCGCCCGTCGGATCTGGGAGTCCGAACCGGCCAGTTCGAGCGGCTCTCACGGCTCACGCACACTTACTGCGGACGGCTGGCTCGATCGCCTTCTCGGAGACTACGTCTCGCGGCCCGTCCGTACCATCGCTCGAGAGCGCTGGCTCATGGAACGACGCGTTCCACGAGGGCTGCTGTCGACGGGGTACGTACTCCTGTTTGCAGCGCTGGTCCTCCTCCCGACGTTCAGTATCGCCGGGGGGCCGAACGGGCTGCTGTTGTTCCTGACGATATCACTTGGACTCGCGGCTGGCATCGCCTTCGGGACCGATCCGTTCGGGATCGAGTACCGCAGCCTGCCGATGCTGTTGACCACCGTCGGTGGACGACAGTTCGTCGGCGGCTACCTCCTGGCTGCGCTTTCTGTCGGGGTCGTCGTCGTCACGGCAGTCGTCTTCCCGCTCGGACTCGTGGCTCCCGTCGGTATCGCGGAGACGATCCTGCTCGTCCTCGTCGGTATCGCCATCTGCGCGGCTACCGCCTCGGTCGGCGTTGCGATCGGAACCGGTGTTGAGCGCAACGAGTTCGTTCCCGCTCCGTTTTTCTTCACCGACGTTCCGGTGTATACCGAAATGGGGCTGGTTCCGTTCCTCAGGCTCGGGGGGGGGGTCTTCGCGATCGTGTCGATCGTGGGACTGCCAGCCTTTCTGGGGAACTCTCCGCCAGTGTACGAACGGCTCGCAGTACTCGGTCTGTCGACCGGCGCCGTTCGACTCGGTGCGCTCTTCGCCACGATACTCGTCGCTGCTGGCGTCTCGAAAGCGGCGTCCCGAATCGCTATCGAGCGATATCGTCGGTACCGAATCAGACGAGGCTAATCCATGACAGACAGCACGAACGACACGAACGCAAAGGCACGGTCGATCGATCCCGAGCGGCGCGGTCAACTCGCTGTCGCCACGGACGGATTGACGAAACAGTACGGCGCGAAGACGGCCGTCGACGACCTGACTCTCGAGATCGAGTCCGGCACGGTGTACGGCTTCCTCGGACCCAACGGCGCGGGCAAAACGACGACGATCCGGATGCTGACGTCGTTGCTGCCACCGACCACCGGAACCGGTCACGTCGCCGGAGCGCCGATCACCGACCGGGAAGCGGTCGTCGACCACATCGGATACCTGCCCGAATCACCGCCGATACACGAGGAGTTCACGGCTCGCGAACAACTCGAGTACCACGGCGGACTACGAGATATGAGCCCGGACGAACTCGACGTCCGCATCGAAACGTTGCTCGACCGCTTCGAACTCGCCGACGATGCCGACGATCGGATCGTGACTTACTCGAAGGGGATGCGCAAGAAGACCGGCCTGATTCAGGCCATTCTGCACGAACCGGACGTCGTTTTCTTGGACGAGCCGACGGGTGGGCTCGATCCGCACGCCAGACGAACCGTTCGTGAGGTGCTGAGCGAGCTCGCGGCAAACGGAACGACCGTTTTTCTGTCGACACACATCCTGCCAGTGGTCGAACGAATCGCAACCGAGGTAGGGATTCTCTACGAGGGACGACTCGTCGAAGAAGGTGCGCCCGACGTGCTCGTCGATCGGATGGAATCCGGTGACGAATCGACGCTCGAAGCAGTGTTTCTCGACGTAACGACGGACCCGGAGTCCGAGTGACTCGTCGGGCTGCCAGTACTCTCGGCGTTCGGTTACCAGAACTGTGGGATTTACCGCAGACAGATAACTTCACCTCGAGCAACTAGCCAAAAATTCTGTGAACCCTTTGAGCAGGTTTGTGAGTGCCATGACCGCTACTCACTGTAATCTATCGCATCTCAAACGCTCGACTAGATAGTTCCCCGATGAAAATCACCGAGGAGATTCCACGGCTCCGACTTCCAAAACGATGGTGAATTGATATACCACTATAGAATTTACGTACTTCGACAATCAGGCCAATATCTTCGTATATTGCCCATTCAGGCACTGATACCGTCATTCGACTTGGTTTGCGAGTACACAGTACATTAGCCCAATAATGTACGGTGGATTTAGGAGGGTCGCCGCCGTCCACGAAGCCGAGTCGATGGCAGATACCGAATCCGGGGGGTCATCCGATGAAACGTCCCTCGAGAACGCGACAGCCGAGTTCGTCGCCGAACGCGACGGCAACTACGCACAGAACCTCGAGTATAGCCTCGAGAACTGGATCGACTGGTGTGGCGACCGGGATGTCGACACGCTCGAGGAGGTGTCACCATTGACGATGCGGAACTACGCGTCACACCTCAAGCGTCGGGTGCACGCCGATGCGATTAGCGCCTCGACTGCGCAAACGTACTACAACTACGTGTCGGCGCTGTTGGCCAGATCCGTCGAAGTTGGCGTCCTCGGGGAGAACCCTGCCGAAAAACGCGAGGCGAGGAAACCGCTTCCGGCAGCGACGACCAACAGCGGGGACCAGCAGTTCTGGCACCCCGAACAGCGAGCGGTTCTCGTCGAGTACGTCGATGAACGCGCTCGAGCGGCGATCGATGAACGCGGTGCCGACGCTTTCGAAGCGGTTCGTGACCGCGCACTGATCACCGTCCTCGCGTACACGGGCGTCCGCGGCTCGGAAGTGGTGGCCGATTCGCGTCACGACCGCCGAAACGGCCTGCGGTGGTCCGACGTTGATCTCGAGAACGGGGTGATCCAGGTCTTCGGCAAGAGTCAGGACCGGGAGGAGGTCGGACTGACGGGCCAGACGATCGATCCGCTTCGCCGGCTTCGCTCGCTCGTCGATCCGCCCGCCGAATCGTGGCCGGTGTTCCCCTCGAGACACCCGCCGTCGTTGTACGAACGTATCCGGGACGCAGGCCACGATGTCCCCGACGCCGACCCATGGGCGTTCGTTCTCGAGAACGCGATCGAACCGCCGTCGATGAGCACCTCAGGGACGCGAACGCTGTTGAAACGACTGTCGGACGAAGCCAACGTACCCGGACTCGAGGACGGCGAGTACCTGACCCTCCACGGCGCTCGACGGGGGGTCGGTGAAACGCTGTACAGGGAACACGGGGCTCAGCGAGCCCAGCGAACGCTTCGCCACGCCGATCCGAAGACGACGTCGACGATGTACTCCCACATCGAAGCCAGCGAGTTGGGTGCGGACAATACCGAAGTGTTCGACAGCGAGTGATTGTCCGTTCGGGTGTTCCCCGCTCGGATACGGTCCGTTTTCAGTCGGTACGTTCGCTCACGAACCCAGCTATCGCTTCGAGTGACGTGAGAACTGCCAGGAACACTAACAAACCAATAGCGATTGATTCCAAGTGAAGGAACGCGACGACACCCCACAGTACGGAAGACGCGGCCGCGGCTCCGCCTGGCGAACCGGGCGGTGCCAGTCGATCCCGCTCAGCAGTTTCCGACCGATCCGGACCGCCGTCGCTCTGACGTTGCTCGTCGGTCATACCTGCGCGATACGACTTGCCGGTACAACTACCTGTTCACGGGTCTGCCCTCGAGTTCGCCTCTCCCCTCTTCGCCGGAGTCGACAGATTCCACGCCGCGAGTCGACCGGCTGCCGGTATAACTCGCGGCCAAATACAGGCTACGAGGGATACCGATTCGGTCGTTCGTGTTCACGCAAAGGCGGTCAGGAGCCCCGCCGCTGATGAACATTCAGAAGCCGACTATCGCCGTTCGATCGAGGTGGTCTCCGAGTAGGTGACACGCCGCTCCAGCGACGAGGGTGGCTCGTTTCCGCGACCTGTCTCACGCTCTGGGCCGCGAGCACGCTCTCGTTCGCCTGGTACGTCTTCGTGGTGGGTCTTTCGAGGAGCCAACAGCGGGCGCTCGAGCAATTCGCACACCGTCCGCTCGAGGCGACGACCGAACCGCTGGTCGCGTTACTGGTCTCGACCATTGCACTGGGCGTGCTCACCGGTCTCTCGCTGGTGTACTACGGATACGTGCAGTGGCGATACGCCCGATACCGACGGCTCGAACTCGAGTGCGACCGTCAGTAACGGCCGCCGACGCACTCAGGTATCGTCGTCGTCCTCGTCGGGAGCGCCGCCCGTTGGCTCCGCCGCGTCATCGGCACCGGCATCGCCCTCGTTACCGACTTCGTCGGGATGCTCGGCCTGCTCGTCGTCGCCGTTTTCACCGTTTGCAGCATCGTCACCGTTCTCCGCGTCGTCACCGTTCTCCGTGTCGCCGCCGTTCTCATCCGGTTCACCGCCGTCCGACTCCTCGTCACCTGGACCCTCGTCGCTACACCCGGCGAGCAGGGTTATCGAGCCGACTGCGGCGAGTCCCGTCAGTTCGAGCGTGCGCCTGCGGTTACGATCCATCGTGTGCGCTGGATGTCCCCTCCGAGATATATTCCCGATGCTTGCGATGCCGTAGGGTGACGCATCGAACTTGTGCCCCCATAGTTCGCCGTCCGGAGCGTCGTTGGTAGTCAGGACGGATGCTGGTGGCGGACCTTCTCGGCGATCTGTCCCGGTACGGGCGTCCCGCAGTCCGTGCATTTCCAGCTCCGCGTCGCGATTCTGGACTCTTTCTCGAGATCCTGCGCGAATTTCAACAGCGCGCCGCAGGTACATCGGTAGGTCGTGCGGGTCATACCGGGGAAATCTCCGCGCCGGTGCGTAAACGCTGTGCCAGCGATGGAAGCCGCAGTCGGGTTCGTGATCGGCCACAAACGACAACGCCTACGGTCGCGAGTCTCATGGGGACGCACAATGGCCGAAACGGACCATCGGATCCCAGTCGACGACGGCGAGTCCGTCGCTGCCGTCCACCACGAGGCACCCGGAAACGACTGGCTGATCTTCTGCCACGGCTTTCTGAGCGACAAATCAGGGAGCTACGAGCGACGCTGTCGTCGAGCGGTCAAACGGGGGTACAACGCCGTCCGGTTCGACTTTCGCGGCTGTGGCGAGTCCGACGGCGCGTTCGTCGAGCAGACGCTCAGTTCGAAGCTTGCGGACCTGGCTGCCGTCGTCGATCGGTTCGATCCACCGTCCTACGCGCTCTTCGGCTCGAGTTTCGGCGGCAAGGTTGCGTTCCACGCCGCCGTGCGTGACGACCGAGTCGAGGCAGTCGTCACCCGAGCGCCCGTGACGTACAACCGCGTCTTCGACGAGTACCGGACGGCGGTCGATCGCGACGGCGAGTGCCGATTCGAGACCGGGGACAGTATCGATCGTCGCTTTTTCGAGGATTTCGCACAGTATGGCTTCGACACCGTCGAACCCACGCTCGACGTTCCGGTCGCGATCTTTCACGGTTCGCAGGACGATTCCGTCGACGTGGCTCACAGCTTCGAGGCGGCTGCGCAACTCGAGACCGATGTCCTCCTCGAGACGTTCGCGACGGAGGGGCACCTGTTTTCGTCCGAAGCAGAAGAACGGCTGCTCGAGCGGACGTTTCACTGGCTCGAGACGCAGTGATCGCCCCCACAGTAAACCATATACCGGTATACCATTTTCCTCGCACGCTCGAGCCGATTTTTCAGTATCGACATCAGTCCCGAATCACCATCGATTGGCCCCGAGGGCGGATTCTCTCGGTCAGAAAAACCGGACCGTTTTTCATAGCAATGCCAGAACGAACAGTTAGCAGTGAGTGAGGACACCGATCTATCGACAGTGCTCGCGGTGCTCGACGACGAGTACGCACGCAAGATCCTCACCCATACGAGCATCGAACCCATGTCTGCCAGTACCCTGAGTGACCGGTGTGATGCGTCCCTACCGACGATCTATCGTCGACTCGACCGCCTCGAGGAGTGCCAGCTCGTTACTGAAGAGACGGAGCTCGCACCCGACGGAAACCACTACAGCGTCTACAGCGCGAACCTCGAACACCTCGAGCTCTCTCTCGAGGACGGCTCGTTCGAACTCGAGGTAACGTATCGCGAGGAAGATGTCGCCGACAAGTTCACCCGTCTATGGGAGGGGATGCGATGAGCCAGGACGTCGTCCGGATTGACGAAGCACCCCTGTTCGAACTCCTGACCGTGGCGAGTCTCTTTCTCGTCGCGCTGTTTGGGACGGTTATCGCCTACCAGGCCTACCGAGGGTATCGTCGCAACGACGCGGGGTCGATGCTCTATCTCGCCGCTGGATTGCTCCTCCTGACGCTCTGTCCGTTCCTGATCAACGTCACGGTCACGACGGTTGCCAGCCCGGGACAGGTCGTCACGGTATTTCTCGAGAACGTGAGTCGACTTCTCGGACTGGTCGCGATCATGTACTCGCTGTACGGTCACCACTAGTCGGCGACGCATACGGGCGTTCGGACACGGGTTCTACTGGCGACAAAAGGCACTGGCTGCAACACGAGACAGCATCGTGTTCATCGGGCCGAAGCGGAGGCGGGGACAGCCTCGTCGGCGATACCGTGGGGACGGCCGCGGGGTCGAAAGCGGCCGTCCGTCGGAGCGACAGTTCGTCAGCGGAGAGATACCGCGGGAGTGGTCGGTTTTGGACACACGCCGTTCGGAGGAGGGGTTCTCCCACCCTCCCCTTTCGAGTACGATATAATAGTGGTACGAGCGTGTTTTCTGGGTCGGAAAATCCTCGGCGGTGCCCCGGATCCGGCGGGTCGAACCGGTCAATATCCAGCCGATCACGCTCGAGGAGCAGGTACCATACCTTCTTGATGCCACCACCGAAGCGTTCGATATGCATTATCTCGTCTTCACGACATCCGTACACACGACGGCGGCGATCTGTGACTACCTCGACGAGCGCGCGACGAGCGACGACGGCGTCACGGTCGTCGCCACCACACCGGCGGACGACGCGACGGCACGGCGGGACGCACAGGAGGCGTTGAATGTCGCTCCCGTCAGATTAGCTGCACTCGGTGACGTCCAGACGGAGCTACGGACCCATGACGAGCCAGCGCGATCGCTCCTCGAGACCGCGTCCGCCGTCGGTGCGGACGAGATACTGATCGCCGCTCACGACGGACTCACCGCCGAGTCGTCGTCGGTCGGATCGACCGTGAGAAAACTGCTCGAGACGGCGTCGCTCCCGGTCGTCGTCGTGCCAGTCCCGGACGCGTAACGGGGATCGCGAATCGCTGGAATCTCTCTCGAACTTCGAGACGATTCGAGACGACCGCACTGATAACGACTGTGCAGGAAACTGCAAGCGTCAAAACGGCCGCATTCCCCGTCGGTAGCGGACGGCTACTTAATCGGGAGTCCCGCGAATCGCCGCTCGATGAGTGACGAGATTCCGTTGTTCGAAATCCCGTGGGACCAAGACGATGTCGCGAACGCCGTCGACTCGATCACGCGGGGTTCCTACTGGGCAAACGGGCCGTACATCGAGGAGTTCGAGGACGGACTCGAGGGGTATCTGGGAGTCGAACACGCGGTGACCGTCAACTCGGGAACATCCGCTCTGGTCGCCGCGCTGGCGGCATACGGTATCGGCGAGGGAGACGAGGTGATCGTCCCCTCGTTTACCTTCATCGCGACCGCGAACGCCGTTCGACTCGTCGGTGCCACGCCGGTGTTCGCTGACATCGAGCGGGAGACGTACGGTCTCGATCCCGAACGCGTCGAGGCGCGGGTAACCGACGACACCGCGGCGATTCTCCCGATCCATCCTTACGGTGCCGCCTGTGATATCGGTGCCCTCGAAACGATCGCCGCGGAGGCGGGCGTCCCATTGATCGAGGATGTCGCAGAATCGTTCGGTGCCGATTATTACGGCCGCACGCTGGGAACGATCGGCGACTCGGCGATCCTCAGTTTCTGCCAGAACAAGATCCTGCCGACGGGAGAGGGTGGGGCCATCGTTACCGACGACGACGACCTCGCGCGCCGCCTCGAGCGCTACCGTTCGCACGGTCGCGCGTCGTCGGAGTACTTCGACTCGCCCGGCAGTGGCGAGTACACGGGCGTCGGAACGAACGTTCGAATGTCGGACCTCGTGGCGAGTATCGGCTGTGCGCAACTCGAGAAAGTCGACGAACACATCGCGAATCGCCGACGCGTGGCGTCACGCTTGACCGACGGACTGGCTGCTATCGAGGGCGTCGAACCCCACACTGCTGGCGGCCGCGGACGGCACGTCTATCAGCTGTATACGGTCACGCTCGACGATACAGTCGACAGAGACGCCGTTATCGACGCCCTAACCAGACGAGGAATTGCGTCGAAGGTGTACTGGGATCCGGGTGTTCACCTGACGCAAGCGTACCGTGACGAGTACGGCTACGAACCGAGTGTGCTTCCCGTCACCGAGGAAATCGCGGGTCGCGTACTCTCCCTTCCGATCCACCCAGGACTACGCGACGATGAGGTCGAACGGATCACGGCTGGCGTTAGAGCCGGTGTCGAGGGTGACAGGGCTACGGGTGCAGGCCAGTCGAACACAATACAAAACTGATATTTTCGGACCTGGAGAAGTCGGTAAAATCTATCGAACGTCACGACAGCGCTCTATCAAGAGTTAGTGGACTGTCAATCCAACCGATCCATAACAAAGGGGGAACGGTTCGGATTGAGTGAATAGGCCGCGTCAGCGTCGGTGTCGAACCGACATCAGCGGCAATTGGAGTAGATACGTAATCATGAGATGGCCAGTTACAGCCGATTCGCGGATGTCGATCCGGACCGCACTTTCACGGATCGATCGATCCGAAGCAGGGGGTATCGTTGTCGTCGACGACGGGAACCAACTCGTTGGGACCGCCACCGACGAGCGGCTTAGACAGAAACTGTTCGACGGTGTTACACCAGATACGCCGGTGTCAGACGTGGTGGACGAGGATCCCATCGTCGTCGATACGAGCGGGAGTATCCGAACAGTGGAAGGAGCGTCGGATGTCGTTGGAAGCAACGACCGAGCACAGCAGACGACCATCGCGCCCGTGGTCGACGGCGGCGAACAGGTCATCGACGTCACGACGATCGAGTTAATCGACAACGCGACCCGAGAACTCGAGCCGAATTCGAACGCCGTCGACACGGTTCTCGTCGTTGGGGGGGCAGGGTATCTCGGCTCGGTACTCTGTCGGCAACTCCTCGAGGACGGGTTCGACGTTCGGGTGCTCGATCCGCTGATGTACGGCGACGCGGGCATCAGTGCGCTCCGCGACGACGGCCGGTTCACCTTCTATCGAGGCGATGCGCGCTCGGTCGATACCGTTCTCGAGGCGATCGACGGGGTCGACGCGGTCGTCCACCTGGGCGGCATCGTCGGCGATCCGGCCTCCGAGATCGACCCGGAGAAGACCCTCGAGTACAACCTCCACTCGACACAGCTGCTGGCGTCGATCTGTAAGTACCACGGTATCAACCGCTTCGTTTTCGCCTCGACCTGCAGCGTTTACGGGCGCTCCGAGACCGAAGCCGAGCGGCTTTCCGAGGAATCGCCACGAAACCCCGTCTCGCTGTACGCTCGGCTGAAGATTCAGTCCGAACGCGTACTCCACGACCTCGCCGACGACCACTTCTCCCCGACGATCCTCCGGATGGCGACGATCTACGGGCAGTCGCCGCGGATGCGGTTCGATCTCGTCGGAAACATCCTGCCGGCCAAGGCCCATACCGAGAGAACGATCCCGGTGTTCGGTGGCGACCAGTACCGACCGAACGTCCACGTCGCCGACGCCGCTCGAGCGTACGTCGACTGTCTCACCGCGCCGGTCGACGACGTTGCTGGCACCGTGTTCAACGTCGGGTCGAACCAGCAGAACTACCGAATCGATGAACTCGCGACCATCGTCGCCGACTGCTTCCCCGACGCTTCGATCGAGTACCACGACGAGCTAACCGACGAGCGGAGCTATCGTGTGGAGTTCGAAAGGATCCGGGAGGAACTGGGATTCGAACCCGAACGGACGGTTCGCGACCACTGTCTCGAGTTGAAAGAACAGTTCAAATCCAACGCGTACACCGAGTATACGGCGACCAGATACAACAACTACGAGACGCTCGAACAGGCGCCGAGCTACGAGAACGCGGCCGCTATCCTCGACTGTTCAGATCCGATCTCACGCGAGCAAACGCATGAGACGCTCTCGTCGAAAGAGGTGTAGTTCCGAACTGCCAGATTGCGTAATCGAACACTCTCGACGCCGACAGCCCGTGCAAGCGATTTCCTCCTTCGAACCCGATCAGGAACGCTCGAGTGGACTCTCATCCAGTTCGTCGGGCCCGTCGTACGCGTTACGGAACGACGTGGCACACGATTCAGCATCGGGGTTCCGGACTGACACGTCTCCGCCACCTGGAACCGCCGGCGTTCCGGCGTCAAAGAGTTCGATTCCAGGCGTGAGTTCGTCCATCACGTCGAGTGCCTCGATCTTCTCTCGGATAGCCTGGCGGGTAACCTCGCTCCAGTGATCTCCGGATGTGCTCCATTCGGTACTTGAGCCTAACCGATTCTCGTGCTGCGCTACCTTGTTCAGGTAGATGAAATTCATGGTACGAGTCACAGAAAATATCCGCCGTGGGTAATAGTGGGCAACACTTATTCAGCAGTGGGTCCAAGTCGGTAACATGACGAAAGTAGATGCTCGGGACCTACGAACTAACGAGACCGATGACCGAGGTCGAATCTATCTCGGAACGGAGTACGCGAACAAGCGTGTAACCGTCGCCGTCGTCGACGTGGAATCCGACCGACCTGACGAGGGCGAACTGGCCACCGCGTACCGTGAGGCTTCAGAGGGCGCAGAGGAACTGGCCGAAGAGTGGAACGAAGTGTCGGATGAGGCATGGGACGGGCTGAATGAATGAGCGAGCGACCGGAAGTTCGGCGCGGAGACGTCGTTATTGTCCGACTGGACCCCGCCGAGGGCCACGAGATGAAGAAAACTCGACCAGCGGTGGTCTTACAGAACGATATCGGAAACGAAAACTCTAGTACGACCATCGTCGCGCCCGCAACGGGAACGTATCGAGACTATCCCTTCGAGGTACTCGCTGAAGCGGCGGAGTCGCCGTTCGAGAAAGATTCGTCCGTTCGTCTCGACCAAGTTCGCGCCGTGTCCATCGAAAAGCGGATTCACTCGGTAGTCGGAAGTCTCGACGCCGAGACGATGGAGACGGTGGATGAAGCGTTGAAACTGAGTCTCGGACTAGACTGATTCGTGCATACTGTTTCCAGAGAAATCGGTCGCTTCCGACCGGGCGTCTAAATCAGCGACAAACCAACTGAACAGCAACCAGAAGATTTCCAGTGGCCAATCACCGGAAACGATATCTGAAAACGCTGATTTCGACTACCGATTCTCTCTTTGTTCTACCTTGTTCAAGTCTCAGACTGATGTTACAGAGTTCGTCTATTTTGCCGGTTCTGGGATGTCTACTCAGTCGTCGTCAGCGGTATACGCGCCACCACGACGTTTGATTCGAGCAACGACCATTCGATGGTCATCTTTGTGAAAAGTGACCGCAAGACGAAACTCACCAACACGTACCTTACGGCGTGGACTGTTCTGGAGCGGTTCACCATAGTCTGGTGGGTCGCGCCACGGAGAATCGACGATTTCGTCGAGTTTGTCGATGATACGCTGTTGCTCGTCCGGATTCAGCGCATCGAGGTCGTCCTGTGCGTTCGATGCGAGTTCCCACGCCCACCCGCCGTCACTCATTCGTATCGCCAGTACCGAATCGTTCGCGCGCTTCTTCGGCACTCATCGTCTGTTCTTCACGGACGTCCTCTTCAGCTTGGAGGAGTGCGACGAGTTCATCGCGGTCGAACGTGGGATGTTCGACAGCATCGCGTAAGGTATACCGAATAAATTCGCTCCGGCTGTTGAATCCGCGTCCTTGCCATGTGTCTTCAATCTCGTTGAGAAACGACCGTGTGACTTTGAAGTTTACCGTGACGATCTCGTCGTCGCCGTTGCTTGTGGATGCTTTGGACATACGCCCGTATTACTCGTGTGTTACTGTAGGTGTTTCGGCGTCCGAACGCAGATGCTAGTGGCGAGGAGAAACAGTAGTAGATACGTGAAATTAGTGCTATTTGCTACCGATTCTCACGCTGCTCGACCTTGTTCAGTTCGATCAACAGACGAAAAATTGCCTTCACCAGATTGTCGTCGACATCGAACTGTTTTGCGTTAGTCCCTGCCCGATCCATCACCTGCTGTTCTTGCTTCTCGTCGGTCGTCGGCAGCCCATGCTCGTCTTTGACCTGTGCGATCGTGTCCGCGACGTACGTTCGCTGCGCGATCAGCTCGACGATCTCGCGATCGATCGTCTGGATCTCCTCGCGCAGTTCGTCGAGGCTCATCTCGTCCGGTGTTCGCTGCTCTTCGCCGCCGTCCGTGGCTGTATCGGATTTGCGAGTCATATCACTTGTGTCCCGTCGGTTCGCGTTCGCAGTAATCGTGTCGTTCCGTCGCGTTCGTGCCACCGCTCCTGGACCGTCTCGAGCGTCGCCCGATCCCCGACGGCGACGTAACTCGGCCCCGTCCCTGACAGCGAGACGCCTGTGACATCGGGCAGGACGTCGATCATCGGGCCGGTCGAGAACTCGAGGGCGCCACAGAAGGCGAAGCCGTTGACGGTCATGGCCTCACCGTAACGCCCGTCGAGGGCGAGTTCCGCGACGAGATCCGCCATCGGGGCGATCCGCTCGCAGGCCGAGACGTCGGCGTCGGCGCTGAACGACTGTTCAGGCGGGGTGTACACTAACGCCCACCAGTCGATCTCATCGCGGGTGAGCAACTCATCGCCCAGGTTGTCGGTAACCGTCACGCCGCCAAGCATGCTCGCGCTAGCGTCGTCGAACGCGCCGGTGACCGTGACGCCGGCGTCCCGGGCCGCGCGAACGCCCAGCCGACAGGCATCGATTCGTTCGACCGCACCGGCGATCTCGAGGGCGTCGAGCGTCGCGAGCACGGTCGCGTTCGCCGCCGCGCTCGAACTCTTCAGCCCCGACGCCATCGGCACCTCGCTCTCGGTTCGGACGCGAGCGCCGACGGCCGAAACGTCCAGTCCCGCGGTCTCGGCGTACTCGTCGATCGTCAGTTCGGCACAGCGCTCGACGAGCGCCGTATCGGCGTCGGGCTGGCCGGCGATTTCGGCGTCGATACTCCCGTCGGTCGTGAGTTCGACGGTGGCTGTCGTCTCGAGGTCGATCGCGAACGCAGCACCGGTCCCGGTTGCGAGCGCGTTGAGAACCGTTCCGGCTGCTGGAGCGACGGCGCGGCCGTCCATACGACAACCGACTCAGAGCGCGTATTTACGGCTGACGGTCTCGACGATTCTCTCCGCGGCCCTCGGCCGATGAGAAGTGGGCGCGAGAGACGGGTCGATGATAAAGCGAGCGCCAGAACGGACCGTTTTTCCGGGAACCGACCCAATAGACGAGTAATGAGCGTTCGCAGCAACGTTGCACCCAGTACGATCGGGGTCGACTTCGTCGAGGGTGGCGTCGTCGTCGAGTATCTCGACGGCCGGGACGTCTTCTATCACGGCCCGCCGAAACCCGTCGAAGAGTCGATCAAGACCCCGCCGGGGAAGGAGGTCCACGTCCTCGTTACCGACCCCGACGGGATTGAGGGCGTCATGACCTACGTTAACGACCACAATACTCACGACGACATCCTCGAATCGACCGGCGTCGGCCGCGTGATGCTCGAGGGCGACGACGAGGAGGTCCTGTTCCCGGGCGTAACCGTCTCGACGGAAGCGTACTCGATCCGCGTCGATGCCGACCTGTCGCTGGTCGACGGCCGCGTGTTCGTCTTCGCCGAGGACGAGTTGAGCGAACACGCCTACGAACTCGTCGAGCACGTCGAACGCGAGGATGACAGCTCCACTGCCGAAGCCGACACGACAGGCGCAAACGGCGAGCAGAACGAGGCTGACGGCTCCAACGACGCCGACGGGAACACCGAGACCGGAAGCACCGACTGGGGATAACACGATGCCACTACAGAAACCCTGGCGCGACCTCGACCGTGGGACGGTTGCCAGCGCACCCGACCGACCGGGCGCATACGAACTCGCCGATTCGTCGGGGACGGTTCAATCCGTCGGACACGGTGTCCTCCGGGACGAACTCAAGACGGCGCTCGCCTACGGCGACGGCGACCGTGTGCGCTGGACGGAGACACATACGCTCGAGCAGGCCCAGGAACTGGCTGCCGATCATCGCGAGCGACTCGAGTGATCGGCGGTCGATCCGCCGAACGACACGGTGTGTGATTCGAGTTACTGGATCTACGACGGTTCGCTGTCGTCACACCGCCCTTCGTGCTCCGAGGCGTCCGCCTCCTCGTCGAACAGTAGCCCGCAGGTCTCACACTCCCGCCACGTGGCGTCATCCCGCTCGGTCTGGACTACCATACCCGACAGTTTACGACGAGCGAGGAGGGGTTGCGAATCCGGAACGGATCGCGATTCAGCGAGGGCCGTTCAGGCCTCGAGTTCCGTGAGTTCCTCAACCTCCGGGATCTTCTCGCTAGCGGTGGTGATCTGTCGCATTCGCTGTTCGTGTTTGTTGTACGCGTACTCGGAGAGATCGGACGGGCTCGGACCAGGGCCGCCTTCGGAGCTGGCGCCGTCGTCGCTGGTCAGACTCTTTTGGACGAGCGGCACCAGTTCGCCGACCGTCTCGCGGAGGAGGTCGGCCTCGACCTCGCCGTCGATCACGAGCGACTTGAGTTGTGCCATCCCGAAACCGACGTGGCGTCCCTCGTCGCTGCGGATCAGTTTGAGACCCTCGACCAGTCCCGGCAGATCCGGGAGTTCGGGCTCGTTTTCGCCGTAGGCGAGCGTGAGTCCGTAATAGCCCGTTTGGGCCAGAATCCCCTCGATCGTCAGGTGGTAGTGGCAGTGGGCCTTCGCGCGGTTTTCGGGTGAGTCATCCTCGAGGAGGCGATCCATCGCCCGCTCGTTGCGCTCGAACAGTTCGTCGTAGGGGTCGTTGAACCACTTCTCGTCAGTCGGTGAAGAGAGCTCCTGGCCGCGGCGCTCTTCCTCCGTGTGTACGACTTCTCGCCAGTAGCGGTCGAAGAAGTCCGTGTGTTTCGACTCCTCGTAGAGCTGGGTGGTGAGGAACATCTGGTCGCCGATGTCGTCCAGGACGACCGCCAACGGTGCGAGATCCTCCGTCACCGACTCCTCGCCGGCACCGAACAACGCGAGCGACTGTTTGAGCCCCTCGAACGCCGGTTCCGGAAGTTCGGCAGCGCCCTCGAGGTCGGCCTCGAGGTCGATCTCGTGGGGATCCCAGTGTTTCTTGACGGCGTTTCGGTAGTAGTTGTGCGAACGCACCGTCGTGTCGAGTTGCGTTTCGGGTTGTGGCTGGCTATCGGTTGCCATCGTTGAACAGACGTAGCGGCAGAATCCACATGAATTTGTATCTCACAGAGTAGGGCATTTAAGTAAGCGAGGCTGGATCTGGGGTCATGGGACTCATCGCAGAGTTTCGGGTGACGTCACTCGACCTTCCGTTGACGAACGCAGTAGCGGCCGTTCCGGCGGTCACGGTCTATATCGAACGGATCCTCGTCATCGACCCCGACCGTCCCGTCGCGCTCTGTCGAGTCGTCGACGAGCCCGGCAACGAATTTCGCGACGCACTGGCGGACGACGCCACGGTCGCAGGGGCCGTGACGCTGGACGAGTACGACGGGAACGCGCTGTATCGGATCGAACTCCGCGATCCGCCGGTACCGATATACCGGAAATTCATCGAGTTGGGCACCACGCCGCTCGGCAGTATCGTGACCGTCGATGGCTGGTGGAGCCGGTCCCGATTTCCGGACCGAGAAGCGCTCGCGGAGTACCGCGAGTTCTGTGTCGAGCGCGGAGCCACGTTCCAACTCGAGCGACTGACTCGAGAATCGACGGCCGACGATCCGCCGTTCGGACTCACAGACGAGCAGTACGAGGCGCTGACCGCGGCCCGCGACGCGGGCTACTTTGCGGTCCCGCGAGAGGCGTCGACCGCGGAGGTCGGAGACGAACTGGGGATTTCGGGGCCGTCAGCGTCCGAACGGATTCGACGAGGGATCGATCGGGTGCTCGAGAACGGGCTTTGACATCCACCCACGACTAAAGTCGTGGGCATTCTTTTTGATTCTACGTCAGTGACTCGATTTCGGAACCGACTGACAGGACAATTCTCAAGACGGCCCGCGCGAAAGGAACAGTCATGAGCCAGTCGGATTCGGACGGCGTTTCGCTGACGGTCCGGGCCGCCGAGAAGCGAGACGCGGGGCGAGGGGTCGCACGGATCCCGGAGATCGCACGCCGGCAACTCGGCGTGTTGAGCGGCGACACCGTCGTCATCGAAGGCAAAAAAACGACCGTCGCGAAGATGTGGCCGGCAGACTCGTCGGTTCCGGAGAACGTCATTCAGATCGACGGCGACACCCGCGCGAACGCCGGCGCACACGTCGGCGATACGGTGGCCGTCCGGACGAAGGACACGTCGACGATCGCCGAAGCGAATCGAGTCACACTCGCCGCACCGTCGTCGTTCACCGACACCCAGCGGGGCAGCGCGGAGCGAGCGGCGGCCAAGACGCTCCGGAATCGACCGGTTCGGGCAGGTGAACAGATCCGAGTCGAGGGTCTCGGACAGGAGCCGTTCAGAGTAACTGACACCGATCCCGGCGGCGACGTTCGGATCACGAGCACGACCACGGTTCGGATCGCCGGGGCAAGCGCGAAGACGGCTCAGCAGGGCTCTTCGAGCGCCAGCCGAGGCGCCGACGGGAGTGCCGAGGGTGGCGGCGGAAGCGGCAGTAGCGGTGGGACGGTGGGAACCGGCGGAACGGCAGATGGTCCTCCGTCCGGGACGGCCGAGGCGGAACCCACCTCCGGGGTCACGTACGAAGATATTGGCGGGCTGGACGAGGAGCTCGAACTCGTCCGCGAGATGATCGAACTCCCGCTCTCGGAGCCGGAGCTGTTCCGACGGCTCGGCGTCGAGCCACCCTCCGGGGTTCTACTGTACGGGCCGCCGGGAACCGGGAAGACGCTGATCGCTCGCGCGGTCGCGAACGAGGTCGACGCCAACTTCGAGACGATCTCCGGCCCGGAGATCATGTCGAAGTACAAAGGCGAGTCCGAGGAACGACTCCGCGAGGTGTTCGAAGCGGCCGAGGCGAACGCGCCGACGATCATCTTCTTCGACGAGATCGACTCCATCGCCGGCACCCGCGACGACGACGGCGACGCCGAAAACAGGATCGTCGGCCAACTTCTGACGCTGATGGACGGTCTCGACGCCCGCGGCGAGGTGATCGTCATCGGCGCGACGAATCGGGTCGACGTGATCGATCCGGCGCTCCGTCGCGGCGGACGCTTCGATCGCGAGATTCAGGTCGGCGTCCCTGACATAGAGGGCCGAAAGGAGATCCTCGAGGTCCACACCCGCGGAATGCCGCTCGACGACGACGTAAGCGTCGACGCTATCGCTCGGCGCACGCACGGGTTCGTCGGGGCCGACCTCGACGCCGTCGCGAGCGAGGCCGCGATGGCTGCGATCCGGGACCGACCAACCGAATCCGACGAGCGAGACGAGTGGAACGAAAGTCCGACGGTGACGAAATCGCACTTCGACAACGCGCTCGCCGCCGTCGAGCCCTCCGCGATGCGCGAGTACGTCGCCGAATCGCCGAACACGGACTTCTCGAACGTCGGCGGGCTCGAGGACGCCAAGCAGATCCTCCGAGAGTCCGTCGAGTGGCCGCTGACCTACGATCGGCTGTTCGAAGAGACGAACACCGACCCACCCTCCGGCGTCTTGCTCTACGGCCCACCCGGAACCGGAAAAACACTGCTCGCACGCGCACTCGCGGGTGAAACCGACGTCAATTTCGTCCGCGTGGACGGCCCGGAGATCATCGACCGCTACGTCGGCGAGAGCGAGAAGGCGATCCGCGAGGTGTTCGAGCGCGCCCGACAGTCCGCGCCCTCGATCGTCTTCTTCGACGAAATCGACGCGATCACAGCCGCCCGCGGCGAGGGCCACGAGGTGACCGAACGCGTCGTCTCACAGCTTCTAACCGAACTCGACGGGATGCGGGAGAACCCGAATCTGGTGGTGCTCGCGGCGACGAATCGGAAAGATCAGATCGATCCCGCGCTGCTCCGTCCGGGACGGCTGGATACGCACGTTCTGGTCGGTGAACCGGACCGGGAGGCCCGAGAAAAGATCCTCGAGGTCCACACCCGCGGAAAGCCGCTCGACGACGAAATCGACATTTCGGCGCTGGCCGCCGAGTTGGAGGGGTATACGGGAGCGGACCTCGAGGCGCTCGTCCGAACGGCCTCGATGAAAGCGATCCGGGAGGTCGCCAGCAAGTACGATCCGGACGAAGCGAACGAGAAGGCCGATGAGGTTGTGATTGAACGACGGCATCTCGAGGCAGCGCGGGAGAACGGGAAGCCGACGCGGTGAAAATGGGTTTTGGGTAGTTTGGAGTTTAGGCGGGCGTTTTTGGATGTGAAATCGGGATTAGAGGAACTTCTTCAGACGACACCCTGACCCACCCCACTGCTTCCGCTGTTAGTTTGCGAGAGGGGATGGGTCATCGACAACGCTTCATTCCGCGATGGGGGAACAATCAGTCAGTATTAACAACGGAACTGGTGGGGTGAGTGGGTCCTAAATATACTCTCTGCGGAAGTTCCGGAAACAGTGGTGTGCACAGAGATACCGCTCGAGAACTGTTATTCTTAACTTCAGGAGCACGCGGTCTTATACTACCGGCTAAAAGTATTTTAAACGAGGAACAACATTGATCGATTATGAACTCTCTCGACAACGTCTCTATTGAAGACCTCCGCCAGGTCTTGGCGGAGGTCGAGGGGAAGAAGCCGACACAGCGGCTAATGGCGGCAATCAATTATCTCGAAGAAGACGGTGCGACGTTAGAAGAGGTCGCTGAACGGTATGGATATACTGCTGCCTGGCTCTCGCAGTGGCTTGACCGACTCGAACGGCTCGCCGACGAGCCGTTCGAGGAGGTCGTCTACGACGAACACCGGTCGGGAAGACCCTCAGAGCTCTCCGACGAAGAGTACGAGCAGTTCGTTGAAGTGCTCCACAAATCACCAGAGGAAATTGGGCTTGACGCGCCTGCGTGGTCTGTTCCACTCGCTCGTCATTATCTCGTTGAGGAGTTCGGTGTCGAGTACTGCGAACGACACATCCGACGACTGATGTCTGAGGCCGGGCTGTCCTGGAAGACAGCCCGGCCGGAGTTCCACAAGTCCGACGAACGAGCTCAGGAAGCGTGGAAAGACGGGTTCAAAAAAAGCTCGACAACTTGGACGACGAATACACGCTCCTGACCATTGATCAGACGCGTCAGGTGCTCTCAACGCTGATCTACGCGTGGTTTCCAGAAGGAGAGCGCCCGTCACTCCCGGTGACGGGCGCGTGGGACAGTATCAAACTCCTTGGGGCGGTCAGCGACAGCGGCGAGACGTTCTTTTTGCCGTGTGAGGAAAATTTCAACAGCGACACCACAATTCGGTTTCTCGATGCTCTCCAAACCGAGTTCGGCGACAAGATCTGCGTCGTCTTGGACAACGCTTCCTATTTCACGGCGAACAAGGTGCAGGAATACGCCGAAAGAACCCCGATCGAACTGTGCTACCTTCCACGGGGTTCACCGGAGCTGAACCCCGTGGAAGAGTGCTGGCGACGTCTCAACCAAGCACTGGGCAACCGCCTGTTCGACACACTGGATAAACTTCAAGGGGCTGCACTGACCGCGCTTGACACCATTGAACCGCCGAGCGTCTTTACGTACTTATGTCCTTGAGTATTAGTCCGATTATAGAATTGACGCACTCTGGCGTGCCCGGATCACCGACAAGACCGGCGACGAGTGGGAACACGTCGGCTGGACGCTGCTGTACGAAACACGGTCGTTCGCGACCGAGGCGGCCTACCGCTACATGCTGATGAACCATCTCGACAACGTGTCGGTCTCGAGTATGTCCTGGTACGGCGAGGACTACCGGCAGGTCGAGGCGCTCGAGGCGGGGCAGACGGACAGTACCCGATCTACGTCGGCTTCGATGAGGACGGCCAGCCGCTTGAGCACGACGCGAACCAACTGCAGTACGCCCACCACGTCACGAACACGACGCTGAATCGGTTCGATCGACAAGACAGAGAGTCAGAACCGGAGGTAACTGAACATGCCCAGTAGTGAAAACGACGACCGAAAACGCGAACGAACGCTCGAGGACGTTCTCAAGAACCCGGCCGACGACCTCGAGTCGACGGTCTTTCTCTGGCTCACGCCCGACGATATGGACGACTCGATACCCGCCGTTCGACGAGCATCCCTGGTCTCTCTGGTCGCTCGCGATGGGGACCGACTGCTTGTCGAAGCGCGGGAAGGCGAAGATATCGGGTCACTGGTTGAGTTCGAAGGCCGGGAGAACGTCGAACTGGCTTACGGGAGCCGAGATCCGACCCGTAGCGCGAATATCTTTGAACGGGTAGAGATTGCGGAGCGAGACCTCGAGCGGCCTTCTACTGGCGAGTGAACTACAGCTCTTTTCGAATCGCCACCAGGTCACCAGCCAGTCGACCGGCATCGGCCACAGCAGACGTACCGTCGTCTCTCGAGATCGCGACATTACCAGGCGCTGGGTGGCACGGAGCCCGATCCCCTTCAGTGAATCCTGCATCGGACGCAGGCGGCAACTGGACCTGATACCCGTGGCCGGCGATCTGGACGGTCGCGTCGACCGCTCGATACACGCTGTCGGTGTCGGTCGCCGCTGCAACGACTACCTCCGCCACGTCCGGCGTCGAGACTGCATCGATATCGATCACGAGCAAGAGGTGGTCGAACGCGAATACGCGTACGTCGGCGAGCTCGGTTGCGTCGCCGTCAGCGTCTTCCTCAACGAGTCCGGCCGCCCGTGCGGGTTCGGTGACCTGCAACGCGAGCCCCGCAGCGCCGGAAGACTTGATCTGGTTCGCCACATCCTTAGTACTTAGTACTAACTCAAGAAGCTTCGGACGTTCACATCCGTACTCCCCCATTGATCAGCAGTTTCTGCTTGAGCATTGCTAAAGCAATTTGAGAACGAGGGGTCTCTACATTCCACCTCTCGCAATACACGTTCAGCACCAAGATATTAAAGTTTTGTAGAGTTTTTAAAAGCGAGAGTCCGGCAAGGGGGAGTTAAGTACAAAGTTTCATCAACAGTTGCGGTGTAGTTCTTGTTCGACAAAATTCAAGCTGAACTGGCCGATACGAGGAGTGAGACAGAATCAGCCCAAGGGTTTTATCCCACTAAATACAGCATTAGTTATGGACGGTATTAGATCAACAAAACAATCAAGACCGGTTTTATCTCGAAGAGGCTTACTAGGCGGCGTTAGTGTCATTACTTGCACAACAGTCGCAGGTTGTACCTATTTTCCGTCTGAAATTGGGGCTAGCGAAGATGAAATTGAAGTTCTCGTTGATAACGCTTCTGGACAACCGGTAGAGGTAGCAGTTCTCTTAACTGATGATGAAGACGAACACTTGTTTAGTCACGTATTTTCACTTGACACCGATCAATTTGGCAGAGCGGGGGATATTACTCAGGAACCACTAGAAGTCAACATATTTACTTCAAATGGCCACTCTAAATCTTGGGAATACACGCCCAATCATCCACGAGGTAGCGACTGCGATATGGGGGATATCGGAATGACCTTAAATCAAGATGGAACGGTTGACCAGTGGTACGATTGTTGAGAATAGAATAAAGTCTTAAACAGTCAATGTCTATACATCGTCTAAACTCACACTCAATGTTGTTTCATCAACTTCAGTTTGTAGATCCTCTTTATTTGAGGAACCTGTTGCAGTGATATCCACAGCCCATGGGAAAGCGACACCAACATCATAAATATTAAACGTGTCCCAAGTGTAATAATATTTTGCGTTTATATTATCACTTTCCTCAAATTCGCTTCCAGGTACAACATACGCCGCTACACCCAGACTCATACTCCATTCATATTCATCTGGTGGACCAGTAGTAGTAGTATTTCCACTATCTGCAGCTCGCTTATATGAGTCCACATGGAATGCGAGCCCCTCTTCATTCCAACTCCCTTCATCCCATTCAGTATATTCACCTGTATTCGTCGAATCTGGAATGTCTTGTTGATCTCTTAGTTCCCATCGATTTTGTTGCCAAATAAGTGCGGCTAGATCATCTGGGGGTTCTGGCCCCTGATATACGTTAGCATTTTTCATATATTTGTACCTCACACTTAAATCTGCGATATAATAGTCTGACCACATTGGGGCAACAAGCGAAAGAGTTGCATCAATAAATGGATCATCACATGAAGTTGGTTGTATGCAATAGCCACTAGGTGCCTGTGCACTTATGTCATCTGGCTCCTCTTCCGCGAAATATTGATGCTGAACGTACGTGGATTCCATGTCATGCGCCTCAAGATAATTTTGGCGTGCATCTTGTCCCGCATTATCTCCTATCTTACGCGCCTGTTCTAGGATACCACCAACATTTCTACCACCCTCCGAGGCTGTACTAATTGTAGGGACAGCTCCAACTGCACCAAATGCGGTTACTGTTTTCAGCACATTTCTCCTGGTTGAATTATCTCTATTTCCAATCATTACATATTAAAAATAGACATATATACCTATATAGTTAACGTACTATATAATATAGTTATTGTTTCCAATTTTTGAGCGTCTGGTTAGACATATTTTATTACATCTCAAAATATTTCAGTAGTTAGTATTGTTTGAGTGTGAGTATAGACCATTTATTTGTTACAATAAACCCAACTATAGAATTTGGTGCACACGTTTGGCGGTATTCAGATAAGGTTGAAGCAGAAGGGCGTGCCGTCTCTAAAATGTTCTATTGCATAAAACGCAAGACCAGACTCTATAATCGGGCAGTTCGGTTTCAACATCGGAAAGCGCGGCCGTCAGCACGGACTCGGAATCGTCGGGATCTCCCAGCGACCGGCCGATGTTAAGAAGGACTTCATCACACAGGCCAATTGGCTTGTCTGGCCCCGACTCACGTGGGAGAACGACACCAAAGTCGTCGGTCGGGTCGCCGACACCGAGTATCGCGACCGCGTGGCCGATCTCCGAGACGGAGAGGCATTCGTCCAGGCCGATTGGAACGCGTCGATCGACCGGGTCCAGTTCACGCGCAAGCGCACGTTTGACGCGGGTGCGACGCCGGGACTCGAGGAGTTCGAACGACCGGATCTCAAATCCGTCTCGGAGGACCTCGTGGACGATCTCGAGGAAATCAACACTCACGAACAGCGCCGACAGGATCGGGGTGCCCAACTCGAGCGGACGGTCGACGCCAAAGACGAGCGAATCGAGGAACTGGAACAGCGCCAGAATTGACGAACACCCTGGATGGCAACCTGAATCTACACCACTGCTTCCGCTGTTAGCACAGGGTATCGACTCCGTTGAGCGGGGTGGGAGGGTCCGCAAACATTCTTTTATTGGAAGCTCCGGAAGCCGTGGAGTGGGAGGCTTAAACCTCGAGTGGCCGCCCTCGAGAGACGAAAATTCACAAGAGAGCACAGCAGAGAACTCACGCGCTACTCCATCGCTACTGAGGTTTAAATACGAATAGTCGGCCAGTGGCCGCATGGATTGGGAGACACCGGCCGACGCATGGTACGTCTGGCTGGCCGTCAGCATCGTCAGTGTGGGGCTCGCCGGTATCGTACTCGGACTCCCGACGGGTCCGCCGCCGGACGCGAATCAGGCCGCGAACACGATCGACCGCGTTGCCGGGACCACGCACGACGCCAGCGCGACGTACGGCCACGACGCCGCGGAAGTCAAAGTCGAGGGGCCCACCGTCTCGCTGCGAAACGACCACGGGACCGCTCGCTCCACTCTCGCGTACGGAACCGTGGTCCCCGTCATGGGGAACGAACGGCTCGAGGCGATCGCTCGCGGCGCATCGCTCGAGTCAGCCTACGGTGACGCCGTCGGGACCGATCGACAAGATATTGAGGGCGAGTTCCTCACCGATCTCGTCGAGGCACACGACGAGACCGACGGCGAGTGGAAACACGCGGACGGCGAACTGGCCGTTCGAACGCTCGAGGTCGAGGCGGAAGCAGGAACGACTGTCGAGACTGCCGGCTCCATCGACCGGGCTGAAAACGCCCCAAGCAGTTTCGAGACGACAGCTGCCACCGAAGCGACGGTTCGCTACACGGCCGCGTCGGGAACCGAGATCAAAGTCGTGCTCACCGGATTCGAGTTCGCTGGCCACGGAAATCGAGATTTCGACGACGTCGAACACGGTGGTGACAACGAACTGCTGGAGACCGAGAATGAGACGGATATCGGGGACGGTTCGCAAATCGATTTCGAGGTCCCGCTCACGGAACACGGAGAAAGCCAAAACGCACTCGTCTACCCCATCGCCGTCGGCGTCTACACCGACGGCTCGCTCGAGTGCGAAGGTCGGCTCGAGAGCAGTCATGGGTTTGCGGACATCTGCGAGGGTGGACCGATCACGGCCGACATCGCCAGCGACGCCGCGGAGATAGCGCAGGACGCCCAATCGGGTGAGTACCGTGTCACGCTCGTCACCGCGTAGGGATCGGAGCATACGGCGTAACCGACACACCGAACGGGGTGTCAGCACGGTCGTAGACGTCGCGATGGCCCTGCTGCTCGTCAGTGCGAGCGTGCTTCTGCTCGGGGCTTATCTCCACGCGGCGGACGACGAGCGCGACGAAACCCGCCCCGACAGAACGGTCGAGACGCTGGCTGCAGTGACCCTCAGCGTCGAGTACGATCTCGAGGGCGTCGACCCGGTCGACGAGCGCGACGGCAACTACACCCGAACCGACTACGGCTCGGCAACCGGGCTGCTCGCCGACGCAGCCGTCACGAATCTCCACATCGACGGCGAGCAGATACTGCCGTATGCTAACGACTTCGAGGACGCCGTCGACGCCTCTACGGCGAGTGCCCTCCTCGGGGCGAACCGCGAGTTCTACGTCGTCGCAGAGTGGGAACCCTACGAGGGCGCGGCGATCAACGGCACGGCGACGGCCGGCGAGCGACCGCCACCGAACGAGGACATCTCGAGTCGAACGCTCTCCGCCTCAAGTGACCGTCCGGCTGTCGAGGAAGCCGATCTGTCCACCGAGTCTGACGAATCCGACGACGTGCTCGAGACCGCCGGAGAAGCCATCGGGGCGGCCATAATCGAGGGCTATTTTCCGCCCGAGTCGACCCAGCGAACGCTCGAGAGTCAGGGACTCTCGCGGGAACTCACGGTCTACCACTACGAACGACTGGTCGCCCCGCTAGAATACGAGTTCGACGAGGAGACGAATTCCGACGACGAGAGCCCACTCAATCGAAGCGAGGCCGACGCGCTCGAGGCGAACGACCACGTGCTCTACGGCTCCGACAGCCAAAGCGAATCCGACTCCGGAGCGAGCGGCCTCGCAGACTGGATCGCGAGCGATCTGGAAACCGCCTTCGCGGACGAACTCGAGGCGATCGACGAGACCCACGGCGACGACAGCGAGAGAGATGAAGCCATCACGGTGCTGCTCGCCGACGAGGTATCGACCGATGACGTGACGATCACCGTCCAGACGTGGCAACCATGAGCGGGCGACGAAGAACCGTCTCGCTCGCATCGGACGACCGGGCGCGGATCCCGTTCGCGCTGCTCGCGGTCCTCTTGCTCGTCAGCAGTATCTCGATCGTCGCCGTGCTCGAGTCCAGAGACCGTCCGGAAGTCGATGTCGATCAGGGGCTCGCGGTCGACAGAGCCGAATCGATCGCGACCGGAGAAATTCGTCACGCGGTCGTCCGTGCGACGGACGACGCCGCCAAGGCACCGGTCAGTTCGACGGACGGCGCCGACGCGGCGTTCGCCGATGCGATCGATTCCGACGACGTGTTCGAGCAGTATCTCGCGCTCCGTATCTACCGCGACGTTGCGGTATCGCTCGCCAGCACCGAGCAGGAGATCGGCCACGACCGAACCGTTGTCGCGTCGGTCGACCGACTCGACTGGGACGACAGCGACGACCTCGAGAGCGCCATCGATCGGATCGAACTCGAGCAAACCGACGACGACGTGCTCACCGTCACGGTCGAAGACGTCGACCTCACCGTCGAGCACGACGGAGCGGAGACGGTCAGCGAGCGGCGTGATATCACGATATCAGTGGGAACGAACGCCCTCGGGTTACACGATCGGACGAGTGAGTTCGAGGAGCAACTCGAGACCGGCTTCTTCGAGGCCGACGAGTTCTACGACGGGTTCGGCCGCTACTTCGCGGCACGGATGTACCCCTACGTCTGGGGGAAGGCCTACTACGATCGCCTCGTGAGCAGCGACCGAACGTTTCACAACCTCACGCCGAACGAACACACCGAGGTGATGGCCAACGACGCCATCTTCGCGCTGCAGGAGGCCTCGTTCGGGACGGCAGATCCGTACGAGGATCACGCAAGGTTCCTACCCACGGTCTGTATGGCGAACGACCTCACCTCAGAGGCGGGCGATATCGATCTCGACGAACTCCTGGGTGAGCAGCTCGGAGACGAAATCAACGGATCGGATACATTCTGTGAGAGCGATTTCGTCGACACCGAAGGGGAGATCGATTATCCTGAGCCGCCGACGATCCAGGAAATCGTCCTCACGCTCCTCGAGGAGAACATCGACACGGATGTCGAGATTCAGCCCCACCCGTTCGCCGACATCGCGTACATGGAGCTGGTCGCGGGGCTCACGATGGACGACGTCGAATCCGAATTCAACGACTCGCTCGAGAAGCACGAGCGGTTCAACGACGTCTATCTCGAGGAGTACTACGACGACGAGCCGGCGAATCAGGACGCAGCGGACGCCGTCGACGGGCTCGAGGAGCAACTGGCCGATCTCGAGAAACTCATCGACGAGTCCGCACCCGCAAGCGATCTAACAGACGACAGCATGGAGACCGTCTACGACGTGGATATCGACACGAGCGAAGCGGGACCGACCAAACACGATCAGTTGCCTCGGACGGAGCGACCGGGCGAGAACTGGTCTCGAGTCGACCGCAGCTATACGACCAGCGGCGGCGACGCCAGCGTCTCGATCGACGTCGCCTCCGACGACGGGACCGGATTTGACGACCGAGAGCTCGCCGAGATCGACCTCGAGTACGAGACCGACGTCGGAGTGAGTGAAACGTGGCGACACGACCACGAGACGGACCTCGATCCGATAACGAACGTGACGATCCCCCTCGAACAGGTTCGAACGAACTGGAAACGGCCGGTGACGTACAGTGCGAGTTACGGAATCGACGCGGATCTCGCGGAAGACATCGAGGTCGAACGCGAATCCCGAGGGCTCGAGTCGCCGTTCAGTACCGATTCGTGGAACGAGTCGTACGGTTTCGTCGGCAACTTCGAGGGCATCGAAGCGGATGCCGTCGGCGAAACGTTCGATCTCGATGCGGGATCAGTGGGGGGACAGGAACGTGAACTCGAGGACGAGATCGAAGGTTCGAGCCGGTCGATCGTCACGGAAAGCGACTTCGAGCGCGCGATTCCGTACTCGAGCGATCCGGACATCGACGTCGAACCGCGGGACAGAACCTTGCTCTACGACTGGGTGATCGGCGAACTCAACCGAACTCACGAAGCGGTCGTCGCGTCGGTTCCACCCCACGAGACCGACCTCTGGAGTATGCTGGAGCAACCGAGTCCGCTCGGCGAGGTCGAAGACACCGTCCGGAGCGTCGAGGACGAACTCGTCTACGAGAACACGACCGGAAGCTACGAGAACACCGCCGATTTGCTTCGGGCCGAAGTTCGGAAACAGTACTTCAAGGCGATCTACGAGCACATCGAGACGGTCGAGAGCTATCACGAGGAAACGATCGAGGGCGGTTCCGGGATGGTCGACGACCTGCTCGGTGGGCTACTCGACGCCGGCAACGACCTGCTCGGCGCACCGCTCGAGTTCGTGGAGTCGATGCTCGACCCCGAGAGCCGACCCGAAGACGCACGGGCACCCGGCCCGGATTCGGAGCTACTAGAAGACACCAGCTATCAGGTCGAAGGCTCGCCGACGTATCTGTCGCTCGAGACGGTCAACCGAACCGATGTCCCTGCGGTCCGTCCGGAAGGTGGAACACTGCTCGAGACTCATTCGACGAGCGAACACGCGTCGATGGGGACTGGCTACTTCGACGCTGTCGGCTTCCCAGGACTGCCGCTCTTGCCCGTTCCATCGCTGTCGTTCCTGCAACTCGATATCTATTATCTCGAAGTGCAGGGCGAGTACGCCCGCTTCGAGGTTCGGGCGAACAGTGGCGATCCCGCGGCCAGCGACGAGACGACATACGTTCGCCAGGACACGCGAGTCTCCTTCGAGACGCCCCCGTGGGCGGATCAGGACGAACTCGTGGTCGGTTCCGTCGAGCCGATCGGATTCGAGAACAGCCTCGTCGTCCCGGTCGTCGTCCCAAGTCCGCAGTTGCTCCCGCGGGGGACGCCCGGCGTCGGCGATATGTGGCAGTCGACGAACCTCGACGTCCCCCGCGAGGAGTGTTCGACGGCGTGGGACGACGTGGGCGCGAGCTTCGAGCCGGACGAGCAGGGCGAATCAGACGAGTGCATTTCGGACGAGATCGATCTCGAGCTACCGGTTGGGGGATGAAACGGCTGAGGACGAGCGAGTCCCGTCGGAGCTAATGAGACGCAAACGGACCCGAAAGCGCCTGCCGAGCGAAATCGGTTTACCCGCACCGCCGCTACGACCCGCCAGTGACCGACGAACGTGCTTCGGGGGAGACTGGTGGCGAAAGCCACCAACCCGACGACCAAGCGGCCGAAGCGGACGACGAGACTGCCGAAGAGACCGAAGACGAGCGAGAGGACGACCGGCTTACACTCGCGGACTTTCACGATGCATCGCAGGAAGCAGGTCGGCCCGTCCTTACCGCTGCAGCCGTCGCGCGGACGCTCGAGATACCCTCCGAAAAGGCACGGGACGCGCTCGCGGATCTGGCCGGCCGCGGCGACGTCGAACGCCTCTCCGTCGAGACGGATCCCGTCGTCTGGTATCCGAGCGAACTCGAGGACCTCACCGACCGCGAACGGGTCGTCGTCTTCCCGAAGCGTCGCGAGGTTATTGTCGATCGACCGGATCAGTTTACCCGCGCACAGCTCTCCCAGTTCGCCCACCTCGCAGACGGCAACGGCGAGCAGGGGTATCGATACGTCGTCAGGCCGGAGGATATTTGGCAGGCACCCCACGACTCGTTCGACACCCTCGCGCGAACGATGCGACAGGCGCTCGGCCAGCGCTCGGAGGCTCTCGAGGATTGGGTCCACAGCCAGTGGGATCGCGCCCACCAGTTCAGACTGACGACTCACGAGGAGGGCTACACCGTCCTCGAGGCCAAGAGCCCGGAAATCATGGGGAACGTCGCCCGCCAGAAACTCGACGAGGAACACGTCCACGCGCCGATCTCGGACACCGAAGACTGGGTTCGCGAGGGATCGGAAGCCGCCATCAAGCGGCTTCTCTACGAGGCCGGTTACCCGGTCCAAGACCACCGGGATCTCGAGTCCGGCGAGGACCTCCCGATCGACCTCGAGATTTCGCTGCGCGACTACCAGCGGACGTGGGTGGATCGCTTCGCGGAGGGCGGCGAGGGAGTCTTCGTCGGTCCACCGGGGAGCGGAAAGACCATCGCCGCGATGGGCGCGATGGCCCACGTGGGTGGCGAAACACTCGTGCTCGTCCCGAGTCGGGATCTGGCAAGACAGTGGGCCGACGCGATCGAGGAGTACACCTCGCTCGAGCCCCACCAGATCGGGCAGTACCACGGGGGTCGAAAGCAAGTCCGCCCGGTGACGATCGCGACCTACCAGATCGCGGGAATGGACCGCCACCGCTCGCTGTTCGACGACCGCGAGTGGGGACTCGTCGTGTTCGACGAGTGCCAGCACGTCCCGTCGGACGTCTACCGGCGGAGTACGCACCTGCAGTCCCGTCATCGACTGGGCCTAAGCGCCAGCCCCATCCGGGAGGACGACCGCCAGACCGAGATCTTCACCCTCGTCGGGCCGCCGATCGGCACCGACTGGGAAGCGCTGTTCGAGGCCGGCTTCGTCGCCGAACCCGAACTCGAGATTCGCTACGTCCCGTGGGGCGACGAGGGACAGCGAAATGCCTACGCCTCCGCGGACGGCCAGGAGCGCTACCGAATCGCCGCGAAAAACCGGGGAAAAGTCGACGACGTCCGCTATCTACTCTCGGCTCACCCCGACGCGAAGGCGCTCGTCTTCGTGGACTACCTAGAACAGGGACGTGACCTCGCGGCCGCACTCGACGTTCCCTTCCTCAGCGGCGAGACGCCCCACCACGAGCGACGGCGGCTGCTCGAGGAGTTCCGGCGGAACGAACGCGACTTGCTGGTCATCTCCCGCGTCGGCGACGAAGGGATCGACCTCCCCACTGCGGATCTCGCGATCGTCGCCTCGGGTCTCGGTGGCTCTCGTCGGCAGGGCACCCAGCGCGCCGGCCGAACGATGCGTCCCGCCGGCGGGGCGCTCGTCTACGTGCTCGCCACTCGCGGCACGCGTGAGGAAGATTTCGCCCGCAAACAGCTCCAACATCTCGGCCGTAAGGGGATGACGATTCGCGAACAAACAGTCGAAACGAGCGGTGAGAGCGATGGATCCGACGCAGACGAGTAAGGAAACAAGAACGCCGGCTGACTACTCCTCGCGGGCCTCGAGAATCTCGTCGATCAACCCGTCCGTATCGGCGGCCGCGAGTCGAAACGCGGCGTCGTAGAACTCCCGGCCGGTCAAGTCGCGGACGTCGTGTTCGGTACGCAGCTGTGCGTCCACGAGCGCGCGGGCGTCCTCGAGTCCGTCGAGCGTTTCGGGCCGGACGTACACCGTCTTCTTCTTGGTGGCGTCGAAGGGGAACGCGGTCGGATCGTCGGCGTCGCGGTCGGCCGAGTCGTTGGCGCTCGACTCGTCTTCGAACTGCTCGCCGTCACCTTCCTCCGCGTCCGCTTCGGTGGACTCGTACTCGACCGTCGTCGACGAGTCCGCGTTGGCACTCGAATCGTCGTCGGGAACCGACGATCCGGTGTCCGACGCCGATTCCTCGTCCGCGTCGTCGAGTTCGTCGTCCTCGACGGCGTCGCTCAGCCCGGCAAACCGGTTGTCCTCAGGCATCCGCGACACCTCCGCGCTCGACGGCTGCAGCCAGTTCATCCAGCCGGTCCAGCATGTCGTTATCGGGGTCGTACTCCGCGAGCGGGACGCCCTCGCGCCACGCTCGTTTGAAGGCGATCCGTTCCCGAATTCCCGGCCCGGGGGAGTCCGTATCGTCGAAATGGGCCGAACGAGCGAACGCCGGGAGGTACTCGCCGAACTGGGACTCCTCTAAGTCGCCGATGATCCGCTTTTCCTCGTTGTCGCCGGCCAGCGAATTGGGGACGATCGCAAGAATGTCGAGGTCGATCTCCTTGCGGATCGGCCCGATCTGCTGGGTGTACATGCGCTCGAAGCCGCTGACGCTGGGTTCGCTCATCCGCAGCGGGACGATAACGTTCTGCGTCGAGATGAGCGACGCGTCGGCGAGTGGCCCGAGGTTCGGCGGCGAGTCGACGACGACGTAGTCGTACTCGTCGCCGAGCACGGGATCGACGATCTCGTTTCTGATCCAGAGTTCGCCGAAGGTCGCGCTGCGGATGCTGTTCTCGACGCTATCGAGATCCTCGTGGGCGGGGAGCACGTCGAACGAACTGGTCGAGTGGATCACGTCCTCAAGCGTCGTGTCGGTTCCCTCCTCAAGGACGTCACCGATGTGCACGTCACTCGAGTAGGCGTCGCTCAGGCCGACGCCTTCGGTGGCGTTGCCCTGCTGGTCCAGATCGACGAGCAGGACGTCGTTGTCTCGGTTGGCGAGTCGTTCCGCGAGGTTGATCGCGAGGGTCGTCTTGCCGACGCCGCCTTTCTGGAGGGCGACGCTAACGGCGCGTGGGGTTTTCGTCATTCGTGGAAACACCTCCGTCGCCGTGTCGACGGTCCGGACTGTTCGAACGGGGAAGAGCGTCCTCGAGGCCCGAACAGTCCACACCGTGCACACGGTGTTGAATTCGAACACAGTGTTCGACGTTCGAACGGTCCGTTGAGTGGCCGAGTTGGCGCACGCTCCGAACGATCGATCGCGCGAGGCAAGCGGCCGCTAACGGTCGAACGGTACGAACAGCCGACACAGTTCAAGCCGCCTGAACGTTGTGAACTGCGTAGAATGTCTGCACAGTGTGCAAATCGAACCCGTCCAACGGCCGATCGCGCGACTGACCGTTCGAACGGTGCTCGAGGTGCGAGCCGTTTACAGCGTGGCCACGGTGTAGACATTGTAGGATGTTTGGTCCGATCTGACACGGCGAGTATCACATCAATCATCCGACCAGCGTGACTTAACAGTAGCGGAAACAGTCTACACAGTTCGAACGGTCTGAACGGTGTAGCAGAGGCACAAATCTGACACCGTGTACACGGTCTACAAAGTAATTACTGAAGAGGGAGTATCGAAGGAGAGAGGGAGAGTACGGGATGTCTGTCGGATGCCGAGTAAGCAGCTCAGAGAAGGACATTTTACACAGTGTACAATGTGTGTAACTCTTACACTGTGTGAGAAATTCCAACAGTACAGAATTCGGAGACAGTCAACGACAGTCGGCGGCCACCGGCCGAGGAACGTAGCCGGCCTAAATACACAGTGTAAGAAGTGTACACCGTGTCCACTAGCGACAGTCGTCTGAACCGCCTTCCCGAGGACACCTCTAGGACAATGACGATTCGATCGGCGGTCGTTATTCGAGGGGAACGACGCGCGGGCGATTCAACGTGCAAAGACAGTTAGAACAGTGTGTGCATTTTACACCGTTCACACAGTGTACACTGTTAGAGGATGAGAGAAGCGGAACGTCACTCGACGTATCGAGAGCCGGGACACGAATCGAGGCCAATATTCAAGGTGTCGTGTTCGAACTGTACGACGTATGAACACGTCGCGCGCGAACGAGGTGGTGGGGCGGTGAGCGATCAACGCGAGATCCTCGTCGGCGAACGCGACGACGGGACCGATCTGCATCTTCCCGTCGTCGAACTGCTGACCGGCCGCGGGTTCGTGACCGGAAAATCGGGATCGGGGAAATCGAACACGGCGTCGGTGATCGCCGAGGAGTTACTCGAGTCCGGATTCCCGCTCCTGATCGTCGACACGGACGGCGAGTACTACGGGCTCAAAGAGGAGTACGAGATGCTCCACGCCGGGGCCGACGAAGAGTGTGACATTCAGATCGGACCGGAGCACGCCGAACAGATGGCGTCGCTGGCACTCGAGGAGAACGTCCCCGTGATCCTCGACGTGTCGGGCTACCTCGACGAAGACGTAGCCGACGAACTGCTTCGGAAGATCGCCCGACAGCTGTTCGTCAAGGAAAAGAAGCTGAAGAAGCCGTTCCTGCTGGTCGTCGAGGAGGTCCACGAGTACATTCCTGAGGGCGGCGGGATGGGCGAGACGGGCCGGTTGCTGATCAAGATCAGCAAGCGAGGGCGCAAACACGGGCTGGGAATTCTCGGCATCAGCCAGCGCCCCGCCGACGTCAAGAAAGACTTCATCACGCAGGCGAACTGGCTCGTCTGGCACCGACTGACCTGGGACAACGACACGAACGTCGTCGGGCGGATCATCGACACCGAGTACTCGGAGCTGGTCTCGGAGTTGAACGACGGCCAGGGGTTCGTCCAGACCGACTGGATGGATGTCGATGTCCGCAAGGTGCAGTTCCGACGCAAGCGCACGTTCGACGCGGGCGCAACGCCCGGTCTCGACGACTTCGAACGACCCGAACTCAAATCCGTCTCCGACGCTCTCGTCGGCGACCTCCAGGATATCTCCGAACGAAAGGATCGCGAAGAGAGTCGCATCCTCGAACTCGAGAACGAACTCGAAAAGAAAGAAAAGCGCATCGAGACCTTAGAGGACGAACTCGAGTCGGCGCGGGACGTCTCGAACGCGGCCAAGCAGATGGCCGACGCGCTGACGCGAAAGGAGACCCTCCAGACGAAACTCGGCGGCAGTGACGACGAGGAACTACGTCGGCTCCACGACGAGATCGTCGACCTCGAGGCCGAGCGGGACGACCTCGCGGACGAACGCGACGAGCTAACGGTGGAACTCGACGAGCGATCGGAGCGGATC
This sequence comes from Natronorubrum tibetense GA33, assembly GCF_000383975.1. Lineage (NCBI taxonomy): Archaea > Methanobacteriati > Methanobacteriota > Halobacteria > Halobacteriales > Natrialbaceae > Natronorubrum > Natronorubrum tibetense. The sequence goes on along the minus strand of NZ_KB913020.1, from coordinate 714 downwards.
GAGACGCTCGAAGAGCAACTCGGCGCCAGAACGGAGACAGTCGACCGGCTTCGCGAGGAAAACGAACGGTTACGCGATCGGGTGCAGGCGCTCGAAGCGGCGAACACGGCGGAGTCGGAGGCAACAGGAGGGTCGAACGCGGATTCAACCAGCGAGACCGAGATCCTCCAGGCTGGCGGCGACGACGTCGAGTTCGGGTTTACGTCGGTCGATTGGCCGAGCGAGACTGAGGTCAATGCTGACGAGAGCGAAGAGATCACCACCGCGACGGAGCCGAAACCCCCGGAATCAGTCTTCGAAGGCGAGTGGATCGACGACCGCCTCCAGCGCGCGGCCGATCAGTCCCAATGTACGGTGCCGACGGCTCGGCGGGCGCTCGTCGTTCTGGCTCGAGACGGACCGCTCGAGTCGGCCACCATCGCCGACGCCGTCAGCCGGTCGACCGTCGCGGTGCAGGGGCTGTGTTCGGAACTGCTGACGGAAGGCGTGCTCGATCGACCCGTCGAACGGACGTATACGCTAAGCGACGACGTGCGATCAAAACTGAACACGATGGCGAGCGCTGAGTAGCGCTGGTTCGGTGGTGCGGTGATGCAGTGGTGCGGTGATGCAGTGGTGCAGTGGTGCAGTGGTGCGGTGATGCAGTGGTGCGGTAGTGCGGTGGTGCAGTGGTGTTCGGTAGCGCCATGACGGTGCGGTGCGACGACGACGGAG